>NZ_JBFUIH010000054.1:0-33201 GCF_056401975.1 Pseudomonas sp. P4_C8 | reverse complement strand
GGCTCCTACAGAGGTTTATGTCGCTTATTGGCGGTTAAGCATCACCGGCAACTGCGCCACCAATTTAGCGTTGTTCAGCGGCCCCCGAATAAACCCGCGCTGCGTCCCGTCTGGCCCGATCACCGCCAGGTTGCCGCTGTGATCCACCGTGTAATTGGCCTTGCTGGTGTCCGCCGGAATAAACGGAATGCTCACCGCGTTGGCCAGCGTCTGAATGTCATCAACCGAGGAAGCGGTCAGGCCTTTGAACTGCGGATCGAAGTAGCCCAAGTACTGCTTGAGTTGCTTCGGCGTATCGCGGTTCGGGTCGATGCTGACCAGGATGATCTGCAGCTTGGCCGCCGCCTCCGGTGGCAGTTCGCTCTTGATCTGACGCAACTGGGCGAGGGTGGTCGGGCAGATGTCCGGGCAAAAGGTGTAGCCGAAGAACAGCAAGCTCCACTTGTCCTTCAGCTGATTGACCGTCACCGGGTTGCCGTCCTGATCGGTCATCTTCACGTCCGGCAGGTTGCGGCTTTGCGGCAGCAAGATGATGCCCGCGTCGATCAGTGCCGTCGGGTCGCCCTGGCCTTTACCGGACAGCACTTTGTTGATGGTCAGGCCCAGGACCAGTGCGATCAGGGCGACGAGAATGAAGACGGTTTTCTGGGTTCGAGTCATAGGTTCAACAGTAAGTAGTGGTCTACGAGCAGCGCGATAAACAGCAGGAACAAGTAGTAAATAGAGTACTTGAACGTGTTGATCGCCGCGTGCGGCCGAGTGCCACGGTACAGCACCACGGCCCATTGTAGAAACCTTGCGCCCAGCCCCAGCGCGCAAATCAGGTAGAGCATACCGCTCATGTGGATCACGTAGGGCATCAGGCTGACGGCCAGCAACGCGAAGGTATAAAGCAGGATGTGAACCTTGGTGTAGTGCTCGCCATGGGTCACCGGCAGCATCGGGATGTCAGCCTTGGCGTATTCCTCTTTGCGGTGAATCGCCAAGGCCCAGAAGTGTGGTGGGGTCCAGGCGAAGATGATCAGCACCAGCAACAGTGGTTCGGCGCTGACGTGGCCGGTGGCGGCGGTCCAGCCGAGCAGCGGTGGTGCCGCCCCGGCCAGGCCGCCGATGACGATGTTCTGCGGAGTCGCGCGTTTCAGGAAGCCGGTGTAGACCACTGCGTATCCGAGCAGCGAAGCCAGGGTCAACCAGGCAGTCAGCGGGTTGGTGAAAGCGAGCAGCACGGCCTGGCCCAGCACCGCCAATACCAAGGCAAACGTCAGCGCCGCAGCCGGTGATACACGGCCTTCGGCCAACGGACGTTTGTGCGTGCGAGCCATGACCGCATCAATGCGCCGGTCCACCACATGGTTGACCGCCGCCGCACCGCCGGCACACAAAGCAATCCCCAGATTGCCGAACACCAGCACCGTCCACGGCACCCCGGCGCGCGTCGCCAGGAACATACCGACCAGTGAGGTGATGAGCATTAGCACCACCACTTTCGGCTTGGTCAGCTCCAGATAGTCACGCCAGATTGCCTGACTGTGACGTTCGCCGATCAGCGTCGCCATGGCATCTCTCCTTTTATTGTTATGGGCCCGGCCGAGTGTTTACGCGGGCTGAAGCGCCAGCGCGCAGGGGATTGCTGTTTGACCCGAACCAGACTGGTTCGCGCGTGATAATTGACCAGCACCATCGTCAGCAACAGTGCCGCACCGCCGGCGTTGTGGGCGACGGCCACCGGCAGCGGCAGGTGGAACAGCACGTTGCTGATACCGAGGGTGATTTGTGCGGCGAGCGCGATCAGCACCATCCCCGCCAAGCGTGTCATGCCGACCACCTTCAGTTGCCAGGCCAGCCCCAACAAAACCAGGGTCACCAGCAAAGCGCCGATGCGGTGAGTCAGATGAATCGCGGTGCGGGCATCGCTGTCCAGTTGCCCGCCGAGGTAATTGGGGCCGATGTGTTGGGTCAGGTGAAAGCCGTTGGCGAAATCAGCCGGTGGCAGCCATTGACCGTGGCAGGTGGGGAAGTCGATGCAGGCCACCGCTGCGTAGTTGGAACTGACCCAGCCACCCAAGGCAATTTGCAGGATCACCAGCAGCAACCCGGCGGTCGCCCAATACTGCAAACGCCGTGGCACGGTCAGCGCCGGCACCACGCCGGACAATCGCAATGTCAGCAAAAACAGCAGACTCAACGTCGCAAAACCACCGAGTAAATGCCCGGTGACCACTTGCGGCCAAAGCTTGAGCGTCACCGTCCACATGCCGAACGCGGCTTGGGCGAATACCACCGCCAGCAGAAACAACGGCAACTTCACCGGTTGCCCCGGATGACGACGATGGACCCAGGCGCGTCCCGCCAGCACCGAGATCAACAGCCCCAGCGTGCCGGCGAAGTAGCGGTGAACCATCTCGTTCCAGCCCTTATGGGCTTCAACAGGAGCGTCGGGAAAATGCAGTTCGGCATGGGCCAATTGAACGTCGCTTTTCGGCACGCTGATAAAGCCATAGCAACCCGGCCAGTCCGGGCAGCCGAGGCCGGCGTGGGTCAGGCGGGTGTAAGCGCCGAGCAACACCACAATCAGTGCCAGCAAGGTGGCAAACAGCGCGAGGCGAAATCCAGGTTTGGCCATGACGATGCCCTTATCCGATGTTCGACAGTTTCAGCAGATGACGCAGGTCGTTGAGCAGATCCTTACCCTTCACCGTCGGGTCGTAGCGCAGCACCAGATTGCCGTGAGGGTCGATGATCCACAGTTGCGGCACCGTTTTGTCGCCAGTCGTCTTGCTGAAGGTGGTCAGGTCCATTGGGTAGCGTTGCAATTGAGGATACTCGCGAGTCAGCTTGGCGTCGTATTCACTGCTCAGCGGTTGTGCCGCGGCCAAGGCATGACTGGCGCGCCCGGCATCACGGCCGAGGCCGATCTGGATCTGCCGCGCCAGATACACCAGTTGCTGGCAATCCACCGAGCAATCTTTCGGAGCGGTCACCAGCAGCTGCCAGCGATCCTCTTGTGCCTGCACACCGAGGTCGGCGCGGGTCTGGCCGTTGCCGATCAGTTCACCGTGATAGCTGCGGCCCTCCGGCACCCAGAACTGCAATTTGTACATGCCGGTGGCGAGGATCATCGGACCGATCACCCCGAGCAAAATAAGCAGTAGCTGCAAGCGACCCTTGCGCCGACTCACCGGCGTTTTCGCCTTAGACATGCTGGGTGGATTCATGGCCGCTCCCATGGTGTTTCTCCTTTGCGTTGTGCCAGCCGAGATAGAGATAGAGGCCGAACAGGGCAATCGACATGGCGAACCACTGCACGGCATAAGCGATGTGTTTTTCCGGGCCCATGGCGACTACTGGCCAATCGGCCTGGTAAGTCGCCGGACCATTTTCTGCACGTAATTCGTAGGAAAACCCTTCTCGGCCCAGCGCCGCCCAGAGTTTCGAAGGCTCAACGGCGGTAACCAACTCCGGCCAGGTTGTGGTGCTCGGGTCGGCCTGCAACTGGAAGGTCGTACCGGGGGATACGTAGACCCAGGCGTCCAGGCTCAACGCCTGAGTCGGGGTGGTGAACTGTGGCGGTGTGCGCCGGTCCGGCCATGGCAGCCAACCGCGATTGACCAGCAACCAGAGCCCGGTCGCCTGGTCCTGAAACGGTTGCAGCAGCTCAACGCCGACCTTGCCGTTACGCTGGCGGTTGTCCAGCAGCACGCTATGCTCGGCATCGAATTGGCCGTGCAGACGAACGCGGCGGAAGGCCGGGTCCTCGGTGTGTTGCAGCTCGGTGCTGGCCATTGGTTCGGCGGCACGGCGCTCGGTGTAGCTTTGCAGCAGCGCGCTTTTCTCCGCCCCCCGGCTCAGTTGCCAGAACCCGARCGACACCAGCAGCGGCAGCAATAGGGCGACCACCAGTGTCGGCAAGATGCCTGGCCGAAAGCGCTTCATGGCGTGGCCAAAAAGTCGGTATTCGCGATAGCTATACTCAAGTGCATCGCCATTCCCCCGGAGTCTCACCATGCTCAAAGCAGCCATCGTCCTGATGCTGATTGCCACGGTTGTCAGCCTGTTCAGCGGCCTGTTTTTTCTGGTCAAGGACGACAGCAGCTCGAACCGCCTCGTCATTGCCCTGAGTGTTCGTGTTGCGCTGGCCGCCGCCACCGTCGGCTTGATCGCCTGGGGTTTTTTCAGCGGCCAGTTGGTCTCTTCTGCACCTTGGTAAAGTGCTCAGAGCACGTAGACGAAAACGAACAAACCGATCCACACCACGTCCACGAAGTGCCAGTACCAGGTCGCCGCCTCGAAGCCGAACTGGTTCTCGTTATCGAAGTGCCCGCGCATGATCCGCATCAACATCACAAACAAGATGATCGTGCCGATGGTCACGTGGGCGCCGTGGAAACCGGTGAGCATGAAGAACGTCGCACCGTAGATGCCGGAACCGAGGGTCAGGCCCAGTTCGCGGTAGGCGTGCATGTATTCTTCAGCCTGGAAGGTGAGGAATGCGCAGCCCAGCAATACGGTGAGCGCCAGCCAGAGTTTCAGCGCGCCGCGATGGCCTTTTTTCAGCGCGTGGTGGGCGATGGTCACGGTCACGCTGGAGCTCACCAACAGCACGGTGTTGAGCAGCGGCAAACCCCACGGGCTGATGACTTCCTTGGGCGGCGGAAACAGTTTCGAATCAGGGTTGTTCAGCAGCGGCCAGGTCCACTCGAAGGTCGGCCACAGCATGTGCGCGATGCCCTTGGCGCCTTCGCCGCCGAGGGCCGGGCCGGAGACATGGCGTACATAAAACAGCGCGCCGAAGAAGGCGATGAAGAACATCACCTCGGAGAAGATGAACCAGCTCATGCCCCAGCGGAACGAGCGGTCCATCTGAGCGCTGTACAACCCGCCGCGACTTTCCTTGATCACCGTCCCGAACCAGCCGAACAGCATGTAGGCCAGCAACAGTCCGCCGACGAAAAAGATCAGCGGGCCGTGGGATTCTGGCCGCGCGGCTTTCAGATCGTTGAACCAGGTGGCCAGGCCGAATACGGTGGTGAGCATGCCGACCGTGGCGATGATCGGCCATTTGCTCTGGGCCGGTACGTAATAGTGTTCATGAGTTGCCATTTATTGTTCTCCTTATCGGGCACGCTCAGCCGCCAGTGTTTACAGCTACCGGTGGATGTCGGGCGGTGATATCGAACAGCGTGTAGGACAGCGTCAGGTGCTTCACATCCTTGGGCATGTCACGGTCAACGATGAAACGTACCGGCATCTCGATCCGTTGACCGGGCTGCAGCACTTGCTGGGTAAAACAAAAACATTCGGTCTTGTGGAAGTACGCCGCCGCAGTGCTGGGTGCGATGCTCGGCACGGCCTGGGCGCTCATCGGCTTATCGGTGGGGTTGTGCGCGATGAAAATCATCTCGTTCACGGCGCCTGGATTGGCGGTCAGCTCCTCACTCTTGGGATAGAAATCCCAGGGCATATCGGCGGTGTTGGTCGACAGGAACTGCACGCGCACTTGTCGCGAAGTGTCGACCGTTTGCTCGCCCTCGTACTGCCCGGCGGTTTTGCCGTTAATGCCGAAGGCCTTGCACATCACGTCGTAGATCGGCACCAGGGCAAACCCGAAGACAAACATCGCCGCCACCACCACCAGCAGGCGGGTGACCAGTTTCTTCATCGAAATCGAGTCAGCCATGATTTCTAACCCCTGCGCATAACCCTGTGGGAGCGACGGTGCGACGATTCGACCTGCTCGCGAAGCAGGCACCGCGGTTCAACAGGAACACCGCGTTTTCGTTCTTCGCGAGCAGGCTCGCTCCCACAGTCATTTCACTTCCGGCGGCGTGGTGAAGGTGTGATACGGCGCCGGTGACGGAATGCTCCACTCCAGGCCTTCAGCCCCATCCCACGGTTTGGCCGGTGCTGGCGGGCCGCCGCGAATGGTCTTGATCACGATGAACAGGAAGAAGATCTGCGTGGCACCGAACATGAACGCGCCAATCGAGGAGACCATGTTGAAGTCGGCGAATTGCAGGTTGTAGTCCGGAATCCGCCGTGGCATGCCCGCCAGACCCACGAAGTGCATCGGGAAGAACGCCATGTTCATGCCGATGAACGAGAGCCAGAAGTGCAGCTTGCCGAGGGTTTCGTCGTACATGTGGCCGGTCCATTTCGGCATCCAGTAATAGGCCGAGGCGAAGATCCCGAAGATCGCCCCTGGCACCAGTACATAGTGGAAGTGCGCGACCACGAAGTAGGTGTCCTGGTACTGGAAGTCCGCCGGGGCGATGGCGAGCATCAACCCGGAGAAGCCGCCGATGGAGAACAGAATCACGAACGCCACCGCAAACAGCATCGGTGTCTCGAAGGTCAGCGAGCCTTGCCACATGGTGCTGGCCCAGTTGAACACCTTCACCCCGGTTGGCACCGCGATCAGCAGCGTCGCGTACATGAAGAACAGCTCGCCCACCAGTGGAATGCCGACCACAAACATGTGGTGCGCCCAGACGATGAACGACAGGAACGCGATACTCGCCGTCGCATACACCATCGAGGTGTAGCCGAAGAGCGGTTTACGCGAAAAGGTCGGAATGATCGAGCTGACGGCACCGAAGGCCGGCAGGATCATGATGTACACCTCGGGGTGACCGAAGAACCAGAACACGTGCTGGAACAGCACCGGGTCACCGCCACCGGCGGCACTGAAGAAGCTGGTGCCGAAGTGGATGTCCATCAGCATCATCGTCACGCACCCGGCCAGTACCGGCATCACCGCGATCAGCAGGAATGCGGTGATCAGCCAGGTCCAGACGAACAGCGGCATTTTCATCAACGTCATGCCGGGGGCGCGCAGGTTGAGGATGGTTGCGATCACGTTGATCGCGCCCATGATCGAACTGATCCCCATCAAGTGGATGGCGAAGATGAAGAACGTCACGCTTTCCGGTGCGTAGGTCGTCGACAGCGGGGCGTAGAACGTCCAGCCGAAGTTCGGACCACCACCGGGGGTGAACAGGGTCGACACCAACAGGAGGAACGCCGCCGGCAGCAGCCAGAAGCTGAAGTTGTTCATCCGTGGCAACGCCATGTCCGGCGCACCGATCATCAATGGGATCATCCAGTTGGCGAGGCCGACGAAGGCCGGCATCACCGCACCGAACACCATCACCAGACCGTGCATGGTGGTCATCTGGTTGAAGAATTCCGGCTGGACGATTTGCAGCCCCGGCTGGAACAGCTCGGCGCGAATCACCATCGCGAACGAGCCCCCCAGCAAGAACATGGAGAACGCAAACCACAGGTACAGCGTGCCGATGTCTTTATGGTTGGTAGTCAACACCCAACGCATCAGGCCTTTGGCGGGACCGTGGACATGAGTGTGGTCGGTGGCGGTATGAACATGTTCATCGATGACAGCAGTCATGTCCTGTCTCCTGCAAACAGGTGGGCTGGGCAGGCCGGAGCGTGTAGCCCCGACCCGTTCCTCAAGTACGCAATAGACCGGGTCATTTGCTTTCCGCCTGTTTCAGCTCCAGCACTTCTTTAGGCGTGACCATGTCGCCCTTGTTGTTACCCCAGGCATTACGCTCGTAGGTCACTACCGCCGCTATATCGACTTCCGAGAGCTGCTTGCCAAACGCCGCCATGGCGGTGCCGGGCTTGCCGTGGAAGACAATGCTCAGGTGATCCTTGATCGGTCCGGTAGCGATTTTCGAGCCCTTGAGTGCCGGGAACATCGGCGGCAAGCCCTGGCCTTCGGCCTGGTGACAGGCCACGCAAGTGGTGTGATAGACCTTGTCGCCGCGCTCCTTGAGCTCGTCGAGGGTCCATTCCTTGCTGGTCAGCTCTTTGAGTTGCTGGGCTTCAGCCTTGCTTTGGGCGAGCCACTTTTCGTAATCGGCCTTTTCCTTGACCTCAACCACAATCGGCATGAAACCGTGGTCCTTGCCGCACAACTCGGCGCACTGGCCACGGTAGATGCCGGGCTTGTCGACGCGGGTCCAGGCTTCGTTGACGAACCCCGGGATCGCATCGCGCTTGACCGCGAAGGCCGGCACCCACCAGGAGTGGATGACGTCGGCGGAGGTCACCAGGAAGCGCACCTTCGCGCCGATCGGCAGCACCAGCGGCTTGTCGACCTCAAGCAAATAGTGCTCGCCCTTGGTTTCCTTGTTGTGGATCTGGTCGGCGGGGGTGTTCAGGTTGCTGAAGAACTCAACGTCCTGGCCCAAGTATTTGTAGTGCCACTTCCACTGATAGCCCGTGACCTGGATGTCGATATCCGGCTCGCTGGCGTCATACATCTTGATCAGGGTTGCCGTCGCGGGCACCGCCATGGCCACCAGGATCAGGAAGGGCACGATGGTCCAGAGGATTTCAACAGTGGTGCTTTCATGAAATTTTGCGGCCACCTGCCCGGTAGAGCGGCGGTGCAGAATCATCGACCAGAACATGGCGCCGAAGACGATGATGCCGATCACTACACAGATCCAGAAAATGGTCATGTGCAGGTCAAATACTGCGTGACTGATTTCAGTCGCTCCTGGCGCCATATTCACAGTCCAGGCGGCTTGCGCCTGACTGAAAATCGACCACAACAGGAGGCCCATCCAGACGTGTGGATGTCGCATCATTGCGGGTTCCCCTTATCGTTCTTGTTATCCCGCCGGCTTTCACCTGCGGCAAGGGAGCGGCTTTTTCAGACTACGAACTTGAATCGCCGAGCCTTGCTGCGTGTGCAGTCGGGCGTCATCAGCTAACTCCATTCCCACCCGAGTATAGACAGCGACTGCTACCTCGCAATGTGAAGGCGTAAATGATCTGAAACAGCTGGGACTTGCGTTCAAGGGCAGGAATGGAGAAGGATGCAGACGAGTGGTGGCAAACGGATATAACGGAGGCGTCTCAGGGATGAAACAATTATGACAAATGCGTCTTAGCATTTTTCATAAGGCAGCTAAGTTATGTCTTCCCTATTTCATTGCCGTTGTTTCCTGGAGTTTTCATGAACACCGCCGCATTGCGCGAGCAGATCCAAAAAGCCCAACAACACGAAACAGAAACCGGCCTGCTGACACGTCAGCTGCAGACCAAACTGCCTCACCTTCACCCAGCTATTCAATTGCCGGAGGCCGATGCCAATGGCGTACTGACGCGTTTTGTTTACGCCTACATCGAGGAGGTTCCCGATCTGCTGGACGCAGCCAATGAAGTCGCCAGGGAAGCGGGTATCGAATCGCAAATCAAACCGGTGCTGAAAATCGCCGAGCAGTATTTCCTCCAGCCTCCGGCAATCATGGCCGGGCATGTCGGTCTGGACAGCCTGCTGGACGAAGCCTACCTGGCGCACCGCTTTGTAGAAGAGGTCAACGACCTGTACATCAAACATTTTGGCCAGCCACTGATCCCCTTGGACATGACTGTCGCCAACCTGATTGCTCACCAATTGATCGGTGAGGAATTTGCCAACCAACTGGACGAAGCGGTGCATCACGCCATCGACGAGATGCTCAACGAAGAGAGTTTTGCGCTGGAATCAGTGGAAGCCTACCGTGAGAAACTCAATAGCCCGGACACCGGCGCCGCGTGGAAGCGCTGGCCGTGCATGTCTCGCCGCTTGGGCGTAGGCCTGGAGCTGGATCAGCCGGCGGCTTGATCCTTTAGAACCAACACAGTCCCCTGTGGGAGCGAGCCTGCTCGCGATGGCAATTGTTCATTCAATATTGATGTCGATTGACACACCGCTATCGCGAGCAGGCTCACTCCCACACGGGTTTATCTACCCGGCAGCACCTACGCCGGTGGCTGTTCGCAACCGTCCCTCCAATCTTCGCTTCAACCCCCACGTTTCAATCAGCAGTGTCGAACCCTCGGCCGCATTCGCGAGCGGCACATGCACCTGCGACAGCCTCGGTTAAACGACACGGGGGAATCAGGAGGTTTTAGAAACGCGCTTTGGGCGTTGCCACCGGAATCGGATGGCTGCCATCGAGCGGCAGGAAACAACCCTGGTCCGCGTCGTAGGCTTTGATTTCGCTGGTTTCGATGCTGTAGACCCAACCATGTATAAACAGCTGACCATTGGCCATGCGCGAGGCCACTGACGGATGCGTGCGTAAATGCTGTAGCTGAGCGATCACATTCTCTTCGGTGAGGATGTGCATGCTTTCGTTTTCGTCAGCGCAATGGCAGTTTTCCTGGACCATGGTTTTCGCCACTTCGGCGTGACGCAGCCAGGCTTTGACCGTGGGCATTTTTTCCAGGCTTTGCGGGTTCAGCACCGCACGCATCGCGCCACAGTCGGAGTGCCCGCAAATAATGATGTGCTGCACGCCGAGGGCCAGGACCGCGTACTCGATGGCGGTGGAAACACCGCCGTTCATTTGTCCGTAAGGCGGTACAACGTTGCCGACGTTACGGGTTACGAACAGATCGCCGGGAGCGCTTTGGGTGATCAGTTCAGGAACGATGCGCGAGTCGGCGCAGGCGATGAACATCGCTCTGGGGCTCTGGGCCGTGGCGAGTTTTTTGAAGAGTTCTTCCTGCTGTGGAAAGACCTCGTGATGAAAATGCAAAAAGCCGTCAACGATATGCTGCAGCGCTGCATCGGCGGTTTCCGCCTCGGGGAGTGCTTGCGCCGACGCAGCTGATGGCTGTTTATCCTTGTCACTCATGTATTCATCCTCATTGGCGGAGTCAGGGAAGTTACCCGTTTTGTCCGATGTGAAGCCAGTGGCTGTTTAAAAAACATCCAGGTCGCAAATCAGACCCGTCAGTCACTCGATGAACAAGGTAGCGGCCGAAACTTAACTCAAACTGAATCAAACGCTCTAGAACGTGTGTTCCAGGTCACAAAAAACGTGACCAGCCTGAGGGCGCCATGCGTTTCTTACTACTCAACCTTAGGCCAATTGTCCTCAAATCAACGACATCTGGCGACCTGGCGGACAGAAGGCTTCACAGTCCAGATCAAAACCTTCGCGACGATTAAGCCCCAGGCGTTTGATAGCTTTGGTAAAACGTTGCGCCAGCAGGTCGGCGAAGGGACCTTCGCCGCGCATCCGGGCGCCAAACCGACTGTCATACAGCTCACCGCCACTGCTCTGGCGGATCAGGCTCAGCACATGAGCGGCACGCTGGGGATAGTGGGCGGCCAGCCATTCTTCGAACAGCGGCGCCACCTCCAGTGGCAGACGCAGCATCATGTACGCCGCACTTTGCGCGCCGGCCGCATGAGCCTCTGTCAGCAGGCTTTCGAGTTCGCTGTCATTGATCATCGGAATCATCGGCGAGCACAACACGCCAACCGGAATACCCGCTTCACGCATCACACGGATCGCCCGCAACCGGGCCTTGGGTGCCGCGGCGCGTGGTTCGAGGATGCGTTTGAGCTCATCGTCCAGGGTGGTGAGGCTGATCATCACCGCCACCAGGCGTTGCTCGGCGAGTTCGGCCAGCAGGTCCAGGTCACGAAGAATCAGCGAGCCTTTGGTGATGATGGTCACCGGGTGGCGGTAACGCAGCAGCACTTCCAGGGTTTTACGGGTGATTTTGTGCTCGCGCTCGATGGGCTGATACGGATCGGTGTTGGAGCCCAGGTTGATTGGTGCGCATTGATAGCCGCGTTTGGACAGCTGTTCCTCCAGCACATCGGCGGCGTTGGTCTTGGCGATCAGCCTGGTTTCGAAATCCAGTCCCGGCGACATGTCCCAATAGGCGTGACTGGGCCGCGCATAGCAATAAATGCACCCGTGCTCGCAGCCGCGATAGGGATTGATCGAGCGATCAAAGGGCAAGTCCGGCGAGTTGTTGCGGGTGATGATGGTTTTCGCCTTTTCGATACGCACCTCGGTGCCTTGGGTGACGGGCGCTTCCTGATACCAGCCGTCATCCTCGGCCACCGAACGATTCGGTGCGAAGCGGTTGTGCGGGTTGGTGGCGGTGCCGCGTCCGCGAGGTGGCAAGGGCGTAGCCATCGACAAGATCCTTTAGCTGTATGCGCATACAGTATCCGGGTTTGGCGGAATCGACCAGTGCCGTTCAGCACCTGACAGTTGTGAGTTTCGTCATTATGCGAAACATAAAGCACATAGCACTTTTATCGGTCTTGTCAGTATTCTTCGCTTCACACGAAGTTGTCGTGTTTTCAATATTAAAAGGATTTAATAAATGTCTGGCTACAATCAGCGCGGTGTATTTTTGCAACTACAAGCGCCTTCTATCGTTAGTCCAAAAGAAGTTCGGGTTTCCATGCAGTTCGCGTTAAAGGAAGAGGGTTATGACCCTGAAAACCGTGCGCCCACCTACTCTCTGCTGGACTCCAGTACTCGCGAGGCTGTGTCCAACGATGGCGGGATCACCTTTACCATGGGCAACACTCCTGATGTCAACGGCGATGGTGCAATCGATGCGCAGGACAAAGTTGTTTTGATTGCATTGGCGAAAGCCTATTCAAAGATTATCAATCCATGAATGCAGCTTAACTCCTGCAATCAATAAGTATTGATAGCAATAAACGACACGGCATTTTTCCGTGTCGTTTTTTAATAGAAGCTTATAGGCATTGTGAATAAAGCCGGAATAAGCCATTCCATTCACATTTCTTTGACAGCAGGCTCACAGGCCTTTGACTGCTTGGAGCTGAAGCTCTGTGACACCTATCCACCCGATTCCCATACGGTTGCCCGAGCATGTCCCGACTGCGCCTATTCTCTGCGACGTTTCTGATATCACTGGCCGCATTTTTCAACCTGACTCTGGTCCATGCGGATGACAGCACGTCCCCTCGTCCGGCGGAATGGGCTCAACCGGTGGAAATGCAATACAACCTCTTTCAAATGTCCCCGACGCTCTACCGCAGCGCCTTGCCTGACCGTGGCGTCATTGCGTTGCTGGAAAAACTGAAGGTGAAAACCGTCATCAATTTCCTGCCCGAGACGGATTCAAGCTGGTTGTCTACGCCGGGTATCACTCAGGTCCAGTTGCCCTATCGCACCAATCACGTAGATGACGAGGATGTCCTTAAAGCCCTTCGTGCCATTCAGACTGCCGAGTCCCATGGCCCGGTGCTGATGCACTGCAAACACGGGTCGGATCGCACGGGCTTGATGGCGGCCATGTATCGGGTCGTGATCCAGGGTTGGAGCAAGGAAGACGCCCTGAACGAAATGACTCGGGGCGGCTTTGGTGACAGTACCCATTTCAAGGATGGCGTGCGCTACATGATGCAGGCCGATGTCGACAAACTTCGCACCGCGTTGGCCAATGGCGATTGCAGCACCAGCCCGTTCGCCACATGTTCGATGAAGAGCTGGTTAAAATCCGCTCACGTCGAATAAACAGGGGGAGGGAGGGCACCACCTTGAGCCCGGTTAAAAGACGCAAGGTGGTGGTCACTCAGTGTTGCTCGTCAGGCTTTTTCTTCAGCTTCGGGTTCGGGAAGAACTGCACGGCCTGAACCTTGGCATCCGGCACTTTCAGCGCCGAAGTATTGACCCGCGTGCCCAATTCCTTGGGCACGGACAGACCTTGTTCATTCAATGTGTCGGAATAACCGCAGGCCACGCACTCGCGGTGCGGGACTTCGTCTTCGTTCCACATCATCAACTTGTCCGGCTCGCTGCACGCCGGGCAGACCGCCCCGGCGATAAAGCGTTTTTTGGTAATCACAGGCCCCTCGCTCATGCTGCCGCGTCCTCACTCAGGCCGCTGTGGCGCAAGAGTGCGTCAATCGAGGGTTCACGGCCACGGAAGTCGACGAACAGCACCATCGGTTCCTGGGAGCCACCGCGCGCCAGAATGGCTTCGCGGAATGCGCGACCGGTCTCGGCATTGAGCACGCCGTCTTCTTCGAACTTCGAGAACGCATCGGCCGACAGCACTTCCGCCCATTTGTAGCTGTAGTAACCCGCCGCGTAACCGCCAGCGAAGATATGCGCAAAGCTGTTCGGGAAACGGTTGTAGGCCGGTGGACGCATGACCGACACCTCATCACGCACGCCTTCAAGCACCTGCGCCACGCTACGGCCATCGCCGTGGGTGGCGTGCAGTTCGAAGTCGAACAGCGAGAACTCCAGCTGACGCACCATCATCAGGCCGGACTGGAAGTTTTTCGCCGCGAGCATTTTCTGCAGCAGGTCTTGAGGCAGTGGCTCGCCGGTTTCGTAATGACCGGAGATCAGCGCCAGGCCTTCCGGCTCCCAGCACCAGTTTTCCATGAACTGGCTCGGCAGTTCGACCGCATCCCAGGCCACGCCGTTGATGCCGGAGACGCCCGCGTGTTCAACGCGGGTCAGCAGGTGATGCAGGCCGTGACCGAACTCGTGGAACAGGGTGGTGACTTCATCGTGGGTCAGCAGCGCAGGCTTGCCGCTGTCGGCCGGGGTGAAGTTGCACACCAGATTGGCCACCGGGTTTTGCAACGAGCCTTCAGCCGTGCGGCGACGGTCGCGAGCGCCGTCCATCCACGCACCACCGCGCTTGTTGGCGCGGGCGTAAAGGTCAAAGAAGAAACGGCCGACGTGCTGGCCGTTTTCCTTGATTTCAAACAGGCGAACATCCGGGTGCCAGGTGTCGAAGCCTTTCTGCTCGGCGATCTCGATGCCGTACAGACGCTGAACGATGGCGAACAAGCCGCCCAACACTTTGTCGATCGGGAAGTACGCGCGCAAGGCTTCCTGGGCMACGCTGTAACGCTGCTCGCGRAGTTTCTCRCCGTAGAAWCCACTGTCCCAGCTTTGCAGRTCCGGGCAGCCTTGTTCGGCGGCATAGGCTTTGAGTTGTTCCAGGTCCTGCGCGGCAAACGGCTTGCTGCGCTTGGCCAGGTCGCGCAGGAACCCCAGCACCTGATCGCTGGACTCGGCCATTTTGGTGGCCAGACTCAGCTCGGAGAAACTGGCGAAACCCAACAGCTTGGCCAGTTCCTGGCGCAGGTCGAGGATTTCTTCCATGACCGGGCCGTTATCGTTCTGTCCGGCATTCGGACCCTGGTCCGACGCACGGGTGCAGTAGGCGGCGTAGACTTCTTCGCGCAGGGCACGGTCGTGGGCGTAGGTCATCACCGCGTAGTAACTCGGGAATTCCAGGGTAATCAGAAAGCCTTCCAGACCCTTGGCCTGTGCAGCGGCAGCCATTTGCGCCTTGGCGGAATCGGTCAGGCCGGCGAGGGTGGCTTCATCGGTGACGTGCCTGGTCCAGGCCTGAGTGGCATCGAGCAGCTGGTTGGAAAAGCGGCTGCCCAGTTCCGAGAGTTTGCTTTGGACTTCGGCGTAACGTTTTTGCTCGGCTTCCGGCAGGTCAATACCCGACAGACGGAAGTCACGCAGCGAGTGTTCCAGGATAGTTTTCTGCGCCACATCGAAACCGGCGGATTCCGGGCTGTTGGCCAAGGCTTCGAAGGCTTCGAACAATTCGCGGTTCTGGCCCAGCTCGGTGGAGTAGGCGCTCAAGGCCGGCAGGCAGGATTCGTAGGCTTCACGCAATTCGGCGCTGTTGCACACGGCATTCAGGTGGCTGACCGGGCTCCAGGCAGATCCCAGGCGATCATTGAGCTCGTCCATCGCCAGTACCAGGCCGGCCCAGGTCGGTTGTTTGCCCTGAGTCTTGAGGATCTCGATAATGGCGGCGCGGTTGTCAGCCAGGATCTGTTCAATGGCCGGTTGCACGTGTTCGGCACGGATCGCCGAGAACGGCGGCAGGTCGTAGGACTGCAGAAGAGGGTTGTTCACGCTCACGGTTGGCACCTTGGCTGGAAGAAACATGCGGCCATCTTAATTACAATCGACGCTCACCGCAGCTATCAGCAACAGAGAGAAACCCTATCGTGACCCTTCGCAAGTATCAGAACCACACGCCGCTGCTGGGCAAAGGCGCTTTTGTCGACGGCTCGGCGGTGGTGATCGGCGACGTCGAAATCGGCGAAGACAGCTCTGTCTGGCCGCTGACGGTCATCCGCGGTGACATGCAGCGCATCCGCATCGGTGCGCGCACCAGTGTTCAGGATGGCTGCGTGCTGCACATCACCCATGCCGGCCCGTTCAACCCCGATGGCTTTCCGTTGCTGATCGGCGACGATGTGACCATTGCGCATAAAGTCATGCTTCACGGTTGCAGCGTGGGCAGCCGGGTTCTGATTGGCATGGGCTGCATCGTCATGGACGGTGCGGTGGTCGAGGATGAGGTGATTATCGGCGCTGGCAGTCTGGTGCCACCGGGCAAACGCCTGGAAAGCGGCTTCCTCTATGTGGGCAGCCCGGTGAAACAGATCCGCCCGCTGACTGACAAGGAAAAGGCCTTTTTCACCTACAGCGCGGCGAATTACGTGAAACTCAAGGATCTGCATCTGGCGGAAGGTTACGACCAGCTCTGACTCCGTCCCGTTATTGCCCAGGAATAGTCATGCATTACCAAACCGTTTTATTCGACCTCGATGGCACGTTGACCGACCCGCGCGAGGGCATCACGCGTTCGATCCAGTTCGCCCTGAGCAAACTGGGCATCGATGAACCCGACCTGACCAGGCTGGAACACTTCATCGGCCCGCCGCTGTTGCAGGCGTTCATGCAGTTTTACGACTTCGATGAGCCCAAGGCCTGGGAAGCGGTGAATTTTTATCGCGAACGCTTCAAGGTCACCGGTCTGTACGAGAATCGTGTGTTCGACGGCGTCACGCCGCTGTTGGAAACCCTGAGTGGCCAAGGGCGGCAGTTGTACATCGCGACGTCCAAGCCATGGGTTTTCGCCCGGGAAATCGCCCGGCATTTTGACTTCGCCAAACACTTCAAAGTGATTTACGGCAGTGAGCTGGATGGCACGCGTACAAATAAGGTCGAGTTGATTGCACATCTGATGGCTGAAGAAGGTCTCGATCCTGCCAACACCCTGATGATCGGTGATCGTAAGCATGACCTGATCGGTGCGCGCAGTAATGGGCTGGACTCGGTGGCGGTGGGTTATGGATTTGGCAGCCACGAAGAGCTGAGCGCAGAAGCGCCGACCTATCACTTTGAAACGCTGGATGAGATGCACCAGGCGTTTTTGCAGCGCTAGTTAAATCGCTATCGCGGGCAAGCCTTGCTCCTACAGGGTATGCGGTAGGAGCAAGGCTTGCCCGCGATGGCGTTCCTCCAGACACATCCTGAGTAACTGTTGCGACTCAAATTTCGCTCCATGATCTAGCCTCAAAAGAAGATAGATCAAGGAGGATCATCAATGCCAAGCCAGCACCATGCTCATCGCTTACGTTTCGGACGTTACTCGCAGGAGGGGCAAATCTACTTGCTGACAGCCGTCGTCCGAAACCGTCAGCCTGTTCTCTCCAGTTTTCAAACGGGTCGATTAGTAGTCGATGCATTTAAAAAAGCCGAGCAAGAGCAATTTGCCAACTCGTTGGCCTGGGTTGTCATGCCCGATCATTTCCATTGGCTTATTGAACTTCAAAACATTCCCTTGTCGACCCTGATGGCCCGCACGAAATCACGCACAACAGTCACATTGAACCGGACACTTCAGAGAGAAGGCCCGATTTGGCAGCCGGGATTCCATGATCGTGCCATTCGCAAAGAAGAAGATCTGCAGGCAGTAGCACGATACATCGTCGCCAATCCACTGCGAGCGGGGTTGGTCGAGAGGGTTGGGGATTATCCGCTGTGGGACGCTATTTGGTTGTGAACCTGGCGGACGTCATCGCGGGCAAGCCTTGCTCCTACAGGATATGCGTCAATCCTACTGTAGGAGCAAGGCTTGCCCGCGATGAGGCCCGCTCAACCAGCGGAATTTTTCGATTCTGCCAAGGCTTTCATCGCCGCCTTGCGCTCTCCAACCGGCAATGCCCCCAGCTTCTCGGCCGYCGCATAAAACCTCACCCAATCCCCACCCTCTTGCCTGAATAACGCGGTAAACGCCGGCACCCATTGGTCATACAACCCAAACGGCAACAGCCGGGCATTGTTCATCGGCGCATTGATCCAGGCGTCATAGCGTCTGTCCCCAGCCCATTGGCTATCGCGTAAATGCCGGTATTCGCTGCGCAGCCGCTCGAACTCGGCGGCCTTGCGCTGGCGCATTTGATCCGCCGGCAATGGCAGGGCGTAAAGCTTTTCAAGGCGCGTGCGAGTGTCCAGCACCAGTTGAGTGAATTGATCTCGTCGCTGTGCCTGTGCGCCGTTGTCCGGCGCCAAGCTGCGGGATGCACGCCATTGGCGCGTGCCTTCCTGTTCGACGAAGGTGGCGAAAGACTCGTTGAACTCAGTGTCGTCCTTTACATAAATACGTTGATGCGCCAACTCATGGAAAATCAGCGTCGCCAGCCGTTCGTCGCCCCAGCCCATCATCGAACTGATGATCGGATCGTTGAACCAGCCGAGTGTTGAATAGGCCTCGACGCCGCCAATCGACACGTCCATTCCTTGCAGGCGCTGCACGGCTGCCTCGCCGCGGGCGGCGCTCTGGCTGTAGTAACCGCGATAGGCGACGCAACCAGCGATCGGGAAGCAATGATTCTGCGGCGTCAGGGAAAACTCCGGCGTGACGAAGACGTTCCAGACTACGTACGGCCGGCCAATGTCGGCATACAGCCGGTAACTTTGATTGTCTGGCAGGTGCAGATGCTCGCTGGCGAATGTCCGGGCTTTTTGTGACTGCGCCAGATGCGCGCGCAGTTTCTGATCGCGGGAGGGATCGGCAACCACCTCGGACACCGGCTCACGAGCCTGCAGGAGTTGCAGTTGGCCATTGGCCAACTGGCCGTAATAGCTGAGGCTGGCGCAACCGTTGAGTAACAAAAGCAACACACCCGGAAACAAAACGCGGAAAACGCGATCAAGTAACCCAAGGCTTGGAAACGGCCTGATCAAAATAAAATCATCCCTGGAAAGTCTGCCGCAAGACTATCCCGCCTGACCGGAGCTGCGCTATGCACAAGTTGATGCTGACGGGGGCCCTGTTGATGCTGACGGGCTGTGCTGGATTTGGACTGCCCTTCCATGACCCGTCGCAAGCGTGGATCGACCTGGACTCTCGGCAGGAAGACACGACGCTGCAGGCGTTGGAAGTCGACGATAAAGCCGCTAACGACAAACGCTATTTTCAGGTGCCGCCGGGCAGTCATGAGCTGACGGTGCGTTATCAGTTCCCGGTCCAGCCGACCAATATCGGCCCGGATGCCGAGACGCTGTGGCGTGACTGTCAGTTAAACGTGAAATACAACGAATTCAACGCCGGTGAGCGCTATCAGCTGCAAGCGGGGAATATCGGCTTTCGGCCGTGGGCAAAACTCTATAACCAACAACGAAAAGTGATTGGCCAAGGCACACCGGCAGGCTGTCAAGGCACCTGATCAGCGTTATGCTGAATGACCAAATCATTGGGACATTCATCATGCGCAGGTTGATGCTGTTGCTAGCCGCCAGTGCAGTTGCTGGCTGTCAGAGCCCGTTGCCGCCGGTTGATCCGCAGATGGCCTGGGTCGATTTTTCTGTACCATTCCCTAACGACACGTTGTTGATGGCTGAGCGACTGGACAATCAGCGGTTGAACGACGGACGTTTTTTCCAGGTCATGCCTGGCAGGCACGTGCTGCTCGTCCGATTCGATTTTCAAGTTCCCGGTGGGGGTGGGGGTGGGGACATGGGGATGATGGGCGGTCCATCGGAACGGTTGTGCTACCTGACCATCAAGTACGATCATTTCGAAGCCGGCCAGCGTTATTTGCTGGTCGGGCAGTCCATAGCGTTTATCCCCGGCGCCCGGTTGTACAACGCCAAACGCGAAATCGTCGCTGAAGACAGCGAGTCCTATTGCCTGTGAGGCGAATCAGCGGTCATTTTTCTGATAGATGATTTTCTTGGTGCCGTTTTCGCATGAGCCTACGACCATGTTCTGATCGTGGACTTCGTCATTGGTGACGATTTCCAGGGTGTAGGACGAAACCCTTTGGGCCTGGATCTTGGCTTCGATCTCGGCCTTGAGTTCTTCACAGGGTTTCGGTGCTGCGAGGGCCGATGTGGCCAATGCGCAACAGATAACCGCCAAGGTAAAACGTTTCATGGTTGAAGCTCCTTTGAGGCAGCGCGCAGGGTAATACGCTTTCACTGCTGTCATTTATTCGACCACAATTTGGCTGGTCAGGTTTTGTCCGGGCGCAAAAAAAGACCGCTGCCTGCTTCAGACTGCGATCTTTTCCAGGTGACTGCAAACGCTGTGATCAGCTGAGCAATGTCGCATCCAGACTGATTTTCGCATTCAACACTTTGGAAACCGGGCAGCCTTCTTTGGCTTTGTTGCTCAATTCCACAAACTGCGCCTGAGTTGCCCCTGGGATTTTCGCCTTGAGGGTCAACTTCACGGCCGTGATCGCAAAACCACTGTCCACCTGATCCAGGGTGACTTCGGCATGGGTATCGATGCTGTCAGCCTTGAGACCGGCATCGCCAAGAATCATTGAAAATGCCATGGAGAAGCACCCCGCATGGGCGGCGCCGATCAGCTCTTCCGGATTGGTGCCTTTGCCGCCCTCGAAACGCGCTTTGAAGCCGTAAGGTGCTTCTCTGAGCACGCCGGTTTCAGTGGAGATCGAGCCAATGCCGGTTTTCAGGTCACCTTCCCAATGAGCCGATGCTTTCTTCGTAATAGCCATATCTGCCTCCTCAAGATCCGGCGCTAAGCGCCTTCGTGGTTTTCGGTTACAGGGTTCTGAGGATAGCCGCTGGTGCAAAGTTCACCTGATCTCATTAGTCCTACTGTTTTCGTAGGTTTTTTTGGCTTGGCTATTGAATCTCGGGTATATGCCCTCATTGCATGAAGCACGCTTATGGATTCGGCAGGTTTTCGTTTGCAAGAAAAAACCTGCGACCTCAATTGGAGAAGCAGGTTTATGAAACGACTGTCCGACATCAAGTTCTCGACCCTTGATCTGGTGCCTGTGCGCGAGAACGGCAGCGCAGCTCAGTCGCTGCGCAATTCCCTGGACCTGGCGCAGCACGTCGAAAAATTCGGCTACAACCGCTTCTGGGTCGCCGAGCACCACAACATGGACGGCATCGCCAGCTCGGCGACTTCCGTGTTGCTTGGCTATCTGGCAGGCGGTACCTCGACCATTCGGGTCGGTTCAGGTGGCGTGATGCTGCCTAACCACGCGCCGCTGGTAATCGCCGAGCAGTTCGGCACCCTGGAAAGTCTGTACCCGGGGCGTATCGACCTGGGCTTGGGCCGCGCGCCCGGTTCTGATCAAATGACTGCCCGCGCGCTGCGTCGTGAACGTTCCGGCAGTGCCGACGACTTCCCGGAAGACGTGGCCGAATTGATGCGCTACCTCGGTCCACGCACCCCGGACCAGCGAATCATCGCCATGCCGGGCACCGGCACCAACGTCCCGGTCTGGTTGCTGGGCTCCAGTCTGTTCAGTGCGCAACTGGCCGGTGAGCGTGGTTTGCCCTACGCCTTCGCCTCCCATTTCGCACCGCGTTTCATGCATGAGGCGATTCGCGTTTACCGCAATCACTTCAAGCCTTCAGCGGTATTGGATAAGCCCTACGTGATGCTCGGTGTGCCGCTGGTGGCTGCTGATACAGACGAGCAGGCTGATTATCTGGCGACGTCGGTCTATCAGCGGATTCTCGCGCTGATGCGTGGGCAAAGTCTGGTTCAGCGTCCGCCGGTGAAAACCATGGACGGGTTGTGGCTGCCGCATGAGCGGGAAGCGGTCAGTGATTTCCTTGGGTTGGCGATGGTGGGTAGCCCGCAGAAAATCCGCGCCAAACTGGACGTGCTGGTCGAGCAGACTCAGGCCGACGAACTGATTTTTACCTGCGACCTGTACGAACATTCGGATCGTCTGCACTCCTATGAACTGTTGGCGCAGGTCATGAAGGGCTGAGGTTTAAAGCGCTTACAAAAAAGCCGACGCATTGCGTCGGCTTTTTCATTTAAAGCGCGATCAGTCTACTTCTTGTAGACGATGACCTTGGTTCCAAATTCGCATTTACCGACAACTTTCCCGCCTGCCTCGGCACCTTTATCGACTATTTCCAGTACATAACCGGCAACGCCCTTAGCATCGAGTTTCGCAGCGATTTCGGCTTTCAGCTCTTCGCACGACTTGGCGCTAGCAAACGCAGTACCCGCAAGGCTCAACAAACCAATCGCCAAAATAAACTTCATCATCGGTCGCATTCCCTGGTCGGATCAAAAGGGGCATCCAGCCAACTGCTGGATGCACACATGTAGCGCTTTGCCTTTCCAGATGGCCCTCGGCCAGCGCGCAATTTCAAAAGACTAGCTCAAACTCAGCTGCTGGCAATCCGGAATCCGACTTTGAGCGTCACCTGAAAATGTGCCGCCTTGCCGTCCTTGATGTGCCCGCGGGTTTCGGTCACTTCAAACCATTCCATGAGCTTGAGACTTTTGCTGGCTTCAGCCAGCGCATTATTGATGGCGTCTTCAATGCTACTGGTGGACGAGCCGACCAGTTCGACTTTTTTGTAGGTGTGATGGTCAGTCATGGCGTTCTCCTCAGGGTGTGAATTACAGACTAGCAGTGATTTTTGGTCTTACTTGCGTCGGCCAATCAGAAAGGGATATGCAGATTTACTGCACTTTCTCCAACCCCTGAAGTCCCAATCAACACACGCAACTCAATCAATGCAGGAGAGCCACCATGGCCAACACTTCATTACGTAAAGCCTCATTGCAAAGCATGGAAGCCGAGATCGAGAGTCTGCTGAAATCGTTGGAAAGCCTGAAAGACGATGCTTCGGACGAGTCGCGTAGAACTCTGAAAGCCTTAAAAGCCAATGCCGAAAGTGCGCTGAAACATTCGCGTCATCTGCTCAGCGATGCGTACGAAGAAGTCAAAGTCAAAACCCGTGAAACCGGCATCGCCACTCGGGACTACGCCCAGGAACATCCTTGGACGACAGCCGGTGTTGCCGTGGGTGCGTTGGGTCTTCTCGCGGCCTATCTGTTGTGCAAACGCGGGGATTAATCCGCTGGGTGCAGTTCATTCTTGAGCCACTGCGCCAGTTGCCGAGCCCGCCCGTCCGCGGCACGCTTGGGTAACCACAACGCCAGTTGCGCCGGGGTTTCACTGAAACCCCATGGCGCAACCAGGCGACCGGCCTTCACGTCTTCGGTCACCAGCGGCTCCGGTGCAATCGCCACCCCGAGGCCAGCCACCGCAGCTTCCAGCAAGTAATACAAATGCTCAAAACCCTGACCGTACTTCAACGCCTTGGCGTCGAGGCCGCTTTGCTGTGCCCAACTCGGCCACGCCTGGGGTCGTGAGGTGGTGTGTAGCAATGGCTCCTTCAGCAGCGCCATGGCCGGTGCGCCTTGCAACCTTTCGTAGCCGGCGAATCGCGGGCTCATGACCGGGCCGATCCGCTCGCTGGTCAACTCATAGACTTGCATGTCCGCAGGCCATGGCGGCTCTGCAAACACCAGCAATGCATCGAGTCCTGGACGACGCGGATCGAGATCGCCTTCTCCGGCTGACAGGTGCAGACGCAAGTCAGGCAGGTCCGCATTCAGTCGTCCCAGGCGTGGAATAAACCAGCGCGCGAGCAGACTTCCCGAGCAACCGAGTACGAAGGGCGCATTGGCGGTGCTTTGCGTCAGCTCTGCACACACCGTGCGTAACCGTTCGAACGCTTCGCCGCTGGCATCACGCAAGCGAATGCCGGCATCTGTGAGTTTAAGGCCGCGACCGTCCTTGATGAACAGGCTGACGCCGAGGTGTTCTTCGAGCACCTTGAGCTGCCGGCTGACCGCGCCATGGGTGACGTGCAGCTGTTCGGCGGCCTGACTGACGCTGTTCAGTCGGGCAGTCGCTTCGAAGGCACGAAGCGCGTTCAGCGGGGGAAGGTCGTGACTCATGGGATCTGTGAGTTTTCCTGACAGGTTGTGGCGATCTTATCGGTTTTCAGTGCGGGGCGTCAGGGGTAGAGTTAAGCCCACTCTCTACAAAAGCATCATCCCACCCATTCAACCGGAGCGACCCATGACTCAGACTAATCTGCGCAACGGCCCCGACGCCAACGGCCTGTTTGGCGCGTTCGGCGGCCGCTACGTCGCCGAAACCCTGATGCCGTTGATCCTCGACCTGGCCCGCGAATACGAAGCGGCCAAGGCAGATCCGGCGTTCAAAGAAGAATTGGCTTACTTCCAGCGTGACTACGTCGGACGTCCAAGCCCGCTGTATTACGCCGAACGCCTGACCGAGTTCTGCGGCGGCGCGAAGATTTATCTCAAGCGCGAAGAGCTGAACCACACAGGCGCGCACAAGATCAACAACTGCATCGGCCAGATCCTGCTGGCACGGCGCATGGGCAAGAAACGCATCATCGCCGAAACCGGCGCGGGCATGCACGGCGTGGCGACTGCCACCGTGGCGGCGCGTTTCGGTCTCGACTGCGTGATCTACATGGGCACCACCGACATTGAGCGTCAGCAAGCCAACGTGTTCCGCATGAAGCTGCTGGGTGCTGAAGTGATCCCGGTCGTGGCCGGCACCGGTACCCTGAAAGATGCGATGAACGAAGCGCTGCGTGACTGGGTGACCAACGTCGACAGCACCTTCTATCTGATCGGCACTGTGGCCGGTCCGCACCCTTATCCAGCGATGGTTCGCGACTTCCAGGCGGTTATCGGCAAGGAAACTCGCGATCAATTGCAAGCTCAGGAAGGCCGTCTGCCGGACAGCCTGGTGGCATGCATCGGTGGCGGTTCCAACGCCATGGGCCTGTTCCACCCGTTCCTCGATGACAAGAGTGTCGAGATCATTGGCGTTGAAGCGGCCGGTTACGGTATCGAAACTGGCAAGCACGCAGCCAGCCTGAACGGTGGCGTACCGGGCGTGCTGCACGGTAACCGTACGTTCCTGTTGCAGGACGACGATGGCCAGATCATCGACGCCCACTCGATTTCCGCCGGCCTCGACTATCCAGGCATCGGTCCGGAACACGCTTGGTTGCATGACATCGGTCGCGTTCAGTACACCTCGGTAACCGACGACGAAGCCCTCGACGCGTTCCACAAATGCTGCCGTCTGGAGGGGATTATTCCTGCACTGGAAAGCGCCCACGCCCTGGCCGAAGTGTTTAAACGCGCGCCGACCCTGCCGAAAGATCACCTGATGGTGGTCAACCTGTCCGGCCGTGGCGACAAAGACATGCAAACCGTGATGCACCACATGGAACACTCCCAACAAGAGCAATCCAAGCAGGAGAAACACTGATGAGCCGCCTGCAAACGCGCTTTGCCGAACTCAAGGAACAGAATCGCGCCGCCCTGGTGACCTTCGTCACTGCTGGCGACCCGAGCTATGACACTTCCCTGGCGATCCTTAAAGGCTTGCCCGCGGCTGGCGCCGACGTGATCGAGTTGGGCATGCCCTTCACTGATCCGATGGCCGATGGTCCGGCGATCCAGCTGGCCAACATTCGCGCTTTGGGCGCCAAACAGAACCTGGCGAAAACCCTGCAAATGGTTCGCGAGTTCCGTGAAGGCAACAGCGAGACTCCGCTGGTACTGATGGGTTATTTCAACCCGATCCACATGTACGGCGTGCCGCGCTTCATCGCCGACGCCAAAGAGGCCGGCGTTGATGGTCTGATCGTGGTCGACTTGCCCCCGGAACATAACGGCGAGTTGTGCGACCCGGCTCAGGCAGCGGGCCTGGATTTCATCCGCCTGACCACCCCGACCACCGATGACGTGCGTCTTCCGACCGTCCTGAACGGCAGCTCCGGTTTTGTTTACTACGTGTCGGTTGCTGGTGTGACCGGCGCAGGGGCGGCGACTCTGGAACACGTTGAAGAGGCGGTTGCCCGTCTGCGTCGCCACACTGATTTGCCGATCAGCATCGGTTTCGGCATTCGTACTCCGGAGCAGGCGGCTTCCATTGCTCGTCTGGCTGATGGTGTTGTTGTGGGGTCGGCGTTGATCGATCACATCGCCAACGCTTCGACACCGGATCAGGCGATTGATGGCGTACTGAGCCTTTGCGCGGCGCTGGCAGAAGGCGTGCGCCAAGCGCGAGTCAGCTGAAGTTCAAGTTCCTGATACAGAGGAATTAGAGCCTCGCGGCACAGACTAAACAGCAAGACCGAGGGCTTCAGAACTGTGTTCTGAAGCCCTTTTTTCTACGGCAGTTCCAACCCGCCTGCTGCTTTGTGCAGCTTTCTCAGATGTTCGCCAACCTGCTTCAGGTTGGCTTCATTGGCGGCCATTTCGGCAGCACGGCCGGGTTCGAGCAGCGCTCGCACTTCCTTGTCCAGATCCCCTGTCAGCGCCAGCAACTGCTTTTGGCGCTGGCTGCTCTCCGACTCCAGGCGTTGCCACTCACTGGGTTGGGGCAATCCATAACCACCGCTGCCGAGCAGTTCAGCCGGACGGCTAAGGTAGCCGCTGTTGGCGAGAATCTGTTGCAAGGTCGCATCGGCCTTGTCCATGCCACCGTTTTCCAGGTTCCGAGCGCCAAGGTAGCGCTGCTTGACTTCGTCCTGGGCCAGCAGCATTTGTTGGCGGAAGGCTGCCTGCTCCAACAGCAGCAATGCGGCACTGGCGCGCAGGTCTGCCTGCTCGAACCATTGCCGGCGCTCTACCGCTTTCAATGCCAGCCAGTCTTCGACTTTGTCCTGCTTGATTGGCACGCGCTTTTTCAGCACGTCGAACATGGCCTGATAACGGTCGCGGAAGGAATCGAAGCGATAGCCCAGCCGGAGCGCTTCGCGTGGGTCGTCAAGCACACTGGTATCCGCCAGTCCGCGACCCTTGAGCACTTCCAGCAGGCCGTTCGGCATGATGTTATCCAGCCCGACCAGTTGCGCATGGTTGGTACTGCTACGCAGCAATTTCAGTTCTTCTACCGCACAGTTGTTCGATAGGAAAAAGTAGTTGCCGTCGTAACTCCAGTGCATCTCGGCGGCATGTTCCACGACACCTTCGATCTCGCTGTGCGACAGGTTCAGTGGCACCGAAGCCAGGCTGCGCAGTTCGGTCTTGGTGTACTCGTCGATGACCTGGGAGAGCGGTAGGACAAACAGGCGTGACGGGTATTTACCAATGAGTCCGCCCCAACTCGAAAGCTGCACGTCACCGACGAAGGCGCGGTAGGACAAGACCAGATGCTGGTCCAGATCGAGACGGCAGTCGGGGCCCCGTGGTCGCCCTGGCGCACAGATGACCAGCCGCAACATGCTGTGACCCCAGCGGCTGACCCAGTTCTGATTGGCTTCGGCCAGCAGATAGTCGATGGCGTAGACCCGTTCCGGATCGACCTGCCCGAGGGGTTGCTTGGCGAAGTCATTGCCGGCGTTGAGAAAGGCGACGGTTTTAGCGCAGGTGTTTTTGGTCGCCGGTGCCCAGCCAAAGTGTTCCTGGTAGTAGCGGTACAGCGCCGGGCGACGACAGGCGTAGCTCGGGTCGAGGAGGAAATACTCCATGTTGACTGCGACGAACTCTTTCGGACTGCTCGTTTCGTAAATGTCCGGGCTGCGGGCGATCTGTCGGTTGTGCTGTTCACGCTCGCCGCGACGGCCGACATATTGTGGCCAGCCGGCAAGGTCGAGCAGGCGCGGATCGTCGCTGAGGGTAAAGCGTCGATCAGTCTGGCCACGGCACTGATCGGGAATCCCCACCAGTCCCGAGCTACTGTTGCGCCGGGTACAGTGTTGAATCAGTTTGCGCTCATCGTCTGGCCACAGGCGCGAGCGATCATAGATGTGGGTCAGTTCGTGCAGCACCGTGGCGAGCATTTCGCGGCGGACAGTGCCATGAGGGCGATAGGTCTTCTTGCTCGCAGCACTGCCGTCGGTGAGGCTGGCGAGCAGGTTACGGTTCAAGTCGAGTTCGGACACCAGCGACGCCTGGCCGTAAGCATTGCTCGGCATGTCATCGGTCCAGCCGACATTGATGCGCCGGTCCAGTTGCTCGATGAACCGGGGCGGTAACGCCTGCATGGCTTCATCGAGCAGTGCCTGACTGGCTTGCTGTTGAGCTGGGCTAAGACCTTCAGTCTTGAGCTGTAATTGCAGGCTGGCGTGAGCCGTGCTGCCGAACAGCATCATGACCCCGGCCAGTAGCCAGGCGGCTGACGGCCTCACAGTGCGAGGATGGCTTCGGCGAGTACCTGATCACTGGCATCCCGGGCTTCCGGCACGCGAACGCGCAGGGTATTGAACGCTGCTTCGAGGCGCGCGCCGCGGATATCGCCATCACTGGCCACGAAACTCGCGGCGTCGTCCTGGGCTTCGCGGATGATCTTCGAGTCACGAATGGAGGTGGTGGTATCAGAGGTGAAATCAAGCGTGCGTTGGGTGGCACGAATGAGGACGTTACTGGTGGCAACCAGGGTATGGGCCTGGGCCACATCGGCCAACAACAGCAGGCCAAGGGTGGCAGCAATAAGCGGGCTACGCATGGAACGACTCCGAGGGAACAGGGATAACTATTGGACGAGAATTGCTTGTGCCAGTTCAAGGTCGCGTGCATGAAGTTTTGGCTGGGTATAGCGCAGATAAATCAGGGCGGATTCCAGCTGTGCTGCACGCAATTGGCCCTCGCTGGCAATGAATGCCGCTGCATCATCGTGAGCGACGAGCAGCAGTTTACGGTCGAAGGGTGCGCAGGTCACCAGACTGGCGCCGTAACCACTAGCCACAATGCCTTGAGTAGAAAGATTAAAGGCATCGAAGGCATGGGCCGAGCCGGACCAGCAGGCTACAAGAATGACCGGAGTGATCAACAGCAGTGAATGAAAACGCATGAAGCTCGATAGCTGGAAGCGGGCCTCAAGGCTAGCGCAACGTCCGGTCTAGAGCCAGTGCCGAAACACGGGGACACGTTGGGCGTGTCCCGCGTCAAGGCTATCGCTTAGATGGTCAGAATCGCCTGCGCCAGCTGTGCATCTGTTGCATTCAGTTGTGGAGCCTGGTGGCGAATGTGATCGAGGGCGCTTTCGAGTTTTACCCCGCGGATAGCCCCTTCGCTGGCAACGAAGCTGGCGGCATCATCACGGGCAGCCAGCACAATCTTGTCGTCCTTAAACGAAGAAGTGATGTTGGAAGTAGCATCTGACGTGGCTTTGAATGCTTTGACGACGGCATCGGTGGTCACGATAAAGCTGGTGGCGTGGGAATTGGCAGCCACGGCAAGCAGGGCTGCAACGCTGAGCAGACGAAGTCGGGACATGGGGTTACTCCTTTGGACAAAATCGATTGAGAGGTGGCGAGGCAACTGCTGGATGACGCCTGTCGTACAGCATTCGCCACGTTCTGGTTTTGATATTAGGCCTGCTTTGTTCTTTCGCACAGTCCGGCCTGTTCATCCAAAACGCTAGCACCAGACAGGTTTATCCATTTTGTTTTGGCAAGCGCATGGCTGATGCCCAGCTTTCAAAGTTGCTGAGAGTTGCGCTGATCCCGTAAACGCTGGGGTCTGGCCCGTTCCAGGCAGTTGAAGAGCGCTGTCCGGAAACCAAAGGACGTGGGGCTTCGATTTCAGCGGGATCATTCCTCTGTCATTGCAAAACAAGCACACACTGTTGGAATTGTACCTGTGAAAAGTTTACGTATCTAAAACTGTACCTGTACTCCGCGGGCATGGTCGTTTTTGGGAGAAAAACACGAAAACGACAAAGCCCGTCGTGGTTTCCCACGACGGGCTCTGTTTTTTCAATCTGGATTGCTGGCAGTGGACCCAATAGGTCAGGGCCAGCGACGCTAACTTAGCGCCAGAACGGCTTGCTCAGCTCTTCGTAACGCTGTGCTTCGCTAATCCCTGCGTCAGCCAGCAGACGCGAATCCAGGCGAGCCAGTTGGTGGCGGCTGGAGATGCGGCGCTGCCACAGCATCAGGTTGGCGATAACGCGCAGAGGCATGGAAGCCTGGGTTTTTGCAGCAGTGTCTTCGAAGAACAGCTCGGAACTGAGTGTACGTTCCATGATTGACATCCTTCCGCTTGTGGCGGGATTAGGTAGTGGTTTAACTGGTGCCCATGATCCTCTCGTTTGCCTAGTCTCTGTAGATACAGTTCACCTGTATTGTGAGGGACCAGTTAACTGTTAATAGGGGGTGTACTGGTCGAAATTGAAGCAACTGTACCTGTCTGCACCTTAATGAGGCGTTTTCCTTCGGTTGACTGAAAAAAGTAGGTTTCTTCGGTAGGAAATGACCGGTACAGCAGTACAGTTTTAAACATTTTTTTACCTGGCAACGGCAGACTGACGAAACTGTGTTTGCGTCAGCTGCCATCTGTACCAATTACACCTTGAGCATGCGCCCCGTTTCTTCCAGGTTTATGTGCCAGCTCAGCGCATCACGCAGGATATGCGGCGTATGCCCGCCAATCGCACAAGCAGCGGTGAAGTAGTCGTCCAGGGCCTGGCGATAGTCCGGGTGCACACAGTTGTCGATGACGACCCGCGCCCGTTCCCGGGGTGCCAGCCCGCGCAAGTCCGCCAGGCCGATCTCGGTGACGAGGATGTCGACGTCGTGCTCTGTGTGGTCGACGTGGCTAACCATCGGCACGACGCTGGAGATCGCTCCGCCCTTGGCAATCGATTTGGTGACGAAGACGGATAAATGCGCATTGCGCGCAAAGTCGCCCGAGCCGCCAATGCCGTTCATCATCCGTGTGCCGCAGACATGGGTGGAGTTGACGTTGCCATAGAGGTCAAACTCCAGCGCCGTGTTGATGCCGATAATGCCAAGTCGGCGCACCACCTCAGGGTGGTTGGAGATTTCCTGTGGGCGCAGGACCAATTTGTCCTTATAGCGTTCCAGGTTGCCAAACACATCGGCATTGCGACGGCTCGACAGCGTGATCGAACTGCCCGACGCAAAACTCAGCTTGCCGGCGTCAATCAGGTCGAATGTCGAATCCTGCAGCACCTCGGAGTACATGGTCAGGTCTTCGAACGGCGAATCAATCAGGCCACACATCACGGAGTTGGCAATGGTACCGATACCAGCCTGCAGTGGGCCGAGCTTGTTGGTCATGCGTCCGGCCGCCACTTCCTGCTTGAAGAAGTTGATCAGGTGGTCGGCAATCGCCTGGGTTTCGGTATCCGGTGGCAATACGGTGGACGGCGAGTCCGATTGATTGGTGATCACGATCGCGACGATCTTCTCCGGCGGGATCGGGATGGCGGTGCTGCCAATGCGGTCATCAACCTTCACCAGCGGAATCGGCGTACGGGTTGGACGGTATGTCGGGATATAAATGTCGTGCAGGCCTTCGAGATTCGGGTTGTGCGCCATGTTGATCTCGACGATCACGTGTTTGGCGAAGATCGCGAAGCTGGCCGAGTTGCCGACTGACGTGGTCGGCACGATATGGCCGTGCTCGGTGATCGCCACCGCTTCAATCACCGCGAGGTCCGGCAACTTGAGTTGCTGGTTGCGCAATTGCTCCACGGTTTCCGAGAGGTGCTGGTCGATGAACATCACCTCGCCCGCATTAATGGCTTTGCGCAGGGTGATGTCCACCTGGAATGGCATGCGTCGTGACAGTACGCCGGCTTCGGTGAGTTGTTTGTCGAGGTCGTTGCCCAGGCTGGCGCCGGTCATCAGGGTGATCTTCAGCGGCGAGACCTTCGCGCGCTCGGCCAGTGCCTGGGGGACGGCTTTGGCTTCGCCGGCGCGGGTGAAGCCACTCATGCCAACGGTCATGCCGTCCTCAATCAGAGCGGCGGCGTCGACGGCGCTCATCACTTTATCCAACAAGGAAGGCAGGCGAATACGGTCACGGTACATGGGATGTTATCTCGGGCAACGGGTAGCAGGACGTGCAGTCTAGTGAATTACACCGACTCCTGTCCCGCTACCAAGGTCGCAAATAAGGCGTCTATTCCGGGCCTTTCGAGCAAAACATCATTACCGGATCGGTAACAAAAGCGTAGTTTGTCTGACGATTTGCGCAAACAAAAACGCCCCGACGAGTCGGGGCGTTCTGTGTGCCGCTGAGGGTTACTCGACGGCTTTGACCATGTCTTCGATGACTTTCTTGGCGTCGCCGAACACCATCATGGTCTTGTCCAGGTAAAACAGTTCGTTGTCCAGGCCGGCATAGCCGCTGGCCATCGAACGCTTGTTGACGATGATGGTCTTGGCCTTGAACGCTTCCAGAATCGGCATGCCGGCAATCGGCGATTTCGGATCGTTCTTGGCGGCCGGGTTGACCACGTCGTTGGCGCCCAACACCAGCACCACGTCGGCCTGGCCGAACTCGGAGTTGATGTCGTCCATCTCGAACACCTGGTCGTAAGGCACTTCGGCCTCGGCCAGCAACACGTTCATGTGTCCCGGCATACGACCGGCCACCGGGTGGATCGCGTACTTCACGGTCACGCCGCGGTGGGTCAGCTTCTCGGTCAACTCTTTCAGCGCATGCTGCGCCCGTGCGACCGCCAGGCCGTAGCCTGGAACGATGATCACGGTGTCGGCGTTGGTCAGCAGGAAGGTCGCGTCGTCAGCCGAACCGGACTTCACCGGACGGGCTTCCTGGGCGCCTGCAGGACCGGCGGCGGCTGTGTTGCCGAAACCGCCAAGCAGTACGTTAAAGAAGGAGCGGTTCATCGCCTTGCACATGATGTACGAGAGGATCGCACCGGACGAACCCACCAGGGAGCCCGCAATGATCAGCATCGAGTTGTTCAGCGAGAAACCGATACCSGCCGCYGCCCAGCCGGAGTAGCTGTTGAGCATCGACACSACGACSGGCATGTCCGCGCCGCCGATCGGGATGATGATCAGCACRCCCATGATGAAGGCCAGGGCCAGCATCAARGCGAAGGCGCTGAGGTCGCCGGTCAGCATGAAGGTGATGCCCAGGCCCAGGGTAGCCACGCCCAGCAGCAGGTTCAGTTTGTGTTGACCGGTGAACTGTACCGGTGCGCCCTGGAACAGGCGGAACTTGTACTTGCCGGAGAGCTTGCCGAAAGCGATMACCGAACCGGAGAAGGTGATTGCACCGATCGCCGCACCGAGGAACAGTTCCAGACGGTTACCGGCCGGGATCGCGTCACCCAGTTGCTGGACGATGCCCAGGGATTGCGGCTCGACCACCGCTGCAATGGCGATGAACACCGCAGCCAGACCGATCATGCTGTGCATGAAGGCGACCAGCTCGGGCATCTTGGTCATTTCAACGCGTTTGGCCATGATCGAACCGACAGTGCCGCCGATCAGCAGGCCGACGATCACGTAGACGATACCGTCATGGGCC
>NZ_JBFUIH010000053.1:0-33906 GCF_056401975.1 Pseudomonas sp. P4_C8 | reverse complement strand
CGGCTGTTGCTAGCGGTCGAGCAACTTCATGACTTCCTCGGGGTAGCGCAAGCCTGCGGTGGCATTCGCCGGGAATATCGCTTCCAGCGCTTGCAACTCGTCGTGGCTGAGTTTTACCTCCAGTGCGGCGATGTTCTCTTCAAGGTATTTGCGTTGTTTGGTCCCTGGAATCGGGATCAGGTAGTCACCTTGCGCCAGCACCCAGGCCAACGCCAACTGGCCCGCTGTCACACCCTTGTCCGCCGCTAATGCCTGTACCTGCTGCACCAGCAGCAGATTCTTCGCAAAGTTTTCCCCTTGAAAACGCGGGCTGAAACGACGGTAATCATCCGCCGCAAAGTCATCCGGGCTTTTCAGTGCGCCCGTCAGAAAGCCGCGCCCCAATGGGCTGTAGGGCACAAACGCCACGCCCAGTCGCTGGCACGCGGCGAGGCAGCCGTTCTCCTCCTGATCGCGGCTCCACAACGAATACTCACTTTGCAGCGCACTGATGGGATGCACTTTATGCGCCCGCTCCAGCGTGGCGGCCGACGCCTCGCTCAAGCCCAGGTAACGCACCTTGCCGGCCTTGACCAACTCGGCCATGGCGCCGACGGTTTCTTCGATGGCCACCTGCGGATCGATGCGGTGCTGGTAATACAAGTCGAGGGTTTCCACGTTGAGGCGTTTGAGTGTGCCGTCGATGGATTCGCGAATGTATTCCGGTCGGCCATTCACACCCCGTGCGGTAGGGTTGGACGAGTCACGGACAATGCCGAACTTGCTTGCCAGAAACACCTGGTCGCGTTTACCGGCAATGGCGTTGCCGATCAACTCTTCGTTGGTGTGAGGGCCGTACATGTCCGCGGTGTCGAGCAGGTTGATCCCGAGTTCGAGCGCGCGATGCAAGGTGGCGGTGGCCTCACGGGTGTTCACGCCCGTGGTATAGAAATCGGTCATGCCCATGCAGCCCAGGCCGATGGCGGATACCTGCGGGCCGTTTTTGCCCAATTGACGTGTTTGCATGAAATCAACTCCCTGTGGTGTGAAAGCACAGTGTTGCTCTTGGTAAAAACAAGATAAACCGGCTAAAACTGCTATCACTGTTCGTTTTTTCTAAATAATCATCAGAGACGCCTTCGCAATGGACCGTTTCAACGCCATGCGCGTGTTTACCCGAATCGTCGAACTCGGCGGGTTTGCCAAAGCGGCAGACAGCCTGCAATTACCCCGAGCGTCGGTCACCACGCTGATCAAGCAGCTTGAAGCGCACCTCGGGGTGCAACTGCTGCAACGCACCACGCGACAGCTCAGCCTGACCCTCGACGGCGCAGCCTATTACCCCCGTTGTGTGCGGTTACTGGCAGATCTGGAGGAGACCGAAGCGGTGTTTTCCGCCGCGCGACATAACCCCAAAGGCCTGCTGCGCGTGGACATGCCGGCAGGGGTCGGGCGTTTGATCGTGATTCCGGCGCTGCCAGAATTCACCCGCCGTTATCCTTTGATCGATTTGGAAATCGGCTTGAACGACCGCCCCGTCGATCTGATTCGCGAAGGGGTCGACTGTGTGCTGCGCGGTGGCTTGGCGCTGGATGATTCATTGGTGGCACGGCCATTGGTCAGGCTGGATCAGGTCACGTGTGCCAGCCCTGACTACTTGCAACGCCACGGAACGCCTGAGTGCCTGGCTGACCTTGCGGGGCACCGGATGGTGGAATATTTCTCCGGCAGTACCGGTAAGCGTTACGGGCTCGAATTCAAGGTCAATGATGAGGTTCAGCTCATGGATTTGCCCAAACAGGTCGCGGTCAACAGCGCCGACGGATACCTGGCGGCCTGTGAGGCGGGGTATGGACTGATTCAGACCCCGTACTACCACGTTGCCCGCCAGTTCGAAGAAGGCCGTCTGTGTGAAGTGCTCGCCAAGGTGCCGCCACCGGTAATGCCGCTGACGGCGCTTTATCCACCTCACCGCCAGTTGTCCCGGCGGGTGAGGGTGTTTGTCGATTGGCTGGTGGAGCTTTGCGCGCAGCCGGGTCTTAACGTTTACAGAAAGGATTCAAGCGGCTGAACACGCGCTGTCCAGTGCCCTGACATTGCGCTGCAAGTCCTCGTGCAACTGTTGCATGTCAGGGCAATGCAGGTTGAGGTGGCGCGGCTGCGCCCCACGATGAAACAGGGCGAACCATCCATGGTGGCTGGGCACGGGCATCAATCCGGTGAAGGTGAAACCGCGCATCGTCAAACGGTGCAGGTCTTCGGCAAAGTGCCGTGACAACGCGAGTTTGACTGAGATAAGCCAATGGCCGGGCAACCCCGAGAGCTGGTCCATCAGCCTGTCGCTCAAGCGGTGAATGGCGATGGCATAGCGCTGATGGTGTTGCCTGATGTGCAACGGTATCGAGTCGGGCGATGTCGTGACCCGAGAAGTCCCGAACACAGCGCTCAAACGCTGCATCAACCTGCGGCAACTCTCGGGCCACGGAATGTCAGGCAGTGCGCGCAAGTTCCCTTGGGCCACATAACAACCGATCACGATGGATTCCGGTAGCGACTCGGCGAAAGGCGACGGTACGTAATCGGGGAGTAATCCGGTGCTGTGGAAGCCAATGCTTTGCGCCATGCGTTGCGTGTAGGGATGGTGGGTGACCTGTTTGATCAAGACACTGCTGAACCCCAGCAAACCCGCCTGCATCAGTAATTCCCGACTCAGGTTCGTCGCGATATTTTGCCTTTGTGCGGCGGGATGGACCACGCAGAGGGCCAGTTCCGTGGTATCCGTCAGTGTGTCGTTGCATAACGCGGCATGCCCCAGAACCCGTTGGCCGTCTACTGCCAGCATCGAGGTCCAGCGGCCATCGGCATTGTGCTGGCTGATCATGTTCGGCAGATAAACATCCGGTTGAACGTAATGATCCCCATAGACCACGCGAAACAACTGGCTCACGTCGTGTGCATCACTGGGTTGGTAGCGACGATAAACAAGGTCCGACATCACGCACGCTCCGTTGAAGGTGTGTCATACACACGCAAGTCCAGGACGCGCATCTGCTTGCCGGATCGCGGGTGAAGTTGCAAGTCGGTGACCGCGCAGGACAACACGCGCAACACCAGCAGCCCCTCCCTATTCAGTTGCCCAATGCCGGGATAGTGCATGGCCAGCGCTTCATGCAACGCGCTGCAGACGGGGGCGGTGGCGGTTGATGGCGTGTCAGGCACCCACTTCACAGTCACGATGTCTTTGTGTCCCTCTTGCTCGATCAACAACTGCCATTGATCGCTGTGAGCGATGCGCTGCACGATCAGCAGGATTTCATCGACCAGCAACGACAGCGAAGCCACTCGGACCCGCTGGCTGTGGGCGCTGCGCCCCTTGAGTGCGAATTTGCGTTTGGGCGCTGTACCCGGCTCACGCCAGCAAGCGCGGTCGCCCACCGGATAACGCAGCAGTGGCATGAGCCGGCGAGTCAGGTTGGTGACCACCAGCAAACCGGTGCGATCACAGTCTTCTATGACTTCCCCGGTGAGTTCATCGACAATTTCCAGCAAGATGTGTGGTTCAAACACCCGGTGCTCACCCATGGCGCAATCACGACTGCTGGCGCCGATCAGGCCGGCATCGACACTGGCGTAGCCGATGGAGGCAATGCGCACATTGGGCAATACCGACTTGAGAATGGCTATTTGTGCGGGGAAAAGGCTTTCGCCGCCGTACAGCAATGTTTCAACCTCCAATAGCACGCGCTGATGCTGGTGCAGGTAGGCGGCGAACCGCAACAACTGCGCCGGTACGCCGACCAGCACGTTGATCCGATGCTGATCCACCGCATCGGCCAACACATCCATGTCGACACTGCCTGTGAACGGGAACTCACAGATGGACTTTTTGACGTGCGCCAGTGAGTCATGGATGAACACAAAGCTGGCGTAAAGATCGCCGGAAAAAAACAGATTGGCGACCCGGTCACCGTCCTCCAATTGAGCAGTAACACTGTCGCCGAAAGTGCTCACCAGTGTGAGCCATTCATTGGACGTATAAACACTCAGTTTGCCGTGGCTGGTCGATCCGCCGGTTTTAAATACTAGCCCGTTATCGACTTGCCCGGTCAGCACCGGCCAATAATTCAAGTCGTTACTGTCTGTCCAATAATCAATCGCGTTGGTCAGCGGTAGATCTTTTAAAGTAATGCCTTGTGCTGGTAAGTGTTGCAGTTGTTTACTGTAGAAGTTTGAGTGTTGCCTTATATAAGGCACGAGTTGTTCAAGCGAATAAATTGAATTCACTGGGTTCTCTTTTTTATCAGGCGTTTGGGCGGTTAAAAACAAGCTGTTGCAAACAAAGGGTCTATTTATATCGGTTATCAATGACCAATGGGGTTTTACCGCTGTGTGGATTTCTTGTGAACGCTGATTCAGCGCACACGTGGATTTCCACCGTTAAAAAGCCATCGTTCACCGCGTGCGCCAGTGCTTCATCAGTCAATAGGGATTGGTGGACGTCGCCAGTGTTTGAATTGACTAAAACGCGCAGCCGCTCCATGCCATCCGGCGCATGCTCCAGGACCATTTGAATCGGCCTGCCGACACTGTCTTGCAGAGCCGCCGGTGAAATGAATTGTGTACCGACCCGCAGCAGCTTGCCGTGGCGTTGCAGCAACTCGAATCGCGGCGAGTCGAGTCCACAAGGGCAGGGGCCGGGTACCCATCGACCGGTGTCGCCAACGTCATACCGGCGCACGTCCTGGCCTTGGCGTGCCCGGGACGTGAACAGCAAACGACCGACCTCATCGGCCTGAACCGGCACATCCTGTTCCATGTGCACGATTTCCAGATGCTGGGTATCGCACATCAAATGAAACACCCCATTGGCCGTCGCCGTGCAGGCATGCCCAAGAGGGCCGGCGTCTACCGAGCCATAGATCGCCGAGCGAATCTGCAATACGCCACAGCTTTCCATCAGGCTCAGGCTGGCCTGTGCCGGATGTTCGCCGCCGAGGAACACCTTGTGGATGCCGCCATAAGTGCGAAGACGCTCTTGCTCGTTGAAGAACAGGCGGTGCAAGGTACTCGGCATGCCGATCAACACAGTGACGCGGTGGTCGGCGATCATTTGCGCTATTTCGCTGAAGTCGTCATTCGGCGGTGCCCCCATCGGGAAATGGGTCATTCCCATCTGCTCAAGTACCTTGGTAAAACTGGAAAAGCCGCCGTACAAGCTGCCGCCGTAAAACAGGTTCATCACCCGGTCTGTCGCAGGGTCGAGGCCGGCGGCGAACAGGCCGTCGGCCGCCGCGCGCATCTGCCGCTGGAAGTCGCGATAGCTGAACCCCGCCAGCGCCGGCGTGCCGCTGCTTCCACCCGAACGAAAATACAGCTGTGCCGCGGCCCTGATGGGCTGGGTCATAAACGCGTTTTTATCCATGATCGGCGCTTGGTGTGTATCAGGTGCGGCGGGTAGCGCGTCGAGTGTTGCCCGGCCAGTCACCGCATTCGGTGGCAAACTCACCGAGAGGCGGCGACTCAGGCGCGCCAACGCGTAGACACCGTCATGCGGCTCACCGGCGTAGCCGTCATGAATAGACCCGCAGGGCGCAATGCGCGTGACCCCCGCGTTGACCAGCGTGCGCACCAACAGCGGCGTTTGTGTAGCCGAACAGATCAACGCGCAGCTTTGCAGCACGTTACGCCACGGCAGTAGTGTCTGGGCGATCAAGTGCTGCGGTACGGGTTTGAGCAACAGCGTACGAAACAGCGGAGACGGTGACAGCGCTTGATGGTGTTCCCAGATAATTCGCCATCCGGCGCCGGTCCAGACCTGACCGACCTGGTTCGCAAAGCAATGTTCCAGTCGCGCCATGGCGCTGCGGGTGGTGATTTCCGACGCTTCCTGAACGTTCGGAACCAGTGCCGGCCAGTGGTTGGCGCGGCGTTTGAACGACTCGGCCAGTCGCTCCCCCAAGTCCTGTAAAACCGCCGGATCGTCACTGTCGACCAGCAACCATTGCGGGCTGGAGCAGGCTTGTTGATCCAGACTGCAGACCTCATCCACCAATGCATCCAGCGTTGACGCAGTGGCCGCATCCGGCGACAGGTAAGCGAAACTGATTCTGTGGCCCCAATCGATCCAGCGACACCCGGCCGGGATGTGCTGACGAACGGCTTTAAGCGCCTGTTCGCCGCCCCAGGCCGATACGCCATCGGCGTGAGCGCAAAGTTGAGGGATCTGTGCTGTGCTGACAGGCAGCACCGCAATGAAATCAGCCAGCGTCTCGCTGGTGTCGCACTGCACCAGGGCTGCGAGTAATCGTGCGGTCAATCCTTCATCGCTGGAGCTGGGGCGAAGCCAGTTGATGTTGCCGGCCAGCAGGCTTTCAACGACCGCGCAGAACGCCAGCAGCGGTGCATTGCCTGGCGTCACATGCACCACCAGTCCCAGCGGATGCCAACTTTCAAAGCGCGCTTGCTGGTAATCGATGCGCCGTAGCGAGCGGGGTTGTACACCCAGTTCTCGCTCAAGCTTGGTGCTGAGGGTGCTGCGCTGGCAAAAGTCGATAAGCCCCTGGCGTTGTTCATCGTCGAGGGGTAGATCGAATCTTTTTGCCTGCAATTGCACAGCAAATCGCACGGCGGTTTCGATCACGGTATCGCTGTCGATCGGCGCATTCAGCAGCCTGGGAAGTTGTTGGTGCAGCCCTTCAAGGGTTGTCTCAAGGTTCACATCGGTGTGCAGTTGGCCATTGATCAAGTACATGTCATGCCCCTCCAATCAGTTCGGACGCGGCCATCGCGCAGCTTCGGCTGGCAGTGGTTCCGGCGCGTCCATGCAGTTCAAACCAGTCGGTTGCCAGGCCGCACCCACAGGTTGCGCCGGGGTGCAGCGTCGCCAGATCCCCCATCACCACGGCATGCGCCGGGCTTGAAGAAATGTAGGGAGATACGAACTCCAGCAAGCCACGCTGACCGTAGGGCTGGACACTGAAATTGGCGGGATTGCGCACGAAAACCTTCGAATAAATCGGCACATGGAAGTGCTGGTGAGCACACTGGATGTAAGGCACGGCGTGCTCCACGGCACCATAGCCATCCCGGCAGCGGGACAGTGCGATACCCAATTGACGGTTGATGCGTTGATACAACTGCGACAGAGGAATCTCCTGTGCCGCCTGGGTTTTCCAGCCGCCTCCGAGAAACACCAATGACTCGGCCGGCAGCTTGAGGTCCGCCAGGCCCGTGTCGTCCATGTGCTGCAACGCCTGGGACAGGAATGCTGGAAAGCCGAGAATGCGCACGGGCAAACCTTCTTCGGCGAATTCCTGCAAGGCGCGGACAACCCCGAACAGGTCGAATGCGTGCCCTCTGCCGGTCAGGCGCAATCCGTAGGCGACTCGGTTGACCGGCGCATAGCTACACAGAAACTGATCGGTGTAGGCGGTCCCCAGGCTAATGGCCGCTTCGGGTTCATAGCTCAGCAGCAAGTAGTTGCAGGGGCTGTTGGGGGTGTCCCAGCCGTAGTGCCGGAAAATGTGGCTGACCATGCCTTGGGCTGCGGCCATGCTGCGTGCGTCATAGCGCATGCGACTTTTCTGGCCGCTGGTGCCGGACGATGTCAGCTCCAGCGCGCCTTCGCCCGAAGGACCCGTCAATAAACGGCGTTTGAAATAGTGGGCAAAAATCGGCGGCAGTCTTGACCAGTCATCCATCGATTCAAGCGCCTTGGCATCAAGCCCATTGGCGTGCAGCCAGCGTTCATAGCCCGGCGTGTGCTGAAAATGGAACAGGCTGATTTCGCGCATCGCCTGATCGAACAGGCCGTCGGGCACCGAATCCGGGCAATAGGGTTTCGCCAACGCGCACAGCGCATCAGTGTGGGGTAAGTGGATCATCAAACGACCTCTGGTCAGGGATCAGACGGCAAGCGCGACAGGTTGGCGTCGCAGAAAAAATCGCAAGGGAAGCAGGCACGTGAGCCCTGCGATACCCGCCATCAGGGAGAAGGATTCATGGCTGTTGCCAGCGCCGGCTGCCGCGAGAATCGAGCCGCCGCCCCCCATGACAACGATCGAGATCATGCCGATCATGGCCGAGACCAGCCCCTTGCTGTCATCGCTTGAAAACAACGCAAGGCGATACAGCGCGGCATTGCTCATGCCAAGGCCGACGGCGTAAAGGCCAAGGCAACCGATCAGCAAAGGTGTCGAAGCGCCGCAGAAACTGAGTATGACCAATGCAATAAGCCCACCGCATAACGGCCAGAGCGCGTATCGAATCAGTTGTGGCAGTTCAGTGTTGGCGATCAATCGGTTAAGTATCAGATTGCCGACAATGACGGCGGCAAATACCGGGATTTGCCAAAGGCCGTACTCAAGCGTGGAGACCCCCAGGTTTTGCATCAACAACAGCGGAGCGAGCCCGATCCAGGCAATCAATGGCAGGCTCATCACACCCAGCGCGACAGTGGCGCTCAGGAATCGCGGGTTGGTGAGCAACGCGGTGTAACGGCGCACGGTGCCGCGCCATTCAAACGGCACAGCCATCAGACGCTGACCGTCGTGGCGCAACGTACCCACGGTTTCCGGCATGAATACGTAAAGTGCTGACCAGACTCCCATGCCGCCGATACCCAGCAGTRAAAACAGTTCCCGCCAGCTCAGCCACTCCAGCAGCAGGCTGCCAAGCAATGGCCCGAGAAGGGGAGAAAGCAGTGCAACGTTTCCCAGCAGCGCCATGATTTTTACCGCGTCCGCTTCACAAAACACTTCTTGCAAGGCCGGGTAACTGACGGCAATCACAAACCCCAGCCCCATGCCCTGAATCAGACGTAGTCCGTTGAACGTATAAATGCTTTGCACACTGAACGCCGCGCTACAGGCCACCGTGAATACCGCACAACCAATGAGTAACATCTTGCGGCGGCCCAAGTGATCGGAGAGCGGGCCGATAAGCCATTGTAAAAGTACGCCCCCTGCCAAATACAGATTGAAGGCAAAAGGAACATGCTGCGCACTGGCATTCAGTTCATGAGTGACGGTCAACATCGCCGGCATGATCATGTCACTGGCCATATAAGTCAGTAGTTCGAATAATGTTATTGCGAGGCAAAAGCCAAGCAAATGATGCGGGCTTATGTTGATTAAAGGCTTGTCCATGACATCCCTGCATTTTGCGCGAAGTTAAGTAGCGATATTGTTGTGGCGTGGCAAGAGTATTCATCAAAGAGCTATAGCTCCATTGAACGATTGAGACTCAAAGCTTCAATAATTTTCGCTATGTTTCGAAGTGCGGCGGCAGGAATGGAAGAAGTAACTGAGCCGGTACGAAAATGCCCGCGGCAGGGCGGGCATTTGTTCAGGGGGGATGGATCTTCTAACGCGTGAACGTTAAGAGCGCCAGCAGGGGAATCAGCGGTGTGATTCGACGAAACCTTTCAAAATCCTCATGGTTAGCGCCGTCATGAAGCCAAATCTCTTCATCGGCTGTAACATGAGAGCCCGTTTGCAGCGCGCTATCCCCCGTAGAAAGGTAGGGGGGCATGCATTCGGATACAAAGCGGATACTTTTTCAGGTTCAGGAACTCGCAATGACTCAATCGCAACGTTTGAAATACTCGATTCTGATCTCCCTGGTCGTGCTGGGGATCATGTTCGGCCTTTCGTATCTGCAAAACGAAGGTGTCATCAGCGAGAAACTGTTTCAGTACATCGCCATCGGTGTGGCGGTGATCGTAGTGGTGATCAACGGCATGATGCGTCGCAAGGTCAAGCCTTGAGCGACGCCCCTTGAGCTGACGGCTCGCGATGGAGCATGGCTACAGCGTGCGGATGCAGGCTGTAGCTTTTGTCTGGATTGAGCATGATCACGCCTTCGCTGCACAATCGTTTCAACACTTCCCGCACACTGAGAAAGGACAGGGGTATATCCAGGTCCAGCAACTGGCTGTGCACACCGCGCACGCCAAGGCTGCGTTCGCTTTCGGCGGCGGCCAGCAAGGCGTCAATGACTTTCAGGCGAACCAGACTGGTTCGCAGGCCAAAGCTTTTGAGCAGCAATCGGATGCGCTCATTGCCATTGCGCTCGACGCGCTGATCGAAAATGGCGGAGCCCATGGCAGGGCCCGTTGGCGCGTTGCTACCGTCCGTTGGCAGTTGCGAGTTGTACATGCAAAAACTCCTTTTCCGAGCCAGCCAGAAAATGTGATGGGTGCTCTCCATCATTAGACGGACGAGCGCGGCAAATAGTGAAGGCCTGAATGTAGAAAATTTGTCGACGCCATGTGAGCAGCATGTCATGAAGGCCATCTGGAGTGTCTTTGCAGGCCTAAATTTTTGACTTTTGTTTCGTTTCAGAGAGACGGCAGGGTGTTTGTCTTTTCGATCAGGAGCGAGCGTGATTATTTCCAGGCAGTTAACCAGGTTAAGCCTTGCAGCGTTTTTAGTGGGGTTGAGTCTTGCGGCAAACGCGCGCAGTCAGCCAGAACAGGCGAGCGCTGATGTTCGCCGCACCAGTTTTGGCGTGCCACACATTCGTGCCGACAACGAGCGAGGGCTCGGTTATGGCATCGGGTACGTTTACGCTCAGGACAACCTGTGTTTGCTGGCCAATGAAATTGTCACCGTCAATGGTGAGCGTTCACGGTATTTCGGCCCGGAGCAGATGACGGTCGAGGAGCGCGAAAATCTGGTCAGCGACCTGTTTTTCACCTGGTTGAATACCCCTGAAGCCGTCGCCGGTTTCTGGCAGGCGCAAACGCCTGAAATACAGCAACTCATGGAAGGTTATGCAGCCGGCTACAACCGTTCGCTGGCGGAACGTCATGCACGGGGCTTGCCGGCACAGTGTCAGGGGTCGTGGGTGCGCGAGATTAGCGCCCAGGACCTGGTCAAGTTGACCCGGCGTCTGCTGGTCGAAGGTGGGGTAGGGCAGTTTGCCGAAGCGCTGGCCGGTGCCACGCCACCCAACGCTGTCACGCAGGTGATCGGTGAACCATCGTCCTTCCAGGTGGCCGCGTCGCGCCTGCAACGGTTTGCGCTGGATCGCGGCAGTAACGCCGTGGCCATCGGCAGGGAACGCTCGTTCAATGGTCGCGGGATGTTGCTGGCCAATCCGCATTTCCCCTGGGTTGGCGGGATGCGCTTCTATCAGATGCATCTGACGATTCCCGGCAAGCTGGATGTGATGGGCGCGGCGCTGCCGGGTTTGCCGATGATCAACATCGGCTTCAACCAGCACCTGGCCTGGACCCACACCGTGGATTCGTCCAAACACTTCACGCTGTATCGATTGCAGCTTGATCCCAAGGATTCGACCCGCTACCTGCTCGACGGCCAGTCCTTGCCAATGCACAAACAAAACCTGACGGTGAAGGTGAAGCAAGCCGATGGTCGGACCACTCAGGTTGAGCATGTGGTGTACAGCTCGCAATTTGGCCCGATTGTGCAATGGCCGGGAAAACTGGATTGGGACCAACAGTTCGCCTACAGCCTGCGCGATGCGAACCTGGGTAACGACCGGGTCTTGCAGCAGTGGTATGCGATGAACCAGGCGACCAGCCTCAAGGATTTACAGGCTTCGGTGCACACCCTCCAAGGTATCCCGTGGGTCAACACCCTGGCCGTGGATGATCAGGGGCAAACGCTGTACATGAATCTGTCGGTGGTGCCCAACGTCAGCGCCGAGAAACTGGCGAAGTGCAGTGATCCACAAGCCGGCTTCCAGATGATCCTGCTCGACGGCTCCAACAGTGTGTGTGCCTGGGACATCGACCCGCAGGCGGCGCAAAAAGGTATTTTTGCCGCCGACAAGCTGCCGCAGTTGTCACGCAAGGATTTTGTGCAGCACTCCAATGATTCGGCCTGGATGGCTAACCCGGCGCAACCGCTCACCGGGTTTTCGCCGCTGATCAGCCAGGAGGGCCTGCCGCTGGGTTTGCGCTCGCGTTTTGCACTGGATCGATTGAGCACGCTGAGCAAGGCCGGGCCTTTGACGGCGGCGGATTTGCAGCGGATGGTGATGGACGATCAGGTGTATCTGGCCGCTCAGGTCATGCCCGATTTGCTGCAGTTCTGTGCCGGTGACCTGGGGGTCGATGCCGTGGCGCTGAAACCTTTGTGTACCAGCTTCAATGTGTGGGACCGCCGGGCGAATCTGGACAGCGGAGTGGGGTTTGTGCACTTCCAGAATGTGATGGAACCCTTGCAGCAAATTCCCGATATCTGGCGTGTGGCGTTTGATCCCAACGATCCGCAAAACACCCCGCGTGGTCTGGCCATTGAACGAGCGGATGTCGCCAAGACCCTTCGCGATGCCATGCTCGCTTCGCTAGAGCAAGTGAACGCCCAGGGTTTGAAACCTGACGCGCGCTGGGGTGATATTCAGGTGGTCAGCAGCGGTGGCCAGCAAACACCGATTCATGGCGGGCCGGGCACGCTGGGCGTGTACAACGCCATTCAAAGCGTACCCAGAACAGATGGCAAACGTGAAGTGGTCAGTGGCACCAGCTATTTGCAGGTAGTGACCTTTGATGACGAGGGGCCGCAAGCTCAGGGTTTACTCGCGTTTTCGTTATCCAGCGATCCGGATTCGAAGTATTCGCGGGACCAGACACAGGCTTTTTCGAACAAGCAACTGAGCGTGCTGCCCTTTACTGAGCAGCAGATCACGTCAGATCCGCAGTACCAAGTGCAGACGATTCACGAGCAGGATGAAAAAGCCGGGAAGGTAGTTGCGCATTAACAGCGAAGACACCTGGACCCGACATGAAGGTCGCACCCCGCCAGGGTGGCGGCCTTCAGCTTTTAGGCGTTTGGGTCGGAATTGAATTGAGGACCGGACTACCGTCTTTGTTGCGGGTCAGGTAAACCGGCAGCACCTTGGGCAGGGAAGCCACCAGGCTGTTGAGTTCCTTGATGTTGTAGATACCGCCGAGGCGGATCTGGCCGGTGCTGTGATCGGCCACCATCACCGGTTTGCTCAGGTAACGATTGATCAACGGCAAGGCATCGGTCAGTGACAGGTTATCGAGCACCAGTTTGCCACTGCGCCAGGCCAGCGAATTGTCGTTGGCATAGGTCTGACTGATTTGTGGTGTGAAGTCGCCGTGCTTGAAGCGCGCTTGCATGGCGGGGCCGAGACGTAAGCCATCGCCGGGAAGGTCGTCATTGCTGGTGACCAGCACAGAGCCTTCGATCAGGTTCACACGGACCTGATCTTCGTACATCCAGACATTGAATTGGGTCCCGGTGACGCGAATCCTGCCGTCTGCGGCCCGGACGATAAAAGGGTGAGTCGTGTCATGGCTGACGCTGAAGAACGCTTCGCCTTTTTTCAGCGTCACCCGGCGCTGATCCTTGTAGTTGCTGAATGTCAGCTCACTGCCAAGGTTCAGTTCTACCTGGCTGCCGTCGCTCAGGGTGACCTGACGGACAGTGTCACTCGCTTCAAAGTGTTGGTACGAATTCGGCAGCCAGCCCATGTTCCAGCCGCTCAAAGCCGCGAGCGGCAATGCCACTGCGCAAACGGCGGCGGCAATGCCGAGACTGCGCCAGGATTTGGCCGGTTTGAAACGCGCAACGGGTTCGACCGCTTCGGGACGCGGCAAGTCCCCCGCGACCTCCCAAATTTCCAGCATGGCTTCATATTCGAATGCATGCAGCGGATGAGCGTCACGCCATTGTTCGAAGGCTACCCGTTCTTCGGTGGTGCAATCGACAGCATGCAGACGCATGCACCAATGCGCTGCGGCATCGGTGATCGCGTCATATTCGTCTGGCGATAGAGAATTGTCGGTCATTGACTCATCCTGATTTCCGGCATTCTAACCTTGCGGGGAAGTCTGCGAGAACTGTCGTCATGGCAATTAACCATCAATTGCACGTTATTTTTTAGGTCAGGGGGTATTGACGTGCAGTTGGCGTCCCAGATGACCGATCAGCCAAGCGACGCTGTCGGCATTACCCAGCAGTACCTTTAGTCTGATCAGGGAATCTTTCTTGAACGCATGTCGGGCTCCGCTGAGGTTTTCTGCGCCGGTCAACGTCAATACATGTTCTTTGACCCGATCAGTATTTTCATGAGAAGTATCACCCAGGTCCTGCCACTGGTCGGTATCAGGGTCCTGAATCATGAATAGCTGGGTATAGGGAGTCTTGAGCGAAAGTCCGGTGCTTTGAACCTCGGTCAACGCGGTTCTGAGCTGATTGGCAATCATGCTGGACGTTCCAATCAGATCAGCGAACGGGCGGCTGGTGTCCAGGTAGGCAATGTCCTCGGCTTTGCAAGCGATGTGTGACAGCTCATGAATAATCGTCATCGCACGGCTATGGGCGCCTATAGGAAATTGCGCGTCGAGCAGGTGCTGGCGGTAGTGTTCGAAGCCGGGAGCGAAGAATTTATCGGCCAAGTGTAACTTTCGTTTCGCGTCCTTCGGAATGATGAAGGCAAAGCTACCTTGCGCGTCTTCGATCAAACGGCCAACCACAAAACGATTGGAATCGGGCTTTCTGAGCGTGGGGTCCAGCAAGGCTGCAAACACATCAGTAATGGTTTTTTCAAGCTGTGCCACGTGCGCCGGCAGTACTTGCGGTACGCCGATAAAGTCGGCGACGAGTTGATGAACCGGGGTCACGGTGTCGTCGGAAGTCTTCAGCAATTGCAGGTTGCGAAAGCAGTTCCAGGTATAGGTGGTTGCCTGGTCCAGTGCCTCGTCAATCTGACGCGCTCTGTATGGAAACAATCGTCGAATTTGTGTCATTCCACTGGCGTCGACGTTCATGCCTCCCCACACCGCAAATGCGGTATCCAATCGGTCGACAAGGCTGAAGTGAGGCTCCGTCGCCCCTCTTTGCCGAACCCATTGTTTTGCGGCGTTTTGGCGCAGTAAAGGGCCACGGTTTTTGGTGCCTGCAATGCGCCAGTGGGTGCCACGTTTGGCGACTGGATACACTTTTCCTTCAACGGGGGCGTAATGACTTCGGGTTTTTGGATGGGTGTAGAGCCCAAGCGTTGAATCTAATGTCAGTGATCCCAGGTCGACATCAATGCTTTCATGGCGCTTCAAGTGCGTGCGTTCAGGGGCGGTGATGTCGACGTCATGCCATTTGAATGGGGTGGCGGGCGCCTGCGGTACAGCGGCATCCGGCGTCGAAGACACCTGTGTTTGAACCCCCTGGGATTGCCGTAGCGTAGCCAGTTGAGCAATGCCGTAGATGAATTCTCTTATCGCCGCTCTCCACTTGTGCGTCTGTAGGTCTTCAGCGGATTGCTTGATGTCGCGGTAACTGCGCCACACCGTGATGGGATAAGTGAGTTTTCCCATGAAAAACGAGAACGTCTCGTGCAGGTCTTCGCCCAGCACGTGCTTGATGGTTGCCCATTCACCGTGTTTTTTGTCGTCGGACTGACAACCGAGCAATCGTCCCAACAGTGCCGCGTTGTCGTTGAACAATTGGCTGAACAGGTGCCCCCTGATCGGATTGGACGCCAGTGTGACCTCGCTGGCGTGATTGTCGGAAGTCGTTGTTGCTGCTCGGGTGCCGCGGTTTTGAGTGATCGCCATCCGGTATTCCAGCAGTGTCCGGTCGGGCTGCGGCAGGTTTGTGAGTACCCAGTCGAACAGTGGTCCCCGCGCTTTCAACTCTGTCAGCAATTGCGCTTCGTTTTCATATTCCTTGATCCCGTGGCGAGGGCTGTGTGGCGCGACAAGGACTTGGGGCGCTGTGCTATCGGTGGCCGAACCGATCAGATAAACACCCGCAACCTTGATCGTCTGTGCCGGCTTGATTCCCTGGAGTTCAAGGGGGCGAATGATTGCGTGGGCACCGTCGACTGCCGCGCGGGCGATGGCGTCGGGCATGTCCATGATTTGCCGGACCAGATCAAACCCCGTTTCGCTCAGGCGCTCCTGCAATTTTTCCGTGTGCGCGTAATGCATCAGTTGCCAGGGCAGTTGTCGGTAAAACCGTTTTCTGCGATCTGCATTGGTCGGGGTGTCTGCAAGGGCTGCGCTGAGTATTTTCTGCTGTTGCTCGCCCGGATTCAGGTTTCGTATCAGGTCTTTGATGTAGCGTTCGTCCATCCCTTCGGGAATCACGGTGGCATCAAGCGATTGCAGTTTGAATTGCGCCTGATCCAGATCCTTGAAAGGCGTCAACGCAAAGTCGGTGAGGGTTTGCGCACGCGGCGGCGATGTGGGGCGCGCGCTGATCTGGATCAGAACCTTGTCTGGGTCGACGTCGAAGGTGTCTGTCTTGAGTTGTTTTTCCAGTTCAGCGTGAGCCGTGCGCTGCAGTGACCTCAGGCCAGTCAGGTAATCCTGGTCGTCTTTGACGTTATCGAGGTATTGCTGAAGCAGTTCCACGTGCAGTACCAGATCTTTGATGGAGGCTTTGGCCAGCCATGCCGGAAGTTTTTGTTGTGTCGTCAGGGAAAGGGCAATGTCCGTGGCACGGCGTAATCCCGTCAGCGGTTGCCGTAGCGCCACCAGGTTCAGAAGGTCGGTCAGTGGCGCGGGGGAAAGCGGCGTGGCCAGTGCGTGAGTGACGCAGGTCTGGTCGAGATGGACATAGGGCTTTTGAAGGTGATCGAGAAAATGCCCGTTTACCCGTTGCAACGGCGCCAGCGTGTAACTTCTACCGGGCAATCGCTCACTACGGCCGAGGTTCTCCAGCAGTGTCAGACGCAACGCGTCGTCCTTCAGGCGATGATCGAGCGCGGCGTGTAATCGTGGCAGTGTCTCGAAGGGTTCAAATCCCGATGCAGGCGTCCACAAGATGACCTTGCCTGAATGCTTCGGGTCCAGTCCTCCTCGCTCAGTCAGCACAAAACAACTGGCCAGTTTCAACGGGTCTGTAAGGTCGCTTGCCTGCAACGCCAGGGAAAATACGTCCGGCAAGAAACCGTTCAAGGCGGCTCGTTGCAAGTGAACCGGGCTGTCGAGCACGGTTTTGATGATGGCCTGCTCCGTCGATCCCAAGGTCCGTGCGACCGTTCGCAGCTTCAGTTCAGTACGCAAAGCCGTTGACAGGGTATGGGTAAAAGTCGATTGCAAGTTCGCCACGGATGAACTGACGAGGCTCTGTGCCTGGGCGAGGGTGCGCAGGCCTGGGGGAATAGCCGGGTGCTTGTCCAGGAGTTGGTCAAGCGCTTGCTCCACCGAATCAAGCCGCAGCAGACCGTCCTTGGCTGACTCGGCTCGCACGGTCACCGGTTGCGCACTCCAGCGCTGGTCGACCCGTGTACTCCAGCGGCCGGAGGCATCGCAGGTCTGCAGACGGTCGTCGAGCAGACCTCGGACATCCAGCGCATTATCAAACAAGGCATGAGGGGACAGCGTGCCTTCGCTTTCGCGGTAACGGCTCAAGGCATGACTGAGGTTGTCCTTTTGCTTGTCGAGGATGTTGGCCATAACTTCTTCAAATACCGGCCCTATGACGGGTCTGCCTTCAATCAAGCACTCATCGGGCTGCAGGGCCAGAAAGGAGCTGCGTTCATCCAGCGACATGAAATTGAGCAGCGTGTCTTCATGCCCTTCGCTTTTGAGCATTTGCAGCACGATTTTTTTGACCGCGGACAGTGTGTCAGTGGCTTCGATGCCGCGAGACGGGGTGTACAAAAAACCCAACGTGTCGACGCCGCCAATCAACAAGGCTGAGGCCAGTTCTGCGTAATGCTTGAAGGGGGCGGTGATCCGCACTCTTTCGATGCGCAGCGTAGCGTCCGTGGGCGCGAGGCTGACTTTCATCAGTTGCAGGTATTCCTGCGTCGTCAAAGTGCCCTCCTGGCGCTGGAGCAGAAGCTTGAGGTGGAACGTATCGCGCAAGCCCTCACTGAAAAAACCCCGGCGTGACAGACCATTACTCATGGCCGTGTTCCAGAATAAATCGAGCTGGCTGTGCAAGTGGGGCGTGAAACTTTGGGCGATCTCTTTTACCGCGCTTTCCCAGGCGAGGTTATCGGCGTCGCTGCTCACCCCGTGCCCGGGATGGGCAAAGACTCTGGAGTCGCCGGCGGGCCACTGATTGGTGAGGTAAAAGTGAAGGAGGGCGTCATTGAGTGAGAGCGAGGAACTCGTGTGCTGGTATTCACCTTCGTCGAAGGCTGAAACCGTACTGATAAAACTTTTCAGTCGAGTCAGACGCTGGTCCAAATCAGGAAACGGTTTGTGCAATGCGATTTTCAGCGTGTCATCAAGCATGGATTGCAGCGTTGGTATCTTGAGCAGTTCGCTCATCATCGTTTGGATGTTCTGTGCTTGATTGCGTTCAAGCCTGACCTGTTGGTCCTGGAACACTGCGCCTGCGATTTCTGTTGTGGAAATATCAGGTTTCACGGTGGCGGACAGAGCGTAGCGTTGTTCGATTGATAGAAAGCGCAACAGCTCATGTTTGCCAGTGTTCGACGCCAGCCACTCTTTGAGCTTACTTTTGAGGTCGTCCATGTCCGCGAACTTGATCAACCCTTTCCACGGCGTATAGAGCGTGACCTCTCCATCATCCGGCCGGCTCATGGCAAAAGTGCCGGCCAAGGGAATATCCGGCGTGCCTGTCCTGTTCAGTAGCAGCAGGTAAACGTACATGGGGTCTTTTTGCGCGGTACGGGCGACCTCAGTCGCCAAATACACGTTCTTCAACCATTTCAGGTCAGCAAGGCTGAAGCCCAGTGCTTTTTCGCGCTCGCCGGGCTGCCGGGCATTGGAGGCGCGTTCTGCCTCGTCGAAAAAATAGGGTGCAGTAGGATCAATCATGGTTTTTCCTCGATAAGCCGCGATCGGTTGGCAATCACTGGCTATTGGTTGGAGGAAAACGGTACGGTCAGTCGAAGGCTCATGTGCGGTACATATTGCTTGAGCCGATCTGGCGGTTGAGGCTTGACAGGACGTCGGTACAACAGCGCTTAATCGGTGACTTTTTCAGGTTGCCCTGCAGCCTCGCTTCACGCTGTTGCCCGTACTCAATAATAAAACTGGAGCTTCAGATGACCGTATCGCCCGAAATGGCCGTCAGTTCGAACACCCAAACGCTCGATTTCGATGCGCTCGTTCAATTGCTCGAACAGATTTTTCTGCGTCATGGCACCTCTACCGAGGTCGCCCGGACGCTGGCCCTCAATTGCGCCGGTGCTGAGCGCGATGGTGCTCACAGCCACGGTGTGTTCCGTATTCCCGGTTATGTATCGACGCTGAACAGCGGCTGGGTCAATGGCCAGGCCGTGCCGGTGGTTGAAGACGTTGCCTCGGGGTTTGTCCGGGTCGATGCCGGCAATGGTTTCGCCCAGCCGGCCCTGGCGGCAGCACGCGCCCTGTTGGTGGAAAAGGCTCGCAGCGCCGGCATTGCGGTACTGGCGATTCGTAATTCACACCATTTCGCCGCCTTGTGGCCGGATGTCGAGCCCTTTGCCTACGAAGGGTTGGTGGCATTGAGCGTGGTCAACAGCATGACCTGCGTGGTGCCGCACGGCGCCGATCGTCCGTTGTTCGGCACCAACCCGATCGCATTCGCGGCCCCTCGGGCCGATGGCGAGCCGATTGTCTTTGACCTGGCCACCAGCGCCATTGCTCATGGCGATGTGCAGATCGCGGCACGCAAGGGCGAGCGCTTGCCGGCAGGCATGGGCGTGGACAGCCTTGGTCAGCCGACACAGGACCCGAAAGCGATTCTCGAAGGCGGCGCCTTGTTGCCGTTTGGCGGACACAAAGGTTCTGCCTTGTCGATGATGGTGGAACTGTTGGCGGCAGCGCTGACCGGCGGCAATTTTTCTTTTGAGTTTGACTGGTCGAACCATCCGGGCGCCAAGACGCCCTGGACCGGTCAACTGTTGATCGTGATCGACCCGAGCAAGGCGGCCGGGCAAAATTTTGCCGAGCGCAGTCAGGAATTGGTTCGGCAGATGCACGGCGTGGGCCTCAAGCGCCTGCCGGGTGATCGGCGCCATAAAGAACGGGCCAAGTCCGGTTCGCAAGGTATTACGCTTGACGCCGAGACGCTGGCGAACCTGCGAGAACTAGCGGGGCTCTGAGGTCTGTACAAAACGCAGGCAAGAAAAAGGCGAGCCGTGGCTCTAATGCCGATCAGTTAAGGCGCAAAACCTGTGGGAGCGAGCCTGCTCGCGATTGTGGATTGTCAGGCAACGCAAGTGTTGACTGTGCCACCGTCATCGCGAGCAGGCTCGCTCCCACAAGGATTGCGGCGCTCAATGGCTTAACTGATCGGCATTAAGCCGTGGCTCGCCTTTTTACTGTGTAGAGCAGTACCGCTTAACGCCGACCCAGCAACAACCCGACCACCAGCCCGAATCCAGCGGAGATGGCCACGGTTTGCCATGGATGCCCACCAATGTAGGTTTCGGTGGCATCGACGGCAGGTTTGGTGCGGTCACGCACACTGCTGACTGAATCCCGTGCCTGCTGGAGTTTCAGGGCGATTTGCTCGCGCAAGGTTTCTGCTTCCTCGCCGACCAGTGCGGCGCTGCGGGTCAGCAGTTTTTCCGACTCTTCGATCAGCGTTGCCAGCTCGCTGAACGCCAGTTCCTTGGATTGCTCTTCGGCGACTTGTGCTGCGGTTTTCCGAGCCATTGAGGTACTCCTTGCAGGTAATCAGGCGGTGAACAATGGAGTCTAGCGTCGGCGAAAAAGTTGCAGCGAATTTTTGCGTTGACCCCGTGGGGTGGAAAATTCCTGAGTCAGACGTTTCGTCCTACAGTGTAAGATGTCGCCTATTTTACGCAGCAGGAAATTCCCATGAGCTTCAATCTGGCCGACAAACCCCTCGCCGAGCGCGCTGCGCTTGAAGATGAAAAATCCCGTCTGTTCGACCTCTGGCAAAGCAACCTGGGCAAATCCAAGGGCGAGGCCGCGCGCTTGTTCGGCGAGCGCGCCAAGCGCAAAGGCAAGTGGGCTGAATGGGTCCGTGCCGAACTCGACGCGATGTCGCCACCGGAATTCGCCAACATGGTGCGCAGTGAAGTCAACCGCCTCATGGCTGCCAGCAAGTAAGCCCAGTCTTCAGGCAAAACTCGCCACAATCGCTTCGCGCACTTTCAGTACCACCGGATCGAGCTGCGTGCTGGTGCGCCAGCCCAACTCGATCGGATAGCGTGGCAAGGCCAAAGGGCAGGGCAGCAGCGCCAGTCCACTGAGCGCCGCAATGCTTTGCGCGGCATGCGCCGGAATGGTCGCCACCGCCTGACTGCCCTTGAGCAAGTGCGGTAACGCGGCAAAATGCGTGGTCGACGCACACACCCGACGACTCAGCCCCAGCGCCGCCAGCCCTTCATCGGTGATGCCGATAAAACCGCCTGACGACACCAAAATGTGCTCGCGAGCGACGAACTCTTCAAGGCTGATGACGTGTTGCCCTTCGGTCAGGCTGGCGTGATCCGCCAGGCATAAATACCCGCCTTCTCCCAACACCTGACGACTGAGCAAGCGCTCGGCAAATCCGCCGGCGGTGATCGCCAGATCGATACTGCGCTCCATCAAGGCGTGGGCGACGATCTGGCTGTGGGTTTGCCGGAAGATCAGCCGCAGTTTCGGTGCTGTTCGGGCGATTTCCTCGATCAGTCGACGGCCATAGGCGATCTCGAAATCATCCGACATCCCTACCGACACTGAGCGGCCGTCGTACTGATGGGCCGCTGGATCGACCATCGCCAGGCTCTGGCGGCATTTGTTCAGGGCGTCGCTGACAACCGGTTTCAATTGGTTGGCTTTGAGCGTCGGTGCAAGACCACGGCCGGTGCGCACGAACAGCTGATCGCCATACACCTCGCGCAGCCTGCGCAACGCGGCGCTGACCGCCGATTGCGTCACGCCCAGGCGTAAGGCCGCACGGCTGGCGCTGGACTCTTCATGCAGCGCTTCGAAGACTTTGAGCAGGTTGAGATCAACGGTGGCGATATTCATTTGGTTCATATCATTCAGCAGTGAGTCGGGCTTTATTCATGATCCCGTGACGCCGGAGAATGGGCAATACCTGATGCCAATGGAGTTATTGCGATGCCCAAGTCAATCGTTGCTGCACTGCAAATCGGTGCCTTGCCAGGAGGCAAGGCCGACACTCTGGAGCAGATTCTTGCCTGGGAAAACGCCATTACCGAGTCCGGGGCCCGATTGGTGGTGATGCCCGAAGCGTTGCTCGGCGGTTACCCCAAGGGCGAAGGGTTTGGCACGCAACTGGGTTATCGACTGCCGGAGGGGCGAGAAGCGTTTGCCCGGTATTTCGCCAACGCCATTGACGTGCCAGGTGCCGAGACTGAAGCCCTGGCCGGGTTGTCGGCGCGGACTGGGGCCAATCTGGTGATCGGTGTGATTGAACGTGCGGGCAGTACGCTGCATTGCACGGCACTGTATTTCGACCCGCAGACCGGACTGATCGCCAAACACCGCAAGCTGATGCCCACCGGCACCGAACGGCTGATCTGGGGCAAGGGCGATGGCTCGACGTTGCCGGTTATCGACAGTCAGGTCGGACGAATCGGCGCGGTGATTTGCTGGGAAAACATGATGCCGCTGCTGCGCACCGCGATGTACGCCAAAGGTATTGAGGTGTGGTGTGCGCCGACGGTGGACGAGCGCGAAATGTGGCAGGTCAGCATGCGCCACATCGCCCATGAAGGACGCTGCTTTGTGGTCAGTGCCTGTCAGGTCCAGGACTCGCCGCACGCCCTTGGCGTGGAGATTGCCAACTGGCCGGCGGATCGGCCGCTGATTGCTGGCGGCAGTGTGATAGTCGGGCCGATGGGCGATGTACTGGCGGGGCCGTTGCGCGATGGACCTGGGTTACTGACGGCTGAAATCGACACGGACGATCTGGTTCGCGCCCGCTATGACTACGACGTGGTCGGTCACTATGCGCGGCCGGATGTGTTTGAGTTGACAGTGGATGAGCGAGCCAAACCCGGCGTCCGCTTCACCGCATAACCCCTTGTGGGAGCGAGCCTGCTCGCGAAAGCGGTTAGTCATTCAACATTTTTGTCGACTGATCCACCGCTATCTCGAGCAGGCTCACTCCCACATTGGCTATGCGGTGATCACACTTAATGTGTTTCCTTACAAGCGGTTCACCTGTGCGACCACCACAGGCGTTGTGGGTTCAGCCTTGGCTGGCACATCGGGGTTTTCCATGACCTGAAGGATCGAGGCTTCCGGATCGAAATCGTCTTCTTCCAGCTCGATGAACTCCTCGGGCAAGAAGATATTGAGCACGATAGCGCACAACGCCCCGACGGTAATCGGCGATTCAAAAATGATGTGCAGCGCCATCGGCAACTCGCGCAACACCTGCGGCACTGCCGCCACGCCCAGGCCCATGCCGAGGGAAATCGCCACGATCAACATGTTGCGTCGATGCAGGCCGGCTTCGGCGAGGATCTTGATCCCGGCCACCGCCACGGTCCCGAACATCACCAGTTCGGCGCCACCAAGCACCGGTTTCGGCATCAGTTGCAACACCGCGCCGATCATCGGGAACAACCCCAACAGCACCAGCAAACCGGCGATGAAGAACGCCACGTAGCGACTGGCTACACCGGTGAGTTGGATCACGCCATTGTTCTGCGCAAACGTGACCATCGGCATGCTGTTGAACACGGCGGCCATCGCCGAGTTAAGGCCGTCGGCGAGCAGGCCGGATTTGATCCGGCGAATGTAGATCGGGCCTTTGACCGGTTGCCGCGAAATCATCGAGTTGGCGGTCAGGTCACCGGCGGCTTCCAGCGGCGACACGAGGAAAATCACCGCGATCGGCACAAACGCGACCCAGTCGAAGTTGAAGCCGTACTTGAACGGCACCGGTACGCTCATCAGCGGTACGTCGGGCAGGCTGGCGAAATTGACATCGCCCATCAGCCAGGCCACGACATAGCCCAAGGTCAGGCCAATGACGATGGCGCCGAGGCGCAGAAACGGCACATCGACCCGGTTCAACAGCACAATGGTGCCGAGCACCAAGGCCGCCAGCGCCAAATGACTGGCGGCGCCGAGGTCCGGCGCGCCAAAGCCTCCGGCGATGTCGGTCATGGCCACTTTGATCAGCGACAAGCCCATCAGGGTGATGATGGTGCCGGTGACCACCGGGGTGATCAGCATCCGCAGTTTGCCGATGAACTGGCTCAGCGCCACTTCAATGAACGCCGCAAAAAAGCACACGCCAAAAATGGTCGAGAGGATTTCATCGGTGCCGCCGCCACGAGCCTTGACCATGAACCCGGCACTGAGAATCACACTGATGAACGAAAAACTGGTGCCTTGCAGACACAGCAAGCCAGAGCCGACCGGGCCGAACCGTCGGGCTTGAACAAAGGTGCCCAGGCCCGACACGAACAGCGCCATGCTGATCAGATACGGTATTTCGCTTTGCAGGCCGAGGGCGCCGCCCATGATCAGGGTCGGCGTGATGATGCCGACAAAACTCGCCAACACATGTTGCAGGGCGGCGAAGACGGTGGCTGTCAGGTGCGGGCGGTCGTTGAGGCCGTAAATCAGGTCGTTATTGCGCGCAGCGGGGGCTTTTTCAGAGGCGGTCATGGTTGGTTGCGTGCCAAAAGGGCGGGCGGGTCAGAAAATGGAGGCGCAGGATGCCAGCAGCGGGCATCAAGGGCAACGAACAATAACTGCCTGAAAGGTCAGGCTGATCGTTCCCATGCTCTGCGTGGGAATGCATCCCCTGACGCTCTGCGTCACATTCAGAAGTGGAACGCAGAGCGTCCCTGGCGGCATTCCCACGCAGAGCGTGGGAACGATCACTGCCTGAAAGGTCAGGTTTTGCTGAAGGCAGCAAGCAAATCCTGCTCAAACGCTTTCTGCGCATCCCCTGGCACCTGAGCGCGATGCCGCGCCAGATGGAACGCGACCTCAAAACTCATTTCGCCCTGGCGCACGGCGCGCAACAGCCCTTTGTCTTCCCAGCTGCGGGCAAAGTGATTGGGCAAATAGCCGACATGCTTGCCGGACAGAATGAAGGCGAGGGTGCCTTCGACTTGTTCAGAGCGCGCTGAACACAGTTTTCCCTGGAACGGTTCGTCAGTGCGCAGAAACCGGTAGGGATGATCGACCCGGTCGCAGGCTTGCAGCGCTTCGTCGTTCGGCGCGTCATCGGTGAACAGCGGATGCCCGGGGGCGCAATAAAGGTGCTGGGTTTCGGTGAACAGTTCGCGGTAGTCGAACGCGCTCTGCACTTGTGAGAAATAGCCGATGGCCAGGTCCAGCCGTTGCTGCAGCAGCAAGCGTTCCATTTCGCCGGGCATCGCGCTGATCAGTTCGATGCGCACTGATTCGTCCCGCTCACGAAAGCGCCGTATCGCGTCCGCCACCCGTTGCAGCACCGATTGATCAAGGGCTTCGGAGAGCCCCAGTCGCACTTCGCCTATCAATCTGCCCGCCACACCGTTGGATTGATGACGAAACGCTTCGATGGACTCAAACAGCCCGCGCGTCGCGGTCAACAGCTGTTCGCCTTTGGGCGTGATCTTGAACCCGCCTTTGCCGCGACTGCACAAGCGATAGCCGAGGCGGGTTTCGAGCTTGGCCATTTGCTGGCTGATGCTTGATTGGCTCAGGCCCAGCTCACCTTGGGCCGCGCTGAAACCGCCGCACTCGACCACGCGGACAAACAGGCGCAGCAGTTGCAGGTCGAGGTCGTGAAGTTGCCCGAGCATCAAACATTACTCCGCGATAAAGTCAGGTTAACAAACTTGATATTTCGCCAATGTAACCGAGCGCGCAACCTGCAACCACTTCCTCTGGTCAGGTGTTCGTCATGGCTCCCATGTTCAAGCTGTGTTTCCCCGCGTTGTTTCTCGCCATGACTGTGTCGGCTCAGGCGCAGGAAAAGACCGTTAACCTCTATAGCTGGGCCGATTACGTGGCGCCCGAAACCTTGCAACAGTTCGAAAAGGAAACCGGAATTCACGTGCGCTACGACACGTTCGATTCTTCGGAAGTGCTGGAAACCAAACTGCTCACCGGCGGCAGCGGTTATGACGTCGTGGTGCCGTCGTCCAGTGTCCTGGCCCGTGGTCTGGCAGCCGGCGCGCTGAAGGAAATCCCCCACGAAGGGCTCAAGGGTTACGCCAACCTTGACCCGGATCTGTTGGAAAAACTGGCCGCCGTTGATCCCGGCAATCGTTATGGCGTGCCGTATACCTGGGGCACGCTGGGTTTAGGAATGAACGTCGAAGCGGTGCAAAAACGCCTGCCGAATGTGCCACTTAACAGCCTCGATCTGCTATTCAAACCGGAATACGCCAGTAAGTTGAAAGACTGCGGCATCGCGATTCTCGATTCGCCGCAAGAAGTCATCGGCCTGGCGCTGCACTATCTGGGCAAAGATCCCTACAGCACCGACAAGGCCGATCTGACCGCCGCCGAGGCGTTGTTGCATCAGTTGCAGCCCAATGTGCTGTACGTCGCCACCGGGCGGCAGATCAGCGATCTGGCCAATGGCAGCGTGTGCCTGGCGCTGACCTACAACGGTGACGCCAGCATGGCCGCCGATCAGGCACGCAAGGCCAACAAGCCGTTTGAGGTGGCGTACCGGATTCCCAAGGAGGGCACGCTGGTCTGGCAGGACAACCTGGCGATCCCCAAGGATGCGCCGCACCCCGAAGAAGCCCGGGCCTTTATCGAGTTCATGTTGCGCCCCGAATCCGTCGCGGCGCTGACCAACACACTGTTTTTCGCCACGGCCAACCAGGCGGCAACCCCGCTGGTGGATGAAGCCGTGCGCACCGACCCGGACATCTTTCCACTGCCCGATGTGCGCGAACGCCTGTACGCCGACCAAAGCATGAGCCTCAAGGACCTGCGCCAGCGCACTCGCCTGTGGACCACGTTCCGTAGCCGCCAATAACAAAAAGGAGATCACCATGGACGTCCCTATGCAAAACGATCAAGCCATGACCCGCGACAGCCTCTATGGCACTGCCGCTGAAAGTACCTACGCCGGCATCACCAGTTTCATGCGCCGTCGCTACAGCCGCGACTTGCGTGGTGTCGACGTCGCGGTCAGCGGTGTCCCGTTCGACACCGCCACCAGCAACCGCCCCGGCGCACGTTTCGGGCCGCGCGGGATTCGGGCGGCGTCCACCGGGATTGCCTGGGAACGCCACTGGCCGTGGACGTTTGATCCGTTCGATCACTTGGCCGTCATCGACTACGGTGATTGCGACTTTGATTACGGCTCGCCGCACACCATTCCAGAAAGCATCGAAGCCCACGCCGAGCACATCCTGAACAGCGGCAGCGCGATGCTGACGTTCGGCGGCGATCACTTCATTACCTACCCGCTGCTCAAGGCCCATGCGCGCAAACACGGTGCGTTGTCGCTGATCCATTTCGACGCCCACAGCGACACCTGGCCGGACGAGGACGGCAAGCGGGTCGACCATGGCACCATGTTCTGGCATGCGGCCAGGGAAGGGCTGGTGGATCCGTCGCGTTCGGTGCAAATCGGCTTGCGCACCACCAATGACGATCACCAGGGCTTTCAGGTGCTGGATGCGCGTCAGGTGCATCGCCAAGGCTGTGAGGCGATTGTCGAAGCGATCCGGGCGAGGGTAGGGGATAACCCGGTGTACCTGACGTTCGATATCGATTGCCTCGACCCGGCTTTTGCGCCTGGTACCGGAACTCCGGTGTGCGGTGGCTTGAGTACCGTGCAGGCGCTGGAGATTTTGGGTGGATTACGCGGGATCAATCTGGTGGGCATGGACGTGGTGGAAGTCGCACCGGCCTATGACCATGCAGACATCACCTCGCTGGCGGCGGCGACATTGGCGATGGAAATGCTGTGTTTGTATGCGGCCAGGCACAAAGTCGACCGCTAAGCGCGTTCTTTTCAGTTGGTTTAACCCATTCACTCAATCAAGTCTAAGCTCAACCATCAGGCCCGCATGAGGTGCTGACATGTCTGATTTCGACTACGACTTGATTGTGATCGGTTCCGGGTTCGGCGGCAGCGTTGCCGCTTTGCGCGCGACCGAAAAAGGCTACCGGGTCGGCGTCATGGAGGCAGGACGACGCTGGCCTGATAGCGCGATCCCCAAGACCAACTGGGATGTCCGTAATTACCTCTGGCAGCCTGAAGCCCAAATGTATGGTTTACAGCGTCTGACGTTCCTCGACGACGTGCTGGTTCTTCACGGCGCCGGAGTCGGCGGCGGCTCGCACGTATACGGCAGCACGCTCTACGTGCCGCCGAAGAAGTTTTTCGCCGCTCCAGAGTGGTCCTACATCACCGACTGGTACGACGAAATGCCGGCGTACTTCGATCAGGCCCAGCGCATGATGGGTGTGAACCGCGTCCCCTACATGGACAGCGACAAGGACCGGCTGATGCGCGAAGTGGCCACCGATATGGGCCATGGTCATACCTATAACAAGGCGCCTGTCGCGACCTTCTTCGGCACCCCCGGCATTGAGGTCGACGATCCTTATTTCGGCGGCGCCGGACCACGCCGCACCGGTTGCGTGAACTGCGGCAATTGCATGATCGGCTGCGGCCGCGGGGCCAAGAACAAGCTGACGGAAAACTACCTTTACCTCGCGGAAAAGAACGGCTGTGTCATCCATGATCTGCACGAGGTCACCGAACTGTCGCCACTCGCTGGCGGCGGATATGAAGTGCTCACCACCCACCCGGGCTGGATGCAGCGCGTTGCACACATCGACCGTCATCGTTACACCGCCCGACAGGTCGTGGTCTCCGCACACGCTTATGGCTCGGCACGGCTGCTGCACCATATGCGCGATGCCGACAAGCTGACCGGCCTGTCGGATCAACTCGGCAAGCTGGCCCGGACCAATTCCGAGGCCCTCATTTTAGTCACCCGTCCCTACCGTGACTGGAAGAAGGATCCAGACCGTTTCATCATTACCCCAGGCAGCGTCGCCATCACTTCCGGTGTCTGGCCGGACGCGAATACCAGCATCGAGCCGGTCTCCTATGGCGTGGGCAGCGACCTCCTTACGCTCGCCACCACCTACTATGCTTCCGGCCCACAAAATCATCCGACTGAAACATGGCTCAAGCACTTGGTGGAGCACCCGCTTCAGACGCTCGGACAGACGTTCGATGCGCGGCACTGGTCGGAGCGTTCGCTCACCCTGTTGTGCATGCAGACCTCTGACAATTCAATCGACCTGTACTTCAAGGACGGCATCCTGCGCAGCCGTCATGGTGCCGGCGCTGCTCCCCCCACGCACATCGCGACGGCCGACGAGTTCGCACAACGTCTCGCCGCCAAGATGGGGGGACGCGAGGCGGCACTGGACTTTGAAGTCATCAATCGGACGGCCTCGGCGCACTTCATCGGTGGCATTCCGATCGGCGCCTCGAACGACAGGGGCGTGGTCGACCCCTATCAACGCGTTTTCGGCCACGAGGGCTTGCACGTCATGGACGGTAGCGTCCTGCCCGCCAATCCGGGGGTCAATCCGTCGCTCACTATTCTGGCGCTGGCGGAACGGGCCATGTCGTTCTGGCCGAACAAGGGCGACGCCGATCCGCGACCGTCGCTCGGCTCCGGCTACCAGCGCCTGACCCCCATCATGCCGCGCAAACCCGCCGTGCCGGCGCAGGCGCCTGGAGCATTGCGGTTCGACAAGCCCGATTATGAAGTGATCCCGGAGTTTCCGTACTGAATCGAAGGTTCACGCACAGGAGCCGAACATGCCGAGCTCGAAGGTCTACTACCGCCCATTGGGCCCGTCTTCCCGATTGACTGGCCAGTTGGTCACCCCGTTCTACCTGGAAGATCGCAAGATGCGCGTATCCGTCGCCCGTATCGGCTCACAACTGTTCGCCTTTGACGACATGTGCCCGCACGACGGCTGCCAGCTGTCGGCAGGTGTCCTGACCGGCACAACGCTTATGTGCCCGTGTGACGGCTCCCAGTTCGATATCACCACTGGCGCGGTACAGCGCGGACCTTCGACGTTGACGCTGCCCACTTACGAAGTCCGCGAGCAGAATGGCGAAATTGCAGTGCGCATCTGAGCGCGGTCGATCATTGGAGACAGGCGCCAGCGACAAGCATCGCGCGCCACATTCCAGGGAGTAATTTCACCATGTCGATTCCGGATTATTCATCGCTTGTCGCTAACCAGCGTGCTTACTTCCTCGAGGGCCATACGCGCTCGCTGGCGTGGCGCAAGACCCAGCTTGAAGCGGTCAAGGCTTTGTTCACCGACCATCATGACGAACTGTGCGACGCACTCTGGAAGGACCTGCGCCGCAATGTCAACGATGCCGACCTGATGGACGTGAACTACTGTGCGAAGGAGGCGGCCTACGCCCTTGAGCATGTCGAGTCATGGATGAAGCCGCTGCACGAGCCGATGCCAGTGGTGTTCGAGCCTGGCTACATTCGCGTACATCGCGATCCGCTGGGCGTTGCGCTGATCATCGGTGCGTGGAATGAACCGCTCATGTTGCTCTTCGGGCCTTTGGTGGCAGCGCTGGCCGCCGGCAACACGGCGGTGCTCAAACCCTCAGAGGTTGCGGCTCACTGTGCCAGTGCTGTGGCGCGCCTGGTACCCAAGTATTTTGATCCGCGCATAGTCGCGGTTGTAGAGGGAGCTGTCCCCGAGACCACCGCCTTGCTGGCACAGCAGTGGGACATGATTTTCTTCACCGGCAGTCCATCGGTTGGCAAGATCGTGCATCAGGCCGCCGCGAATAACCTGACCCCCTGCGTGCTCGAACTGGGTGGCAAAAACCCGACCATCGTCCATTCATCAGCCAATCTGAAGGTCGCAGCACGGCGTATCGCCTACGGGCGCTTTGCCAACTCCGGCCACATCTGCACCGCGCCCGATCATGTGCTGGTTTGGCCGCAGGTCAAGGACGAATTCGTGCAGCACATGAAGGACACGATCCGCGAGTTCTATGGCGATGATCCGAAGCAGAGTCCAGACTACGGGCGCGTGATCAACCGTCGCAACTTTGATCGCCTGGCGGCGTTGCTCGGCAGCGGTACGGCCGTCGCCGGCGGCCAGACCGACCCGGACGAGCTGTACATCGCGCCGACGGTGCTGGTCGATGTTGCGGTGGATTCGCCAATCATGCAGGAAGAGGTCTTCGGCCCGATCCTGCCGGTGCTTGAGATTGAATCGATCGACGCCGTTATCCAGTGGATCATCGACCGACCGAGCCCCCTCGGCGTGTACATATTTGCCGAGGACGATGACGTAGTGAACGAGATTTTGGCATTCACGCGCTCCGGCGACGCGGAGGTCAATGACTGCGCGATCCATCCGCTGTTTCCCGAGCTTCCATTCGGCGGGGTGGGTAATTCCGGCATGGGCAAGTATCACGGGCGCTGGGGATTCGAGGCCTTTACCAATGCGCGTGGCGTGCTTCATCACAGCACTGCGATCGACCCTGGCGTTCGCTATCCGCCTTATGACAAACACAGGGTTGAACGAGTGATCGTCAACAAGCTGATGCCATAGGGGCGGTAGTCCACCGCCCGGGAAAGTTCGACGCGGATGGGTGTCAGGCCGCCGGGATGATGGGCAGGTCGAGGGTTTGCGCCCCGGTATACCGCGCCACCGATCCGGCAATCATTTCATGTGGAACACCCTTGGCCACATCGCTTACCCCATCGAGTCGCGACAACTGCTCGGCACTCATCTGCACGGCCAAAGCCCCCAGCGTCGCGTCCAATTGTTCACGGGTGCGCGAACCCAGAATCGGAATCAGCGCCGTTGTTGAGCGCTTGGCTTTTTCCAGCAACCAGGCGATGGCCACGTGGGTCGGCGTGGTTTCAAGCTCCGTCGCCACCGCGAGCAAGGTGTCGAGCAGGGCCGTTTCGTGGGCGCTTTTTTCGCTGTGAATCAGCATGCCGAGTTTCGCGGCGCGGTTGTTCTCATCATTGGTGCGGTATTTGCCGGTGAGAAAACCGCCGCCCAGCGGTGACCACAACGTGGCGGCCAGCCCCAGCGCTTCTGCCATCGGCAACAATTCCCGCTCAGCGGTGCGCTCGGCCAGGCTGTATTCGGTCTGAATCGCGACTATCGGCGCAAAACCGCGCACTTCAGCCAGTACGTCGGCGCGGGCGATGCGCCAGGCCGGGAAGTTCGACAGGCCGGCGTAGTGAATCTTGCCGGCACGCACCAGATCGTCGAAGCCACGAAGGATCTCTTCCATGGGCGTCACGCCATCGCTCATGTGCGCCCAGAACAAGTCGATGTGATCAGTGTTCAACCGTTTGAGACTTTCCTCGACGGCGCGCACCATGTTCTTGCGGCTGTTGCCAGTGTGGGAAATGCCGGCGGCGGACGTAGTCCCCATAGTGAATTTGGTCGCGATCACTAACCGGTCACGTTCGGCGGCAATGAACTCACTGAGCATCGCTTCCGACTGGCCGGCCTGATAGCCATTGGCGGTGTCGATGAAGTTGCCACCGGCCTCCAGGTAGCCATCGAAAATGCGCTTGGCTTCGTCTCGCTCGGCGCCATGCCCCCAACCCGTGCCGAAATTGCCGGCGCCCAGCGCCAGTTCCGAAACCCGCAAGCCGGTTTTGCGGCCGAACACTTTGTAATGCATGGGGTGACTCCTGAGGGAAGACGCCGGGATTGAATTTAAATGTCTTGCGACATGTATTAAATATGATGCCTATAATTTTTGCAATCAATAAGCTTTTCCCTCACAGGCCAATCAGGTGACCATCGGACCCTTCGCTGCTGTCACTTTCTGACAGGGGCCTCTGCTAAGCTCCGACAACTTTTTCAGACAGAGCCTGCCCATCGTGTCGCGTACAACTCGTTTACTCACGTTGTTGCAAGTGCTGCGGGGCAAGAGTCGTCCGGTGACGGCTGCAACGCTTGCCAGTGAACTGGAAATTTCCGAGCGCACGCTGTACCGCGACATCGCCGAGCTGACCGCGCTCGGCGCACCGATCTTCGGTGAAGCAGGGGTCGGTTATGTGCTGCGCAGCGGTCTGTTTCTACCGCCCTTGATGCTCAATGCCGACGAGACCGAAGCCATCGTCCTTGGTTTGCGCTACGTCGATCAGCGCGGCGACGAGGTGTTGAGCAAAGCGGCGGCCAACGCATTGGCCAAGATTGCCGCCGTTTTGGCCCCTGAAGCCCAGGACGCGTTGCGCAACCCGACGGTGCTACCGGGGCCGCCCGGTTATGGCTATCCGGAAAATGTGGTGCCTTTGAGCGTGATTCGCCAAGCCATCCGCGACCAGTCCAAGCTGAACATCGACTACGCAGATGCCAACAAGGTGCCCAGCCAACGGCTGATCTGGCCACTGGCGTTGGGCTTTCTCAATGAAGTGCGGATCATCGTCGCCTGGTGCGAATTGCGCAGTGCCTATCGCACCTTTCGTACCGACCGGATTTCGGCCGCCAATGAGCAGGGCGAGCGTTATCCGGGGCGACGCAGCGACCTGTTACGGATCTGGCGTAAACAGATGCAACTGGATGAAGCGGGGCGTTTCACTCCTGACAAGAATTGACACAGGCTTGTCTTAGCATGGTTCCAGAATCAATAAACAAGGAGCTGCAACCATGTCCAATCCCGCCTCTTCACTGGCCCCTGCCATCGCCGCCTACATTGCCGCTGCCAATGCCCGCGATACCTCCAGGGTCGCCAGTTTTTTCGCCGAGGATGCCAATGTGTTCGATGAAGGCCAGCATCAGATCGGCACCCGCGCAATCGCCCAATGGATGGAAGACACCGCACAGCGTTATCAGCCCCGGGTCGAGGTGCTGGATGTTCAGCAGCGCACCGGCAAGGTGCTGGTGCACAACCTGATCTCCGGCACCTTTCCCGGCAGCCCGCTGGAACTACGCTACATGTTCCGCCTCAACGAACAGGGCAAGATCGCCCGGCTGGACATCTCGCTGTAGCTCAATCGAAACCCGATCGTGTAGCAGCTGCCGAGCCTGCGAGGCTGCGTTCGGCGACGAAGTCGTCGTGAAATCAG
>NZ_JBFUIH010000052.1:0-34804 GCF_056401975.1 Pseudomonas sp. P4_C8 | reverse complement strand
GAACAACGCCAACATCACCACGATCATTCGCGATGACGGCTACCGATTGTGGGGCAACCGCACGCTGTCCAGCGATGCGAARTGGAAGTTCGTCACCCGCGTGCGCACGCTGGACATCGTCATGGACGCCATCCTCTACGCGCACAAGTGGGCGGTGGACCGCTCGATCACCGCSACCTACGTCAAGGACGTGACCGAAGGCCTGCAAGCCTTCATGCGCGACCTGAAGAACCAAGGCGCGATCATCAACTTCGAGGTSTATGCCGACGAAGAGCTGAACACTTCCAGCGAACTGAGCGACGGCAAGGTGTACTGGAAYATCCGKTTCACCGACGTGCCGCCGGCYGAAAACCCGAACTTYCGCGTGGAGGTGACCGATCAGTGGATCACTGAAGTGCTGGAYACCGYCGCCTAAGGAGGCCGCTTTATGATTCCTGAAGTGCTCTACAACACCAACCTGTTYGTYGACGGTATCAGCCTGCAAGGCGATGTACCGAGCCTGACCCTGCCCAAGCTGACCCTCAAAACYGACGAGTACCGCGCGGGCGGCATGGACGCGGCGGTSGAACTCGACATGGGGATGGAAAAGCTGGARGCCAGCTTYMTCACCAACGGCGTGCGYCGCGAGGTGCTGAAGTTCTTCGGTCAGGCCGATCTGACCGGGTTCAACGCCTCGTTCCGCGGTGCCTTCAAGGGCGAGAAAGGCTCGGTCAAGGCGGTGGTCGCCACCCTGCGAGGCGGGCTCAAGGAAGTCGATCCGGGGGACTGGAAACCGGGCGAAAAAGGCGAGTTCAAGTACGCCGTCGCGGTGACCTATTACAAGCTGGAAATCGACGGCAGCGTGATGTTTGAAATCGATCCCCTCAACTCGATCCGYGTCATTGACGGCGTCGACCAACTGGCCGCCGTGCGGTCTGCCCTGGGCATGTAAGGAGCACCACCATGAGCAACGCAAAAGACAACGTCCTGCCGAAATGGCTGCAACTGGGCGATGGCATTGCCACYGTCATGTTATCCAAACCGAGCGAGGCCAACGGCRTCAAGGTCGACMAGCTGACCCTGCGTGARCCGACGGTGCGCGARATGCGCGCCGCCACCYTRCAGGGCGGKASCAAYGAAGAAGAGCAGGARATGGTCYTGTTCTGCAGCCTGGCGAGTATCGGCCGTGGCGATCTGGAGGGGCTGCTGATGCGYGATTACCGTCGTCTGCAGACCGCCTATTTTCGTCTGGGAGCAGACGACGGGGTTTAACCCCARRCTGCAAAARGCCTTGGCYAAACGYTTGGCCGTCGAGCTGAATTTYTCGGCGGCCGAGATTCAGGGGCTGTCGTTTTCCGAGATGGTCTGGTGGCTCACGGACTGAGCCCATCCCGTCGCACGTAGGTGATAACCATGTCGAACAAACTCTCRCTCGGGCTGGTGATTGGCGGCGCCGTCGAYTCTTCRCTCGGMGCCGCCTTCAAGAACGTCAGCGGCGAAATGAAAAAGCTSGAGGCGCAAACCACSCGCGCCAAGGGCTTGCAGAAAGTCATCGGCGAGACCATGCGTCTGCGCGAKGAATGGAAAAAAGCCCACGACAGCGGCGCGGCCAATGCCGGCGCGCTGCTCAAAAAGCTGGAGGCTAACAACACCAGTCTGCGCAAACAGGGCATTGAAGTCGGGCGCCTGACAAAAGAATACATGGCGCTGGGCAAGGTGGTGCGCAGTGCCGAGTTCAAGGCCAAAGGCATGGGCCAAGTGCAGGACGGGCAGGAAAGCCTGCGCAGCGGGTTCGGCACGGCGGTGGCCGGTACCACCCTGGCGGCCGTGCCGACCAAAATCAGTGCGGATTTTCAGGCCATCATTCGCGACATTGCGATCAAGTCCGGTACCGCCAATACCCAGCAGGAAGTGAACACCGCCCGGGACATCGTTCAGACCTCAAAGGACACCGGCATGGCCAACACCCAGGTGGCCGAGCTGGTGAACCAGCTGGTCGGTGGCGGCATGGATCTGACCGAAGCGCTGAAATATGCCCCGGTGGCCGCCAAGTTTGCGGTCGGGCAGGGGGCTTCGGGAGCGGATACCGCGAAGATGATTCTGGCGATGCAGAACAACGCCAAGATCACTGACCCCAAGAAAATGGAACAGGCCTTGGCGTCGGTGGCGCTGCTGGGCCAGCAAGGCAGTTTCGAGGCTGCCGACATGGCCAAGTGGTTTCCGGAGCTGTTGGCACAGATGGCCAGTACCGGCATCACCGGCCAGGAGGCGGTCACGCAACTGGGGGCGATGCTGCAAGTGCAGATCAAGAGCGCCGGCAGTGCCGATGAGGCGGCGAACAACCTGAAAAACTGGGTCGCGAAAATCGGTTCGGAGGAAACGGTCAAAGGCTATGCCGATGCCGGGATTGATTATCAGGGTTCGATGAATGCCGCCATTGGCAAGGGCATGTCGACCTTCGAGGCGAGTTTTGAACTGGCGCGTCGGTATGTGGAAAAGACCGATCCGAAAAAGGCCAAGCAACTAAGTCAGGGACTGACGCAGATTGACAATGAAACCGACCCGGCCAAGGCGCAAGCGATGGCCGATGCCTTGGCCGCCACCCTGCGTACCGGGGATCTGTTTGCCGACATGCAGGTCAAGACTGCCCTGATGGCGTACACCCAAAACAAAAAATTCTACGCGGAGCTGAAAAAAGGCGCCTCGGACCCCAACGGTCCGCGCAAGGACATTCTCGACAAAAACCTGCGCGAACGGCGCGAGAGCTCGTCGCAACGTTGGGCCGAAACCGGTCAGGCGTTCAACGATTCGCTGCGGGCCATCGGTGATGCCCTGCGCCCGGCGACGGATGCGCTGGCCACTGGTATCGGCGGCGCGGCGCGGGGTTTGACCGCCTTGTCCGAGGAAACGCCCCAAGTGGTGCTGGGCCTGGCGGCGGTGAGCGCCGGTGCCTTGCTGGCGGGCAAGGCCTGGGCCGCGCTGAAGATCGGTCGGGGCCTGGCCAACATCGCGCGCGGTTCGGCCGGCGACCGGTCCAACATCGTCCAGCGGGTGTTCGTGACCAACGCGAATGACGGCGATGACGACGGGCTGGATCACGGCAAAGAAGGGAAGGGCGGAAAGGGCAAAGGCCCTGCAAGTCGGMYGTCCCGTGGCRTGAAAGYGGGCGGGTCGCTGGCGGTGGCCGATGCCGGCTTCCAGGTGGTGGACACTTACCTCAACGCCACSACCCGTGATGAAAAGGCCGAAGGCTACGGCGAGGCGGCGGGCGGGCTKGCYGGTGGTTTGGCCGGTGCAGCAGCCGGTGCGGCCATCGGTTCGGTCATCCCGCTGATTGGCACCGCGATTGGCGGAATGATCGGCGGCATGCTCGGCGCGTGGGGCGGCGGTGACGTGGGCGCGACCATGGGCAAGGCGTTGTTTGGCGGCCCGGACACGCCGGTCGTACCCAAAGCACCGCTCGGCATCTTGCCCATGGCCGCCGGCCAGGGCGTTGGCGCGGTCGTGCGCTCGATGGAAAACGCCTCCGTCACACCGGTGACGGCAGCGGCGTTGATGGCGACCGCGGCGCCAAAGACGCCCGAATGGCCGAAGGTCGACCAGCAATTCACCTTCGCCCCGGCACCGGTCATTACCGTGCAGGGCGATGTGAAAGATCCGGCGCGGTTGGCGCAGGAGCTGATGCCGTACCTGAGCCGTCAGTTCGAGGACTTTGCCCGGGAGGCGCGTGACCGCCAGTTGTTTGATGCGCCCCACGTGGGCTAAGGAAGTGTTATGACGGATGAAAAGACCTACCTGCAACACCTGCAGGGTGGCCTCAAGTACATGGTCGACGCCGGTGAAGCCGGCCGCACTGACCTCGAGTCGATGACCGGGCCCATGAATGGTGCACTCAATGAAATCAACGGGGCGGCCGATGCGCTGGAAGGCTTGCCCTTTCTCAGCGAAGACCTCAGTGACAAGACCCGGCGTCTGCAAAGTGCAATCAACTCGGCGCAGGCCAAGATCGGCAAAGTCGCCAGCTACTACAACCAGACCCAGCGCGCACTGGCCGGGTTTGATGAGCACTTTTCAGCGTTGACTGAGCAGATTGGCCGCTTTGGCGCGGCGTTCAACAAGGTGGCCGGCAAGGCCAATGCTGCGCTGGGCAACATTTTCCCCACCGAATGGTTTGCCGGCGACATGACGCCAATCTCCGACGCGGTGAAGCCGTTTCCGCACCTGCTGATCCTCTACCCGCTGAAAGCCAATGAGCGGCCGTATTACTTCAACCTGGACACCGCGGCGTTTGACGAGCTGCGGCGGCAGACGTCGTTTCGCTGGGCCGCGCAGGAACGCCTGACCCGGCGTCCGGCGCAACAGGCCGTGGGTCTGGGTGAGGAGAAAATCACGATCAAAGGCGCGATCTACCCGAGCTACAAAGGCGGCTTGAAGCAGCTGGATAGGCTGCGCAGCATCGGCGCCAAGTTGCTGCCGCTGAACCTGACCACCGGGTACGGCGAGGTGCTGGGCAACTGGTGCCTGACCACTATCGACGAGGAGCAAAGCGCCTTGCTGCCTGGGGCGATCCCGCGCAAGCAAGGCTTTTCATTGGAGTTTGTCCGTTATGGCGATGACTTGCAGAACAGCTGACGGGGATCTGCTCGACACCCTGTGCCACCACTATTACGGCCACCTGAATCGCAGCGTCGAGGCGGTGCTGGCGGCCAACCAAGGCTTGGCCGATGAGCCGCAACCGTTCCGGGCCGGCGTGCTGATCACGCTGCCAGACCTGGTGGTGGAGACGGACAGCGTCATTTCGTTGTGGGATTGATCCCGTTACCCAGCCCGCCGCCTGCGGGCTTTTTCTTGTCTGGAGTGCCGACATGCAACCGCTTTTCCGCATCGTCGCCGACGGTGCTGATATCACCGCCGTGATCAATGATCGGCTGGTCTCGCTGCAGCTCTCCGACCGACCCGGGATGGCTTCTGACTCGTTTGAATTGCGCATCGATGACCGTGACGGGGCGGTGTCGCTACCTGCCCGTGGCGCGAGTATTGAGATCTACCTGGGCTACGCCGACGCCGACCTGACGCGCATGGGTCGCTACACGGTAGATGAGGTGGCGGTCTCCGGCCCTCCGGACACATTGGTGATCAGCGGCAAGGCCAGCGACATGCGTGGCAGCGGCAAGACCACCCGCAGCGGCAGTTGGGAGGACGTCAGCCTGGCGCAGATCGTCGGCGATGTGGCGGCGCGCAATGGTTGGCAGCCGTCCTGCCCGGTCGACACCCGGGTGCCGCGCATGGACCAGCTCAATGAGTCGGACTTCAACTTCATTACCCGCCTGGCCAAGAAGCACGACTGCACCGCCAAGGTGGCCGACGGCAAGCTGCTGGTCCTGCCGCGCCAAGGCGGTCAGAGTGCCAGTGGCAAGGCCTTGGGCGTCATCACCTTGCAACGCAATGACGTGACCCGCTGGCAGTTTCGCTTGAGCGACCGCAGCGCCCATCAAGGGGTCAACACCCAGTACCAGGACCCGGCCAGCGGAGAATTGTTGGTCTCGCACCTGGACAATCCCAACGTGCCCGAGGGCCTGCCGCCGGTGCACACCGATCGGCATATCTACCCGGACCGCACGGCGGCCGACGAGGCGGCGAAGGCACGCTTGGCGGCGTTCAACCGATCCACCGCCTCGGTGCGCCTCGATCTACCGGGCCGGACCGACCTGTTTGCCGAAAGCATGATCGAGGCGCAAGGCTTCAAACGCGGGCTCGATGGCGAATACCTGGTGGAGTCGGTGGATCACACGTTCACCCCGTCCGGGTGGACGGTGTCGGTGGAGTGCAATGGCGGCAAGGAGGGCAAGGCCAAGGCCTCCGGCAAGCCGCAGAAAGTCGTGCTTGAAGTGCCGGATTGATCGCCCGGGCGCATGAGTCGTCCCGAGTCAGAAGTTTCAAAAATCAAAGTAAAAGGAGCGGCCAGGCGGGATGCGTCAACATCCAGCCTGGCCACCGTCCCCGCAGATTGTCCCTGCAAGTCCCGTCAAGGCTCCTGCTCTGTGCACAAAGCGGAGCGAGCCTAGCACCTGTTTATTTATACAGTAAAGGTCTTGCTATCCATGTCTACCCCAATCATTCCTTGGATGGGCGGCAAACGCCGTCTGGCCGATCGCCTGATTCCCCTGTTTCCACCGCACGAATGCTATGTAGAGGTGTTTGCCGGCGGCGCCGCGCTGTACTTCATGCGGCCCCAGGCAGCGCCCGTCGAAGTGCTCAACGACATCAACGGTGACCTGGTGACGTTGTACCGCGTGGTGCAGAACCACCTCGAAGAATTTGTGCGCCAGTTCAAATGGGCGCTCAGTTCACGCCAGGTGTTCGAGTGGCAGAAGATGACCCGCGTCGAAACGCTCACCGACATCCAGCGCGCTGCCCGATTTTTCTATCTGCAACACCACGCCTTCGCCGGCAAGGTGTCCGGGCAGACCTTCGGCACTGCGACCACCACCCCGTCGATCAACCTGCTGCGCATCGAAGAAAACCTTTCAGCTGCCTGGCAACGCCTGTCCGGCACCTACGTCGAGAACCTGCCTTGGCTGGAGTGCGCCGAGCGCTACGACCGGCCGCATACCTTCCACTACATGGATCCGCCGTACTGGCAAACCGCCGGGTATGGGGTGGATTTTCCGTTTGAGAATTACGAACGGATGGCCGACTTCATGCGCCGCTGCAAGGGCAGGGTGATGGTCAGCATCAACGACCACCCCGACATCCGCCGGGTGTTCGAGGGCTTTCATTTCGAGACGTTGGACATCCGCTACTCCACAACCAATCAGCGCCAGGGCAAGGCCGAGGTCAGCGGTGAGTTGGTGATCATGAACTGGGAACCTGCGGCGTTAGGAGGGCTGTTTTAAGGTGTTTGGTTGTAGTCCTGACTGAAGCGGACAGATCCCTGACTATGGTAATTATTTTTCTGTTTATTGAAGCGAAAGGGGCACGGGTTTCGCCTTGCTCTCTCGGTAGGACGCGGCCCAATCCGAGGGGGTCTTACCAAACTGGATGCGGAACCAGCGGGAAAAGTCACCGGCAGAGGAAAAGCCGAGCAGTTCGGCGACCTCATACAATCGGCGTTTGCTGTTGGCCAGGTATTCTTCGGCGAGTTCAGCACGCACGGCATTGATGACCGTTGTGACACTCTGCCCCTCGACCGCCAAGTGTCGGTTCAGCGTGCGTCGATGCACGCCCAAATGTCGGGCAACCTCATCAACAGAACACAGTCCACTCGGCAGCAGCATCCTGACGATCTGGCGTACCCGCTGTGCCGGCTCATCGCGCAGATTAGCCAGTTGCATGTCCAGCGCTCGTTTTACTTCGCGATGCAGCGTGGGGTCCGCCGTAGGAATTGGTATGTCCAGATCGCGCGCGCGGCAAACGATGGCATTGAACTCCTGGGAAAACTCGACAGCTGTTCCTAACACACGGTGATGGACTTCCAGGCTGGCAGGGCTTTGGTGAGTAAAGCTGACCCTTACCGGCCGGAAGGTATTACCGCTCAGAATGCTCAATGTGCGCAAAATAATACCGGTCGCCTGTTCAATCGCCTGGCGCCAGACGCCGTGATGGCCCTGCATGTTCACGCCCAGATGCAGCAGGACCAGATCCCCGACATCCTCCAGCCGCAGCTCCACGCCAGCGTTATGCAGCCGGGCGTAGCGAGTGCAAGACAACAAGGCTGCTCGTAGTGTGGGTTCTTCGCGGATAAGTACCGCGACCATGCCAAAGTTGGATAGGCGTCTCGACTCTGCAAGCAACAAGCCAAAGGCTTCTTGGCCGGACAGGCGCGCTGACTCCTCCAGCAGCCCTCCAACCGAGTCGCTGCTGATCATGATATTTGGATCGGCAAGGATACTTACCGGTAGCTTTGCTAGTCGCAACATATGAAATGGATCCAGCCCCACGGAGCGGGCCACTTGCTCATAGTTGGTGAGACTGGCACTTCGCGTCAGGGTATACATGCTTTCCCTCGTGTCCCAAATTCGCAAGATTGTGTCCTGCGGAGCTTAGTGCAGGATGCCCCGTCAGAGCTACCTTCAGATCACTGAAAATAGTGGAGGTAGATAAGGCGCTGACGCCGTATTGGCCACCCGCTAGATAACAACAATAAAACCTATGAGGAGGCTGCATGGCCTTTCACCCAATTACCGCGGACGATGACGACTGCGGTTGTGTCAACGTTGCGCGAAAATATGCCTGGGTTGTCTTCGCTCTGACCTTCGGACTGCTGATTTCCGATTACATGTCGCGCCAGGTGCTCAACGCGGTGTTCCCGTTGCTCAAGAGCGAGTGGGCACTGAGTGACAGCCTGCTCGGCCTGCTCAGTGGCATCGTCGCCCTGATGGTCGGCCTGCTGACATTCCCGCTGTCGTTGATGGCCGACCGCTTCGGCCGGGTCAAGAGCCTGGCGCTGATGGCGCTATTGTGGAGCCTGGCCACGCTGGGCTGCGCCCTAGCGCAGGACTACCAGCAGATGTTCATCGCGCGCTTCATGGTCGGCGTCGGCGAAGCCGCCTATGGCAGCGTGGGCATCGCGGTGGTGATTTCGGTGTTCCCCAAACATATGCGCGCCACCCTGACCAGCGCGTTCATGGCCGGCGGTTTGTTCGGCGCTGTGCTGGGCATGGCCTTGGGCGGCGCCATTGCGGCGAAACTGGGCTGGCGCTGGTCGTTCGCCGGCATGGCTCTGTTCGGCCTGTGCCTGGCGGTGCTGTACCCGATCATCGTCAAGGAAGCGCGCATTGCGCCGCAACGGGCGGCGCAGGCCCTGAACAAGGTGGCGCAGGCCCCGCGCCCGTTGCGCACCCTGTGGTCCAGCCGTTCGGTGGTGGCGACCTATGTCGGCAGTGGTTTGCAGTTGTTCGTCGGCGGCACGGTCATGGTGTGGATTCCCAGCTACCTCAACCGCTACTACGACATGCCGACGGACAAGGCCGGCGGCATTGCGGCGCTCATCGTGCTGTGCAGCGGTGTGGGGATGATTCTGTGCGGCATGCTCAGCGATCGTCTGTGTCGTCATTCGCCGGAACGCAAGGTCAGCCTGGCCATCGCCTTCTGCCTGGGCAGTTGCCTGCTGTTGTCGGCGGCGTTCGCACTGCAGGCGGGGCCTGTGCAATTGCTGTTGATCTGCCTGGGCATGTTGATTGCCACAGGTACCACCGGCCCTAGCGGGGCGATGGTCGCCAACCTGACCCATTACTCGGTGCACGGCACGGCGTTTGCCACGCTGACTCTGGCCAACAACCTGCTGGGTCTGGCCCCGGGGCCGTTCATTACCGGTCGGGTGTCCGACCTGATCGGCCTGCATGCGGCGTTTCAACTGGTACCCCTGGTCAGCCTCGCGGCAGCGGCGGTGTTCTTTTATGCCAAGTTTCATTACCACAAAGATATTGCCCGTTTAACGGGAGAGAGCGTCGCGGCCCCCATCAGTGGCGTCGCGTTGGAGGTGAAGTTGTGAGTTGTCGTTTAAGTATTGATGTGTTTTTCGATTGCCCCTGCTACCTGACCGGTAAACGTCAGCTGGCGCAAGGTGCGCAACGTCCTGAAGCGCTGCCGGGCCGCATGCGCGAGACGCTGATTGGCGAGGAGTGCGTGCCATGAGCGCCATTGCCCTGACCCGAGTCCATACCCGCACGCGCGAATTGGCACCGGGCTTTATCGTCAGCCTGATCGTGGCGGCTGCCGCTTCGTTTTTGTCCGAGCACTACGGCGCTCCGGTCATGCTGTTCGCCTTGCTGCTGGGCATGGCGCTGAACTTTCTTGCGGACGAGGGCCCGTGCAAGGCCGGTGTCGAGTTCACTGCTCGTACGGTTCTGCGCATTGGCGTGGCGTTACTGGGCATGCGTATCACCCTGGAACAAATGGCAGCTTTGGGCTGGAAGCCGATGGCGCTGGTGGTGATCCTGGTGGTGGTGACTATCGGCGTCTCGGTGATCGCCGCCAGGCTGCTCGGCTTCTCGCGCCTGTTCGGCATGCTCACCGGTGGCGCCACCGCCATCTGTGGCGCATCGGCCGCCTTGGCGCTGGCCGCGGCATTGCCTAACCACCCGCAGAAAGAGCGCGCGACCCTGTTCACGGTGATCGGCGTGTCGGCCCTGTCGACTCTGGCGATGATTGTCTATCCAATGATTGCCAACTGGTTATCACTGTCGCCACAAGTCGCCGGGGTGTTCCTCGGCGCGACCATCCACGATGTCGCCCAAGTCGTGGGCGCCGGCTACGGCATGTCGACCGAGACCGGCGATACCGCCACTGTGGTCAAGTTGATGCGGGTCGCCATGCTGCTGCCGGTGATCGTCGCTGCGGCCATGATTACCCGCATGCAAGGTGCCGACCCGACAGGCAAACACCCACCGCTGCTGCCATGGTTCGCCGTGGGATTTCTGCTTCTGGCCTGCATCAACAGCACCGGCTGGATCGCGCCGGCGGTGCAAGGTGGGGTCAATGAACTGTCGCGCTGGTGCCTGGTGATTTCCATCAGCGCCCTGGGCATGAAAACCCGGCTCAAGGAACTGGCGGCGGTGGGGATCAAACCGATCCTACTGATGGTCGGGGAGACGGTGTTTCTCGTGGTGCTGGTGCTTCTGTTACTGCATTGGGGCGTCTGAAAACCGGCGTCACACAGGTTTATGGCAGGGCTTCACTGGGCTGGCTCCTCGTTACAGTGAAGCTCACCACCGGTGTCACAAGCACCGGCTTTCACGGCGACTGTACCAGCAGTCGCCGTTTTTTTTCGTGTGGGTTGAAGGGGTTGGGGACAGCGCTCACTGTCAAGAAGCTAGCGCTTGTTTCTGCGCGCGACGCCACGCCGCTGGCGGCATGCCGAACTGATTGATGAACCAGCGGGTGAAGGAGCTGGCCATGGAGAAGCCGAACATGTCGGCGATGCTGCTCAACGAGTGGTTCGGGTTCTCCAGATAACGCAACGCCAGGTCGCGGCGCACCTCGTTGATCAGGTCGTTGAAGGCACAACCGTCGTCTTGCAGGCGGCGTTGAAAGGTGCGCACGTTCATGCCCTGTGACAGCGCGATCTGCTCGATCGTGGCGCGTCCCATGGGCAACAGCAGGTAGATCGCCTTGCGCGCTTCGAACAGCAAAGAGGTACTTACATCACCTGACAGCAAATCGATGTAGTCCTGGGCATAACACGCCATGGCCGGGTCGGCATTGGCGTTGACCATGTCCAGGCTGGCATCGGAGCAGACGATGCCGTTGAACTCGCTGCCAAACTCCAGGTTGCAGCCGAACATACGCCGATGAGTTTGCAGGTTGTCGGGTGGCTGATGTATGAAGTTGACGCTGTACGGGCGCCACTGCGCGCCGAGCAGCGTCGAGCACAGGCCGAACAGCACGCCGATGACCAGCTCCGAGGCCTGACGACCGGGCAACAGCGACTCAGTGACCATCTCGGCGCGAATGATCACCATCCTGCCGGCTTCTTCAACGAAGATCCCCAGGGAGTCGTTCATCAGATGACGGTAGCGCTCCATAACCTGCAAAGCGCCACGCAGGGTGCGTTGCTGGCTGAGCAGTAGGCTGACCACGCCGAAATCCGAAAGCTGGCGCGACTCGGCCATACGCAGGCCGAGGGTCTGGCAACCGCTGGCGACGGCAGAGTCTTCCAGCAGGCGCACGGCGGTATCGATGGGTATACGGTTTTCCGGGACTTGCAACTGAGCCTGGCTCAGGCCGACGACGGTCATGACGTCGCGCGGGTTGAATCCCAGGTCTTGGGTGACTTCCAGGTATTTGGTCAAAACGGCGGCGCGAACAAGCTTGGGCATGTACAGGATCTCCTTCGGCCGATGGCGGCGTTGCTTTTTTCATCGAAGGTGTATTGCGCGGGAAGAGGGCGCTGGTGGACGTACTGACAGCGCCAGCGACCTTCAACCCTGCTCTGGCGTAATGCAGAGCAGGTAGCGCGGTCCCATTTTAGGTAACGCGAGCCCCGCGCCATGGGCATAGTGGGATAATTTCTTAGCATATTGGGACGCGGCGGGCGGGTAGGGAATGACGGCGGCATTCGCTGCGCTACCGGCGTTTGCCCTGTCCCAATTTCACAAGATTGTGTCCTGCTAAGCTCAGTGCAGGGCACCCTCTCAGAGCTACCTTCAGGCCCACAACTAATAAGATGGAGGTAGATAATGGATACGCGCACTTCAATGCGTATCGGTCAGCCGCTCGCTGCAATGGCGCAGGTGGATGCCGACGATCCTGATGCATTCAACCACTGCTTTGCCGACGTCAACGGCATCCGCATGCACTACATCGACGAGGGCCAGGGGCCGCTCGTCATCCTGCTGCACGGCTTCCCCTACCTCTGGTACATGTGGCGGCGCCAGATCGTGGCATTGGCCGAGGCCGGCTATCGGGTTGTGGTGCCCGATCAACGCGGGTTCGGGCAATCGGACCGCCCCGACGCCATCGAAGCCTATGACATGAGCCAGTCCGTCGGCGACATGGTGGGTTTGATGGCGGCCCTGGGCGAAACCTCTGCGGTGATCATCGGCCACGACCTGGGCGCCTGGGTGGCTCAGGCGGCCGCCATGTTGCGCCCGGATCTGTTCAGTGGCCTGGTGATGCTCAATACCCCGGTACCGCCGCGGGGCAAGGTCAAGCCAACCGTGGGCTTGCAGGCCATGGCGAAAGGCCGGGTCTACCACCACCTGTATTTCCAGCAGCTCGACAAGCCGGATCGCGAGCTGGCCGCTGATCCGCGCAAGACCTTGAGCAGCGTCTTCTACTCGATCTCCGGCAGCGCCGTGGGAGCCGAACGCTGGCGTCTGTTTGTCGAGGCCGGTGAGCCGATTCTCAACGCCTTTACCGAGCCGAAGGGCGCGTTCCCGTCCTGGCTGAGCCCGCAGTCGCTCGACTACTACGTCGCCGAGTACACGCGCACGGGGTTTACCGGTGCCCTGAACTACTACCGCTGTCGCGACCGCAACTGGGAAATCACCGCGTATCTAGACGGCGCGAAGGTCAGCCAACCAAGCCTGTTCATCGGTGGTGCTGCCGACCCTTCCATGGAGCCGGTGGAAATCCGCAGCCTCTACGACCAGATGGACGCCTACCTGCCCGCTCTGCGCAAAAAGGTGCTGCTACCCGGTGTAGGCCATAGCGCCGCAGAGGAAAGCCCGGCTCAGGTCAACGAATTGCTGCTGGAGTTTCTCGAGCAGTTGATGTCTGGCGACCCGGCCTCTGAGCCAGCGGCTGGCTAAACCCCTTGATAGCGGTAATGCAAAGGCAGGGCGAACGCTACCGGCATCTGCCGTAACGTCCGCCCTGCCTTTGCACATGGACAGGGCTGGATTTTTTCCTTGTTACTCAGCTGGCAGCCTTGACCAGCAGATGATCGCCGAACTGCTCGCGCAGGCGGTTCTTTAACACCTTGCCCGTAGCACCCAGTGGAATCGTGTCGACGAAGACCACATCATCCGGCGTCCACCACTTGGCAATCTTGCCGTCATAAAAGGCCAGCAGATCTTCCCGGGTCAGGGCTGCCTGCGCTTTCCTGACGATGATCAGCAAGGGCCGTTCATCCCACTTCGCGTGTTTCGCGGCGATGCAGGCCGCCTGGGCGACTGAGGGATGGCTCAGAGCAATGTTCTCCAGATCGATCGAGCCGATCCACTCGCCACCCGACTTGATCACATCCTTGCTGCGATCGGTGATCTGCATGAAGCCATCGCCATCGATGGTCGCCACATCGCCGGTGGGGAACCAGGTCTGGCCGGCGTGTTCGAGCAGCGGTGAACAGTCGCTTTCATTTCTGAAATAGTCGCGTACCACCCAGGGGCCACGCACCATCAGGTCACCCGAGGTCGCGCCGTCCCAAGGCAGCTCCAGGCCGTCCGCGTCAACGATCTTCATGTCGACGCCAAACACCGCCCGGCCTTGCTTGGATTGCACGGCATAACGCTCTGCCGGAGACATTTCGAGGTGCCTGGCCTTCAGGGCGCCGACGGTTCCGATAGGGCTCAGCTCCGTCATCCCCCAGACGTGCAATACCGCAACGCCGTAGGTTTGCTGAAAGGTGTGCAGCATGGACGGGGGGCAGGTCGCGCCACCAATGATGCTGCGTTTCATGCTGGAGAATTGCCGGCCGGTTTTTTCCAGATGACCAAGCAGGCCTTGCCACACGGTAGGGACACCCGCGGACAGTGTCACCTGCTCGGCTTCGAGCAGTTCGAACAGCGATGCTCCATCCAGGGCCGGTCCGGGAAATACAAGTTTTGCCCCGACCATGCACGCGATGTAGGGAAGTCCCCAGGCGTTGATATGAAACATCGGCACCACCGGCAGGATCACGTCGTGCGCCGAACAATTCAGGGCGTCAGGGAGCGCGGCGGCATAGGTGTGCAGCACCGACGAGCGATGACTGTACAAAACCCCTTTCGGGTTGCCCGTCGTGCCGGAGGTGTAGCAGAGCGTACTGGCGGCATCCTCGTCGAAAACCGGCCAAGCGTAGTCAGGGGATCCCTGTTGAAGGAGGTCTTCATAGCACAGCAAGTTGTCGATGCCGGCATCCTTGGGCATGTGCGCCTGATCAGTCATGGCGATGAACGCCTTGACCCCATTGCAGCGCTCGGCGATGGCCTTGATCAGTGGCAAGAAGGTCAAGTCGAAGAAGATGTACTGGTCTTCGGCGTGATTGGCGATGTAGGCGACCTGGTCTTCATGCAGGCGAGGGTTGATGGTATGCACAATGGCACCCATGCCGGCAACGCCGTAGTACAACTCCAGGTGCCGATAGCCATTCCATGCCAGTGTGCCGATCCGCTCGGAAGGCTTGACGCCCAGGCGGGTGAGTGCGCTGGCCAACTGGCGCGCGCGATGGTGGCAGTCTCGGAAGGTGTAGCGATGGATATCGCCCTCCACCCGACGGGATACGATCTGCGTATCACCGTGATGGCGGTCGGCATGTTCAATGAGTGAGGAAATCAAAAGCTGCTTTTGCATCATCAGGCCTTTCATGGCATCGCTCCGTTCGCTTGTCTGTGATCGGGGGAGCGAGCAGGCGGCCAGGCCCGGGTCAGATTTCGCGTCAAGACCGCGACCCGACACAGCCTGTTTCCCTCCCCTGAATGATTGCTAACCGGTAACTGGCCCGGTCGCCCCTTGAACCAGAGGCGCCGGGTTTTCCCGTGAAATCCGGGTCAGTTGAATGCCGTCAGGTCTTTCGGCGCGATGTCATGCTCCTCGCAATAAGCTAGATAGCGTTGCAACCCGGTCTTCCAGTTTTCCAGCGCGACGATGTTGTCGTTGCCGTCCAGGAACGCGAGATCGCCCGTCACTTGAACCAGCATGAGCGAATACCCATCCGCGCTTCCCGTGCTGACGACTTCAGGTGTGTGAGTCGACGCGGCCGTCTCGTAGACGATGCTGCCGGGGCCGGCGATCCAGTCATGCTCTTTGTATTTCCACTGACCTTCGATCGTGTAGACCATGACCGTGCCGGTGTGGTGGTGCTTGGGCAGTTGCATGTCCAGCGGCGCCTTCATCATGACGATCCATTCGCCACGGATCGGGTCGAGCTTGAAGTACTTGAGCAGGACGTTATCTGCATAAGGGGTAAACGGAATCCAGGGCAGGGATTCGCCATCGATGACGGCGGTGTCGACGTGTTCGTAGAGCATAGGTATCTCCGTTGATTGTTGTTTTGATCGGGAATTTTTCGGCGGCCGGGATCGTCCGACCATCACGGATGGTCGGGTGCCCGGGCTGTCTGTCTGGCAGTCAGGGTCAGGTCAGCGGGGTTCCCGCCAGGGTTGCGCGCAGCATCTTCCGTGGCGCGTTGCCGTAGTCAGCCACGGCGTAGTGCTGGACTTGCAGGTTGTCCCACATGGCAACGGTGTTGGTGCGCCACTTCAGGCGAACCTGGTATTCCGGGATGGCGGCCTGGGAGATCAGGTAGTTCATCAGGTGATGAGCCTCGGGCATAAAGTCCTGGCCGTAGCGGATGTCCTCGAAGTTGAAGAAGTTCGAGAAATGGGTGGTGAATGCGGAATTGACAAACAGCACCTTCTCGCCTGTCTCGGGATGCACAAGCACTACCGGGTGCTCGGCACCGGGGGTCTTCAGGGCCATCGCGTGACGTTCTTCGCGTGGCAACTGGGCGCCAAAGGTCTGCTCGGCACCGTGCTTGGCATACAAGCCATCGATTCGTTGCTTGATGCTTTCGGGCAGCTTTTCGTAGGCCATCACCATGTTGGAAAACAGCGTATCGCCGCCGGTCTCCGGACCCAGTTCGCAGCGCAATACCGCGCCGCGGGGCGGCGCCAGCTTGTAGGTGACATCGGCATGCCAGAGGTTTTCGCGACTAGCCTTTTCCACATAGCTCTTGGGCTTGCTCGGATCGAGATTGCGGTACAGCATCAGCAGCTTGTCCGCCTCCGGATGGCTCGGCGCCAGGGGATGGGCTTCCAGTTCGCTGAATTGCGCGGCGAAGTGCTGTTGCTCCATTGGAGTGATGTTCTGGTCGCGAAAGAACAACACTTTGTGCTTGAGCCACAGGGCCCTGATTTCCGCGATCAGTTCGGGGTCCTGGGCAGCGTCGACAAGGTTGACGTTGCTGAGCTCTGCGCCGATGGCGGGTGTGCAAAGCTCTACCTTGATCGAATGCTGTCGCACCGACGACCGGATGATGGCCGGTGCCGAGGGCGACGCTGGTGAAGGAGTGTCTTGGATTTCGGCGATTTTTGTCATTGTTGTCTCCAGTCCGTGCTTGTACGGCGGTGCGCAATATGTGCATCCGGTATAGGTAACTGCCCCCACTGACTGAGCAGAGGGGGCTGGTCCTATAGTAGGTATATCGAGCACAAGGCTATGGGCACGGCGGGACAGTTTCTTAGCATGTTGGGACAACGAGCTAGTGATTAGGACTAAAGCTGAATTATGAGCATCCTCCGGCGCCGTTTTGCCTGCTTGGCCGAAAACCCTAGAGATTGAATGTATGCATATCGTCAGGAGCAGTAAGCAATGCGTCTGCCCTTGCGTCTCATTCTGGTGCCATGAGTACTGCGAGGCTCATCTTGATAAATTCTTCGTTCTTGTCGATCGTTTGCAGGGCGCCGCGAACGTTGCCGGCTTCCTCAGCTGATCCTCTTTGCTCAACCCAAATCGTCAGCGCCATGATCGCGGCTTCGAGCGCCAGTTGGTTTTCGTTGATCTTGAACAGCAGGGAAGGGAGCAGGTCAGAATTTGGCATCGCAAATCCTCCGTGGAAATTTCAGCGTAGCAGCCGGCGAGGGCTAAGCGGTAGGCAGGAAGCCGGGAGAGTTGTGCGCAAAACCTCCTCTGGAGGCCGCGAGTTTTCGTTTGCATAAGCACAAAAAAGCGGATGTTTTGCCACCGTTGTAAGTGGCTGTATCCCTTTAAAAACAATAGGTTAGGATGCTATAGCCCCCAACATGGGGTGCTAGGGGTCGAGTGTTCGAATCACTCCGTCCCGACCATATTTTTCAATGACTTAGGCCAATGTTCACAGCATTGGCCTTTTTCATGTGCGTGAGATTTACGTGACTCCTCGATTTTTCACGCTCGTTTCCTTTTTAAGATTGTTAACTTGCGGCTGCTAGTTTCCACGTCCTGCATGCTGATCAACGGTGCCGCCTCTCTGGCACAAGCTGAGGCGATTTCTCGCACCGAAAGCAGACCCGCTTGGAGGAGCTGTTCGATGCGCCCACGAGGCATGTAAAGCCTGAGAACGCTCCCGTGCCGACCGACCGAGCTTCGCGCTCACCCGAGCTAAAATCATAGGCGATTGTGCGCAGCATCCGAGCCGTATATCGCCGCCTTCACGCCTGAGCTCAAGCACCTTGACGGTCAATCAACGCACCCTAAATGTATGATTGCGCAGTAATCACATCGGTGAATTCGAATGCGTTTTGGTTGCAACAAACTGCTCATCGGATTTTTAAGATGCTCACTTGATCTAGTGGCTAGTAGCCGCTATTCCTTAAGTCACTGACATGTGGGCACTGCAGGGAAAACCAATATGGCGAGATTCGTGGTTGTCCCCTCGATTCCAAAGGAAACCGGATCAACCCGCAGTGGGGCACGCTTCTACTGCACGACGGCGCCTATAGATTTCGACATCTACGATAATGAAGGTAAGTGCAGGCTAAAAATCTGCTATCCGACACGAATTGAGGCCAATGCAGAATGCGAGAGGCTGAATTCGGAAATTCTAGAAAGCACGCTTGCTCAATACTCATGCGTTAACTAATCATGATCTTCGATACCCAGAGCAGCAACGGCGCTGCCAGCGTGAACGCTGTTCATGCTCTGTGCTTGTTCCCGGTTGTCGATCACTGCTGTGCTAAAGCATCCACTTCATCAGGATATGAGAGGCGATCCAGGGTGAAGCCTCGGCTACGCACCATGCAATTGTTAGAGTGACAGACAAGTAAGCTGCAAAAAACTTGACCACTGCACGCGTTTCCATCGCCCTCATCCCCTTGATGCGATTCATTTCCGTTGGACGCAATTCAACGCTCTCGGTTCAATACCGGTCATCGCGGGAATTAGGGGCGTGCCTGATTCCATGCTTATCCGGTAAATGGCATCCGCTAAAGCGTCGCGAATTCGCAGAGGGGTACTTGCGTGGAATACAAGCAGGTAGGAGAGAGGGAGTCTGAAAACAAAAAGCCCGCACATGGCGGGCCTTCTGTATGGGGTCAAATCCTTTTGTTTGCTCAATCTGCGCTCCATTATGTGAGCGCTTCGTGAAAAGTATGTCGCAGGAACGAAAAAGCCCGGCGCAGTGGCCGGGCTCTTCATACACGTAGCCAAATCCTTTTGGCTGATCGCATTGTGCCGGGTGGATGTGACGACGGTGTGACAGGGTCAGAAATTGGGCATTTCGATCTGCGCCGCAGAACGAAACGACGTTGCCAGGTGCCTCTTCGGTAGATGCTGATCAGTCGGTGTTAAAACCAGCTGCGATCATCCTCCAGCTCTTCGCGGCACTGCTTGAGCTGCGAATCGTAGTTCTTTGACTGCTGCTCTACTTTGCGTGCCACCTGCATCAACCATGGCTTGCTGCGATAGGTGCCACGACGAAAGCCGCCACGCCCTTCATGGTAAGCCAGGTACTGGTTGTAGGCGTCCCCTTTGGAGATTCCAAGCTGGCTGTGGGTGCCAGTGGTGTACCAGCCGATAAACATGATCGCGTCATCATAGTTGTCCCGCGAGCCGCCATTGCCGGTCATATCCTTGTACTCACCCCAGACAGGGTCTAGGGCTTGCGCATAACCATAGGCAGAACTGACTCGCCCCCAGGGAATCACTCCAAGCACGTAGTCACGGGGAGGCAATGCATCGGAGACGAAACTGCTCTCCTGCTTCATGATCGCCATCGCAACGTGTTGAGGCGTACCCCATTCTTTCTGCATCTCTAGCGAGTCTTCGTACCAGTCAGGGTACTCACGATAGATATTGCACAGATTATTTTGATCCTTTGGCGGCACCGTCGTGCAGCCCGTCAAGATCGCAAATACTAGCAACAGCGCCCAAACTCGCCCTTGTTTCATCCATAGCCCTCAGAAAAATAAGGGCGTTAGTAGCCCTCCGCTTGCAGCACAGAACCTGTGTAAAACAGACCATTCGATGTCACGGCGCAAGTGATAGGGCGCCAGCGAATGCCGACTGCTGGAATGGCAGATTTGCCAGTGGTGACGCGCGGCGCGACAGGGCAAGTCCGGCGAGGATGATGGTCTCAGGGTGTGCGTTGAGCGACCCGCATGGCCGCTCAATGCAAGTTGGCGTTAAAAGAGAATAAAAGCAGAGGCCGTTGTTTGATTCAGGTCGATGTCGCCGACCTCCAGTACTTCATATTCAGCGCGGATACCAATGTTGCGAAACACATCAAATTCAACACCGGCGCCGTAGGTCAGATCCACCCCGGTGTCATCATCGCTGGCATTGCCGTCAGCATCCCAGGCATGAGCACCGACACTGCCGTAAAGGCGTATCCGGTCTCCCAGTGGAAAGCCGACATGGGCGCTGGCCTGGACAGATTTGCCATCGAAATCAAGATTCTTGTCCTCGAATTGGCCGAGATCAACGAAGGCGCCTTCGAAGGCCAGATAGCCGTTGAGACGATAGCCGGCAAAAACCTTATAGCTGGAATCTTCATCGCTCAGACTGGATTTGTCGGTTTCAATGTTGCTTACGCCAGCTCCAAGATACAAACCTCTGTCATCCTCCGCGACTGCCTGAAAAGACAGCAACGAAAGCAGTGAAACGAAGCCAAGGTTTCGAAAAAACATGTGAGGTGGAATCCTTCTACAGATTGTCGATTGTGAGGTGTTCGCCGAGAATTTGAGTGATCGCGAAGACTGATAGAAGTCATTGATTGATATTTTTGAGTGACTTCAATCAGTGTGGGGACTGATGTTCGCTGGTAATTGAAAATACCGTCTTGCCAATGCACGAACAGGGAGCTCTTTGGAAAACAACCAGCCTTGCGCCAATAACACACCTTCTGAAGTCAAGTGCGGTAGTTGCTGTTGAGTTTCGACGCCCTTGGCGACAACGTTAAGTTTTAGAGTCTTGGCGATTTTGGCAATATGTCGCCACAAGGCATCCTTGGCAGCGATGGTGTCGTGGTTGATGAGCGTAAGATCTATTTTCAGTATGTCGACAGGTACTGATTCGATGAGCGAGAGGCGGAAGTAGCCGGAGCCGACGTTATCAATGGCAATACGATGCCCGCGTGCTCGAAGTCTGTGCAACTGAGTCGCTGCACTTTTTTGGTCTAACAAGGTTTTTTCGGTAATCTCAAAGACGATGGCGGTGGCTGGCAAGTTGTACGCTGCCATGATGTTGGCCACAAAGTCTGGAAAGGTTGGATCGAGAATGTCTTGAGTGGAAAGATTGACTGTGATGTAGAAATCCTTGCACGCCCAAAGATAGGTGCTGTAATCCTCCGCAACCCGGCGTATGACCGAGCGCGTAAGCTCGCAGATCAAGTCGGACTTCTCTGCCGCCGCGATGAATACGTCCGCCGGAATGATGGCTCCTTTAGAGCTCCAGCGCGACAGCGATTCGGCACCGACCAGGTTACCCGTCCGCAAATTAACTATAGGCTGGTAGTGAACATCCAGCTCATTCGCCCTTATGGCCTTGCGAAGCTGAATGGCGGTTGAGGTGTAATACCTTTCAATCTTCCGTGCACTGTAGAGCAATACGCCCAGCATAAACGCCAGGGTAATAAATAACTTCCATCCGAGAGCCAGATGCTCAGCAAGACTCCCGGTACAAAACCATGCGACCGAGCCCGCCGCAGCCGTTACGCATAAAGCTACCGTGTGCCTTCTAAGCAAAGCTTTATACCCCGTAATCATAAAAAACTCCGAAATATACGACTTCAACTTGGTGGGGGCGGCCTGAAGAATTAAAGGTGCGCTTGTTAATAGTCAATCAACCAGGCCAGTGCTACACCACATAAGTAGGCGAGAAGACAAAAGATAATTTTTTGCTTAAGCGGCAGTGAATTTAATCGATAGCTCATGCTTACCCCCTTGAATTAGAAGTAATCAATATTGGTGGTTAAAATGGATGGATGAAAATTATTGATTGTTATTTTTTTGGAATTACGTTGTCTAGGCGGTGCGCTTGTTGCAGTGAATGAAAAGCGCCTGCAGTATCCCGCATGAGTAGCATCACCTTACCATTTCTAATACTCAGCAGTTGGACGCCGCCAGTTTTGCAGCGTTGCGCCTGGTGGTTTCGGAGGGTGTCACTCCATAAGCATCCTGGTAGGCCTTGGAAAACCGACTTAGATGCTGGAAGTTCCAGAACATTGCGGTTTCGGTAACCGTTGGCCACGTGTTGCGGATCAAGTCTCGGCGGACATTGGCGAGTCTTAAATTTCGAATGTAAGCGATCGGAGAAATTCCAAATGTTTCGACGAATCCATGATGCAAGGTGCGAGTCGTAGTCTCAAGTTGTTTTACTAGCGCCTTCATGCAGAGCGCCTTTTTCAGGTTGTCATGAATGTATTCTATCGCTGCCATCGCAACCTTTCTTCTGGTCGGGATTTTTAGCGAGGAGCGACCAGCAGGTGTCAGTACCCGGAGTAGAGAAATCAGCAGCACACTTTCAATGGAGGAAGTATCAGGGCGGTCGCGCTGTTCTAAAGGTTGATTGTTGACGTCGTTAACGCACGCGTTGATGGCTTGGATGGCAGACTGAATTAATTTGAAATTTGGAACCTGAAAGCGGTATTCCTTTCGCTTTGCAAGCATATCGATAGTTGAATTGTTTTCCAGGCACTGTTTGTAGTGTTCTAAAGTCGTGGTGAGTGTGAAAAGAGTTTCATTCGGCTCGCAAGTGTAATGCACTGGCTCGTCGCTAGTCAGTACGATGATTTCGTTAGGTCGTAATTCATGATTATTTATAGTGGGTCGACCAACGGAAGCCTGTGAAATGGCGAAGGTGACATAGCCATGAGGCACAGAGCTGATAATAGTCACCGCTGAATCAAACTCCAGTCGACTGCATTGGAGTATGGGGCTATGAATGAGCTTATGCTGTCGAATGCTTGCTTCACGCTCTGATGGGACAAGGCTCATCTCCCATCGGCCAATTGTTCTATGGGATTTGTCCGCAGGCGTAGAGGTTACACGAAAGACTTCATTGGGGATGCTCATGGAGTTGAACGCTCTTCAGCTAAATGGATAGTGCTAAGCAATGTGTGTCAACGACTGTGGTGTCGGTCGTTAATGCAACTCAGTCGAGAGAGTTTGACGAGCGATCCATTTGATCGCTCCTTGACAGTGACGTCCAAAGAAAATAAGCGCTGAGTGTGACAATTCTTTTACTTCTAAATTTTCACATTCAGCGTATAGACTATGACGCAAACGCACCTGGCTCGACTTCAGCGCTGTCGTCATTTTTGTCCGTCAATGACTCCGGCATCAGATCCAACGCCGCTGAAAAAACATACGCATCGTTCAATGGTATATCCAATAGGCTTTGAAGTTTGCACGGCGCTATTTTCGAACCAAAGATGGCCGTTTTTTGACTTGTTGGGCCGATGGCTGCGGCATCATAGGCAAACAAATCATTGACACGATAGTTGGTGCAAATTTTATATCTGGCTTTTTCATCGCTCAGTGCTTTTTTGTTGCTTTCAATACGTGTCAGGTCGGCACCATGAGGTTCGTCTTCATAGGCCATGGCCTTGACAGAAAGCAATACACCAAACGATACGGTTGCGAGGTTTTTTAGCTGCATTGACGTGCTTTCCTTATGAATGGCTTTTCAGGCAGAGCATAGTGTCAGCCGCATCACTGCCACGGCTTGGCCTCTGGATAGTCTTGCTCCAACGAGGCTTATCAAAGTCAAAAACTCATATTTTCGGAGTGTTCGGTCTATTTGCAGATGACGTCAGGAGCAGCTTTCACTGTATTGAGAGGCTATGCAGCCAGAAAAAATATTATCAAAGTGGAATGAGTGATAAATCTTGACGCTCATTAGTCATGTTTTTGGGGGGGGAGGGGCGTTGGTCGTTTGTCGCCTCTTCCTCCTCGTGGAACTCATTTTCAGAGTAGATTTTTAGATGCGACAATTTTAGTTTCTCATTCGGACTCAATTCTATTTCATAAATTTCGATTTCCGCGCTACCGATAGAGTACTCATTGTGGGCCATCGAATGAAATGGTATTGCAGCCAGAGATAGAGCTACCAGGATCTTGGATATCATCGATTTTACGGCTCGCAAAAAAATAGTTGTTTTCATCTACCACCCCAGGAAAAGTTGTTTTGAAGGAGTATGAAGCTGAAACATAACTTTACAGGCGGTCATGAAGTTTGTTTGGAGAAGCCGGGAGCCGGTCTTTGTGCTGAGAGATAGCAGGCACGGCTCCGAAACTATAGAGGAGAGACTTTGAAGGGAAAGGGCGCCTGACTCAAATCAGTAATTCTTATTTTTTTGTTTGAGTCGGCTTTAGCGGCGCAAGGAGTATCAAGTCCTGTTGCCTGGTCGAATATGCGTGACGTGATTGACAATAGATGGCTTAGTGATTCATGCAGCGCAAGCGGCCAAAGTCGTGCACATAAAAGCATACGGCTTTTTTATCGGTGGTAGGGATTAATTCGTAGTTTAGAACAGCGCCTTCTTGCAGAGCGAACTGGCGCCTGAAAAAGAGATCGGGTGTTTTTTCAATGGCGAATAGCTCGTCATCCTGGCTAAGTTTGACATTACTTACTTTTATCTGAACGTGATGATAGCTTTCTCGGATGACATCCGCCGTGATCGTAGCGTTGCGGATCTTTCCGTTCAGGCTTTCCAGAGTGGTTTGCGTAAGTCGGCCGTGCCCGATGGTCAGATATTCTTCAGAGTTGAGTTGATTTAAATCTTCGAGCCATTGTCGAGTGATTGTTTGATAACTGGTATTTTCCATGTAATAAGATGGCGAATACATCAACGAAAAAATACAGGCAGCGTTGATAACTCCCAGCACTATCCAGTGAGCAATTGACGGTATTCTTAGCTTCATGGCGTTGCTTCCAAACATTGTTGGATCATCACGGCGAGGTCTTTTTGGTTGCTATTTAACTGTAAGTTTGCAGTGCTTAGGTCCGGACGAACGCACGACACGGAATAGTTTGTTTTAAAGAGATTCAACCAAACCTGACCCTTTAAATTTGGCGAAAGCTGTTGAACCTGTTTAGCCGAAAGATCCCGCAGTGATTGAGCTTCTGCGACGCTGTTACCTACTGCATGAATGACCAATTCGTTCACTTGTACACTGGAAATTTCTATTTTCGGTGTGTCGAAGCCCGAATGGAAACCAGTGAAGGCGCATACTCCCAAGGTCAAGACATAAGCGACTGACAGGGATTTTTTAATGTAAGTAGATTTTATGGTTTTTCCTGATGACTCCAGGACACCATCATTTTCGGTTAGCGGAAGCGCTTCAATGGCGGGTACTGCAGGTTGTGCGGCTTCATCGGAAGGCGTCAGAAAGTCTGTTTGTACATCGACAACATAGTGACGGTTGAAGCAATAGCCTCTTCGAGGAACCGTCATCAAAATCTCGTGATCTCGACTGTCATTCAAAATGTTTCTAAGTGAGAAAACGGCCTGATTCAAACTGCCAGAGGCGACGACGCGGTCATTCCAGGTGTAGTCGATGATTTCCTCACGGCTTTTAGTCTGACCGGGTTCCATAAGCAGCAGGTCCAGTAGACGCGATTCAGCTCTACCTATCGTGGTGTTTTGCACATCTCCATAGGGTGTCGTGATGGAAAGCAAGGCGGTGTCTGGGTCAAAAACGGCCATGGAACCATTTTTCAACTTGAAGGCGTAACGCATGAGAATCCTTCGATCGGGTGGATCTGGCTGGCTATTAAGACAGTTTTGATAGGCCGGATTTGACGTAATACATATTTGTCAGGGGATGAACGGCTACGAGCGGGCATACGCGGAAGGTGCAGAGAGAGCCACTAGACAATGGTGGGACAGCCTATCAAAAATCTCACTGGAATCAAGCAAGGGTAATCCACGAGGGTTCAATCGAGGTCCATGATGATGCTCGGTACGAATAATGTGCGCTATCCGAAAACTGCAAGGCAGGGGGTTGAGACTGAGTTCTATTTGACACACAAGCCTGCGGTTTGGCCGAACTGATTCCTATTTGCTGACAGGACATTTTTGCCCCTCAAGCAGATTGAAGCCATGTATTTGAGTGAGATACAGGCGAGGGCAGGGGATAAGGGAAGTGAAGTTCCTTCAGAGGCAGGGCGAACTTAAATTGTTGATCGCATAACTGGGTAATTACATCGGAACATCAATTAAGTTATCCGGAAAAGTTGTCAGTTCGCAACGTTGATATCGGGGTATTCGAAGAAGAATAACCATCGGGATCAAGGCAAAACGTTGTAGCCACGCTGTTGCAGGCAACTGCTGTACACCGAGTTGTTGGCGGTGATGCTTTGCTCGGTCGCTCCACTGTTTTGTCTGCGCTCCTGGCGTTGTCTTGATCCCCCGACCACCGCGCCAGCTACCGCTGCGCTGTGTGCACGGTTCTGGCGATAGTCTTGCTTGATATCGTCGTCGATCTGGTCATAGACGTTGTCATGTTGGTTGCCCCGAACCTGCGCTGCAGTGGCTCCGGCGACGGCGGCGGTGGCAGCGCCTTTTACCCGACCACCGGATGGCACGGTGTTTTGTATCGGGAATTGAGCATTGGCCTGTGATTGGCAGGTACTGGTGTCTTGCTGAATTGTCTGGGACGTTTGCCCTTTTAGTGGAACCACCGTCACCGCCAACGCGCCAGAACTGGCGAGCAACACTAATGACGATAAGGTAAAGGTCAGTATTTTCATCAAGTCGGACTCTCGTTAGATATCGTTACGTGGCCTAACGGTTTGTTTAGGGAGACGCGGCTTAAACCCCATGCTCGCGATGCAATCCCATGACAATGGATGGCAGGCAATTCAACGTTTGCAATGGGGTATTACGCGGTTATTACTGCTTGGAAAGCAGTGCCTGCATGTCGTTCGTCATCTCTTTGAGTGCGGCCTTGAAGTCATTGGCAGCTATTGGCTGGCTGGCATTATCCAATGTCTCGCCGAACACCTTGCGTACCACCTTGACGACGGGCAAACCGGTTTTTGCATCGATCAGGTCGGCTTCGATATACATTTCGGCTGTCTGATCGCGATGCCCGGTGGCTGCTTGTGTTGCCCCGACAATAGCAGAGATCGGTACGGCCTCATACCAATGCATGCCCTCGTTGGTGGCGCTGACCTCGGTGATCGCCGCATGCAAGATCAATGTCCGAGAATCGGCGGGTGCTTGCTGTGCATCCGAGATGATTGTGTAGGTGGGGGCAAAGGCGTTCTTGACACTGTTGCTCGCCATGGTCTGCACGTCTTGCAGGGTTTTCAGGTTGATGCGATCGCTCGGCTTCGGCGCTGGATACAGCTCTACCTGCTTGAACACGACAGTGGAATAAGCGCGAGGATCAAACCCTGGCTTTACCCAGCGCAGCACCTTTTTTTCGCTCGGCGTAGTTTGCTCTTCCAGTCCCTGATAATTGGCCAGGAAGCCCGAATATTGCTCCTGCTCAGTGACCTTCGAGACACAGCCGACCTGAAACACGCTACTCAAAGCAATTCCCACTATCCATTTATTCGACATGCCCATGTGTTCTGTTCTCAAGTGATGAAAGTTGTCATTCAGTTTCCGACCTGGTCCCAGGTGCTGACCTGAGCTACGCAAAGCGCGAGCTTGTACGTCGGTCAATGCGGGGCGCATCCTGCCCGGAGTGGCTGGATAATCCGAATCAATAACCCTCAAAAACTATTAAACTGAACCGCCAAAGTGTGTCCGTCTCGCAGCCCCCTATGGCAGGCGGCTATTTGCGCAGAACGTATCAGTCTGATGAGCGAGCCCTGATCGCAAAGGCGGCAGGTCAGGGTTGCCGCATGATGTCCATTAATACCTGTTGACCAGCAATTCTCCTGTCGGGCGTTGCCGCGCGCATTGATGCAGAGGCTGAACCACCGTCGCCCGACCATCCGCCACTGGCATCCATATCTCGCAACACCGGGCCTCTGTCACGAAATGAAAAGCCATTGTCGTCTGATGAGAAGCGGCTCCAGAGGCAGCAACCTACAGTCCAATCAGCGCAATTCGACGCAGCAAGCCAACATTGCAGATTGGAGAATAAGAAATCATGGCCAAAGCCGTTCGCTTTTACGAAACCGGTGGTCCCGAAGTCCTTCGTTATGAAGACGTCGAAGTCGGCGATCCTGGTCCAGGCCAGGTTCGTCTTCGTCATGTAGCGGTTGGCCTGAACTATGCCGACACCTACTTTCGCAATGGCACCTACCCGATCCCTATGCCAAACGGCATGGGCGTTGAGGCTTCCGGTGTGGTCCAGGCTATCGGCGAAGGTGTGACCAACGTTCAAGTGGGTGATCGCGTCACCTACACCGGTTTCCTCAACACCTTGGGTGCCTACAGCACCGAGCGTCTGATCGCGGCCGCGCCGTTGATCAAGTTGCCGGAAACCATCAGCTTCGAAACGGCCGCGGCCATGACCATGCGTGGTCTGACCTCGTCGTACCTGATGCGCCGCATCTACGACTTCAAGGCCGGTGACACTATTTTGCTGCACGCCGCCGCTGGTGGTGTGGGCCTGATCGTTTCGCAGTGGGCCAAGCTGCTCGGCGTGAACGTTATCGGGACCGTGTCCACCGAGGCCAAGGGTGAAATTGCCCTGGCTCATGGTTGCACCCATGTCATCAATTACAGCCATGAAGACGTTGCTCAACGCGTTCGCGAGATGACGGACGGTGTGGGTGTCAACGTTGTGTTCGACAGCGTTGGCAAGAACACCTTCATGGGTTCCCTGGATTCGCTCAAGCGTCGCGGCTTGATGGTGTGCGTCGGCACGGCGTCCGGCCCGATCCCGGCCTTCGACCCGGTAATGCTGGCAATGAAAGGCTCGCTGTTCCTGACCCGTCCGGCCCTGGCCGACTACATCGCAGACCCGGCGGAAAAAGCCGACCTGGCTGGCGAGCTGTTCGACCACGTCGGCAGCGGTCGGATCAAGATCGAAATCAATCAGCACTATGCCTTGCAAGACGCTGTCCAGGCCCATCGCGACCTAGAGTCACGCAAGACTACCGGCTCGTCGATTTTCGTCATTTAAGGAGCTACCAGCCATGAAAGTCGAACAATTGACCTGCAACATTGGCGCCGAACTGATCGGCGTCAACCTCGCCGATGCGGTGCATGACGACGGTCTTTTTGCCGAGATTCGTGCCCAGTTGCTCAAGCATCGTGTGGTGTTCCTGCGAGATCAGGACATCAGCCGCGCCGAACATGTGGCCTTCGCCCGACGTTTCGGCGAGCTGGAGGATCACCCGGTGGCCGGCAGTGACCCGGATCATCCGGGACTGGTGCGCATCTACAAGAATCCGGACCAACCAATGGACCGCTACGAGAACGCCTGGCACACCGATGCCACTTGGCGCGAGGCCCCGCCGATGGGGTGTGTGCTGCGTTGCGTAGAGTGCCCGCCCGTGGGCGGCGACACCATGTGGACCAACATGGTGGAGGCGTATGCGCGCCTGCCGGAAGACGTAAAAGTGAAGATCGCCGACCTGCGTGCCCGTCACAGCATCGAAGCGAGCTTTGGCGCGGCCATGCCGATCGAGAAACGTCTGGCGCTCAAGGCGATGTACCCGGATGCCGAGCACCCGGTGGTGCGTACTCACCCGGAGACCGGGGAAAAGGTGTTGTTCGTCAACGCCTTCACCACCCACATCAGCAACTACCACACCCCTGACCGGGTGCGTTTCGGCCAGGACGCAAACCCTGGTGCGGGCGAGTTGCTGCGCTACCTGATCAGCCAGGCGTACATCCCTGAGTATCAGGTGCGCTGGCGCTGGAAACCCAACAGCATCGCGATCTGGGACAACCGCAGTACTCAGCATTACGCGGTCATGGATTACCCGCCGTGCCATCGCAAGATGGAACGCGCCGGGATTATCGGTGACAAGACGTTCTGATCAACGCCCTCTGTATTAGCACTCGTAGAGTCGCCTGCCAGGCATGACCGGCAGGCGGACAACCATAAAAACTGGAGTAACTCATGCAATTCTTCGACGATTCCCTGCACCCGGAAAACATGGACAAAGTGGTCATCACCGTGGCCCCGTACGGCCCCGAGTGGATGCCGGAAGACTTCCCGGAAGACATCCCGCTGACCATGGATGAACAAGTTCAGAAAGCGGTCGAGTGCTACGAAGCCGGTGCCACGGTTCTGCACCTGCATGTGCGTGAGCTGGACGGCAAGGGCTCCAAGCGTCTGTCCAAGTTCAACGAATTGATTGCCGGCGTACGTGAAGCGGTGCCGGACATGATTATCCAGGTTGGCGGTTCGATTTCGTTCGCACCTGAAAGCGATGGCGAAGCCGCCCTGTGGTTGTCCGACGATACCCGCCACATGTTGGCCGAGCTGACGCCAAAACCGGATCAGGTCACGGTGGCGATCAACACCGTCCAGATGAACATCATGGAGCTGCTGTATCCGGAATACCTGGAAGGCACTTCCCTGGCCAATCCGGCCTATCAGGCTGCCTACAGCGAAATGACCGTGCCAGCCGGCCCGGCCTGGGTTGCCGAGCACCTCAAGCGTCTGATGGCCAACGGCATTCAGCCGCACTTCCAGCTGACTGGCATGCATTCCTTGGAAACCCTCGAGCGTCTGGTGCGCAGGGGCGTCTACAAAGGCCCGTTGAACCTGACCTGGATCGGCATTGGTGGCGGTTTCGACGGCCCGAATCCGTTCAACTTCTTCAACTTCCTCCATCGCGCGCCGGACGGTTCCACTGTGACCTCCGAATCGCTGCTCAAAAACGTAATGCCGTTCAACACCATGTCGATGGCCATGGGCATGCACCCACGTGTGGGCAATGAAGACACCATCATTGACCACAAGGGCGACCGTTTCGGCTCGGTTGCGCAGATCAAACAGACCGTGCGCATCGCTCACGAACTGGGTCGCGAAATCGCCACCGGCAAAGAAGCCCGCGAGATCTATCGCATCGGCGTGCAGTACGAAACTATCGAAGAAACTCTGCTGGCCAACGGCATGGCCCCCAACCGCAAGGCTGGGCAGAAAGGTGTGCCGCAACGCGGCTGACCGGCAGCGAGGGCGGGAGGTCGGTGACCTCTCGCTCGCTGTTTTGCAATTCGCTCGATAACAAAAATAAAACGAAGTTTCGAGGAGGCTGCATGGCCTTTCACCCAATCGCCGCCGGCGATGACGACACCAGTGGTGTCGGTATTGCGCGCAAATATGCCTGGATCGTCTTCGCACTGACGTTCGGCTTGTTGATTTCCGATTACATGTCCCGCCAAGTGCTGAACGCCGTATTTCCGATGCTCAAGGGCGAGTGGGCCCTGACTGACGGCCAACTCGGCCTGCTCAGCGGCATTGTGGCCTTGATGGTCGGCTTGCTGACCTTTCCATTGTCATTAATGGCTGACCGCTTCGGCCGGGTTAAAAGTCTGGCGCTGATGGCGCTGTTGTGGAGTATCGCCACGCTGGGCTGCGCATTGGCGCAGGACTACCAGCAAATGTTTATCGCCCGCTTCATGGTGGGTGTCGGTGAGGCTGCCTATGGCAGCGTCGGTATTGCTGTAGTGATTTCGGTGTTTCCGAAACACATGCGAGCAACGCTGGCCAGTGCCTTCATGGCGGGCGGTATGTTCGGCTCGGTGTTGGGCATGGCCTTGGGCGGCGCTATTGCGGCCAAGCTGGGCTGGCGCTGGTCGTTTGCCGGTATGGCTCTGTTTGGTCTGATGTTGGCGGTGCTGTACCCGATCATCGTCAAGGAGGCGCGTATTGCACCTCAGCGTGCGGCACAAGCCGGCAAAAAAGTCAGCGCGGTGGTCAAGCGCCCATTGCGCACGTTGTGCTCCAGCCCTTCGGTGATTGCGGCTTACATCGGCAGTGGCTTGCAGCTGTTCGTCGGCGGCACCGTGATTGTGTGGATGCCCAGCTACCTCAACCGTTACTACGACATGCCGACCGACAAGGCTGGCGGTATGGCGGCGATTATTGTCCTGTGCAGCGGTGCCGGGATGATCCTGTGCGGCATGCTCAGTGATCGGATGTGCCGCCAGTCGGCAGAGCGCAAGGTCGCTCTGGCCATCGCCTATTGCCTGGGCAGCTGCCTGCTGTTGTCAGCGGCATTCGCCTTGCCGCCGGGACCTGCGCAATTGTTGTTGATTTGCCTGGGCATGTTGATTGCCGCCGGCACCACCGGGCCCGCCGGGGCGATGGTTGCCAACCTGACTCATTACTCGGTGCACGGTACGGCGTTTGCCACGCTGACCCTGGCCAACAACTTGCTCGGCCTGGCGCCGGGGCCGTTCATTACCGGCAAGGTATCCGACATGATCGGCTTGCAGGCGGCCTTCCAGTTAGTGCCGCTGGTGAGCATCGCGGCAGCAGCCGTGTTCTTTTATGCCAAATGCCATTACCAGAAGGATATTGCCCGGCTGACGGGTGAGCATGTCAACGATTCGGTAAGTGAAACTGCGGTAGAGGTGAAGGTGTGAGTGGTCGTTTACGTATTGATGTGTTTTTCGATTTTATCTGCCCTTGGTGCTTGATCGGAAAACGCCAACTGGAGCGCGCTCTAGAGTCGCTGCACTCGCTGCAACCGGAAGTTCTGGTGACCACGGTGTGGCATGGGGTGCAGTTACTGCCTCATATACCGGTACAAGGTGAACCGTTCGCCGAGTTCTATCTCAATCGTCTGGGCAGTGCCGAAGCGGTGGCGATGCGTCAGGCCCAAGTGCGGCAGGCCGCGCAGGCGGTAGGGGTGCCCATCGATTTGAGCCGCATCGCCACGATGCCTAATACGGCTGACGCCCATCGTTTGCTGGCGCACGCCAACACACGGGGGAGCGCAGCTCAGCGCGACTTGTTGCTTGAGCGCTTGTTCGCCGCGTACTTCCAGAACGGCGAGGACCTGGGTTGCCGCGAGACGTTGATCACCATCGCCCAATCGTGCGGTTACGACGCTGACGCGGTGAAGGACTACCTGCAAGACGAATCCGGTCCCTTTGTCGGTAACGAGATTGGGGCCTCCAGCGGTGTGCCGAGTTTTCAGTTCGATAGCCAAATAACGATGACCGGCGCGCAGCCTGCCGAGGTGCTGCTTGGCGCCATGTACGAAGCCTTGGAGCGCCAGCGCATGCGGTCCCCGTCATGACGCGTCGTGTCCCCGTACCTGCCGGAAAATTTCCACAGGCGGGCGGTCGTGCGCTGTTTGAGTTCGAGAACAAAAGCCTGGCGTTGTTCAACGTCGAGGGCGAGCTGTTTGCCATCGATGACAGTTGCCCGCATCAGGGCGCTTCGCTGTGTGGCGGGCGTCTGGACGGCAGGGTTATTCAATGTTGCGCCCATGGCCTGCGCTTCGATCTGCGCAGCGGTTACCTGCTCAATTCCACCCAGCTCAAGGTCCCAAACTACCCGGTCGAAGTTGTCGACGACCAGGCCTTTATCGTTTTAGTTTCTGAGGAGTCCGCGCCATGAGCGCCATCGCTCTTACCCGTATCCATAGCCGAACACGCGAACTGGCACCGGGTTTTATCGTTAGTCTGATCGTGGCAGCCGCCGCTACTTTTTTGTCCGAGCACTACGGTGCGCCGGTGATGCTGTTTGCCTTGCTGTTGGGCATGGCACTGAATTTCCTGGCCGGTGAGGGCGTCTGCAAGGCCGGCATCGAGTTTACGGCGCGCACCGTATTGCGCATCGGCGTGGCCTTGTTGGGTATGCGCATTACCCTTGAGCAGATTGCCGGGCTGGGCTGGAAGCCTGTAGCACTGGTGGTGACGCTGGTGGTGGTGACCATTGGCGTTTCGGTGATCGCGGCCAAGCTGCTGGGTTTCCAGCGTTTGTTCGGCATGCTCACCGGTGGCGCAACGGCGATCTGTGGCGCTTCGGCGGCGTTGGCGCTGGCGGCGGCATTGCCCAATCATCCGCAGAAAGAACGCGCCACACTGTTTACCGTCATTGGCGTGTCCGCCCTGTCGACCATGGCAATGATCGTTTATCCAATGATTGCCAACTGGTTTTCATTGTCACCGCAAATGGCGGGAATATTCCTCGGCGCCACCATCCACGATGTGGCCCAAGTGGTTGGTGCCGGTTACAGCATGTCGACCGAAACGGGTGACACGGCGACGGTGGTCAAGCTGATGCGGGTCGCGATGCTCCTGCCGGTGATCGTCTGTGCGGCCATGGTGACGCGCATGCAGGGCGCCGACACCGGAGGCAAACGACCACCATTGCTGCCGTGGTTCGCCGTCGGTTTTCTGCTGCTGGCTTGCATCAACAGCACGGGATGGATAGCGCCCGCCGTGCAAGGCACGGTCAATGACCTGTCGCGCTGGTGCCTGGTGGTGTCCATCAGTGCCCTGGGCATGAAGACTCAGCTCAAGGAGCTGGCCTCCGTCGGCATCAAGCCCATCCTCCTGATGGTGGGGGAGACGGTGTTCCTCGTCGTCCTGGTGCTGCTGTTGCTGCGCTGGGGGTTCTGAGCCCGACCTGAATCCGTTTTACGTAGTGCCGCCTTGCGTTTGACTCCTCAGCGCTTTGCGGCACTCGGTCGGTGTCACAAGCATCGGCTTTTTGCGGCGACTGTAACAACAGTCGCCGTTTTTTCGTTGGCTCGAAAACACTTCATCACCAACTGCCATAGGGGATGCCGAAACGTTCGATGTAGCGTTGGGAGGAGTCTTTGATCTTGCCGTAAAAGCCGTTGTATTTGCCTTGATCGGGTCCTAACGGTTCGATGCCGACTTGCCCTCGGTCGACTTTGTGGGCGCGGAAGCAGTCGTCGCAGACCCAGACCTGAATGATGCCTCCCGGCGCCAGTCCCAGATTCAGGGCTGCACTCAGGTTAGCGGTGAACTGAGGGGTTTCGTGGCAGCGCTGGGCCGTCGAGTTGCGCATCATTTCACGGGTGGATTCGGAGATATCGATCCAGCCGGCGTAGGTCTTGCGCTCGACTATCGATTGCCAGCGCACGAAGATGCGTTTCGGCAGGTCTGCGCCCAGCACTGGCATGCCGGCACCGCCAATACCCACCCAACCCCGCGCATTTTCGGTTCCATCTTCATGATCACTTCTTGCGGCTGCACCCGATGCGACAGAGTGAAATATCCGACCATTGATGTCTTCGACTGCCGAGGTCTCGACCGACCCACACCGTCATGTGGGCAGGTTCGGTAAAACCGATGTAC
>NZ_JBFUIH010000051.1:0-35770 GCF_056401975.1 Pseudomonas sp. P4_C8 | reverse complement strand
CCGAACGCAGCCTCGCAGGCTCGACAGCTGCTACATCCGAACGCAGCCTCGCAGGCTCGACAGCTGCTACATCCGAACGCAGCCTCGCAGGCTCGACAGCTGCTACATCCGAACGCAGCCTCGCAGGCTCGACAGCTGCTACATCCGAACGCAGCCTCGCAGGCTCGACAGCTGCTACATCCGAACGCAGCCTCGCAGGCTCGGCAGCTGCTACGGTCCAAACGCACTCTGCGGCAGTTGCTACAGATCGGACGTATACTCCCGCGCATGAATGTCGACTCGCCGTTAAGCGCCTGGCAACACGCCATCGAACACAAGGGCTTCGTCCAGGACGAAGCCCAGGAGCACGCCGTGTGGGCGCTGCAAAAATGCCACGAAGCCTTGCATGAAGGGCGAACGCCGGTCACCGGCGTTTACCTGTGGGGGCCGGTCGGGCGGGGCAAGACCTGGTTGATGGATCAGTTCTACCAAAACCTGCGCGTGCCGGCCCGACGTCAACATTTCCACCATTTCATGGGCTGGGTGCACCAGCGCTCGTTTCAACTGACCGGCACCGCCGACCCGTTGAAGGCGTTGGCGCGTGAGTTGAGCGAGGAAGTGCGGGTGCTGTGTTTTGACGAGCTGTTCGTCAACGACATCGGTGACGCGATCATTCTCGGGCGCTTGTTTCAGGTGATGTTCGAACAAGGGGTGGTGATGGTGTGCACCTCCAACCAGCCGCCGGATCAGCTCTACGCCGACGGCTTCAATCGCGACCGCTTTGTGCCCGCCATCAAGGCGATCAAGCAGCACATGCAGGTGATCGCCGTGGAGGGCAGCGAAGACCATCGTCTGCACCCTGGTGCTGCATTGCAGCGTTACTGGGTGAGCGATGCCGCGCATCCCGACGCGCTCGGCGACGTGTTCAAGGCGCTGACAGTCGGCCAGTCCGTGTCCAGCGAGCCGGTCATGGTCGGCTACCGTCAAGTCAATACTGTGCAGGCCAGTAACAGCGTGCTGTGGTGTCGCTATGCCGACCTGTGCGAACAACCTTTTTCGGCCATGGACTTCATGGCCCTGTGCGACACCTACAGCGCTATTCTATTGAGTGAGGTGCCGAACCTCAGCGCACAAAAACGTGAAGGGCGCATTGCCCGAGGCACCGAAGACGCTGCCGAACACGTCGTTGCGGGGGACCGCGAACTGCCGCAACTGTCGGTGCACGACGATGGCGTACGACGTTTCATTGCGCTGGTGGACGAGTGCTACGACCGCAAAGTGCCGCTGTACCTCGAAGCGCAGGTGCCAATGGAGGCCTTGTACACCGAGGGTTATCTGGAATTCCCGTTCCGTCGCACATTAAGCCGTTTACAGGAAATGCAGCTGCAACGTTTCGCTGAAGCTTAATTTTCGGGAGCCGCGAACATGAATCAGCCCCTGTCTCATCATTTGCTGACCATGGCTTATCAGAACGCCTGGGCCAATTACCGACTCGCCAAGGCCTGGAACCAGTTGAGTCCGGCCGAACTGGCCGCTCCACGGGTCAGCTTCTTCCCCAGCCTCATCGCCACCCTTAACCACATCCTGACTTGTGACTGGTTCTATGTGGATGCCCTGGAACGCGAGTTGCGCGGTGACGATCCGCATCCCGATTGCTTCGTTTTTTTCAAAAAAGACCAGCCGTTCACCGCAGGCAGCGATCTCAAGCGCGAGCAATCACAGGTGGACAATCGATTGATCGCTTATTGCGAGCAATTGCGCGACGCCGACCTCGGGCGAATCGTGACCATCGCCCGGGACACGCCGCAACATGACAGCCGATTGCGCCTGCTGTCCCATCTGTTCGAACACCAGCTTCATCATCGCGGTCAGGTCCACGCCATGCTCAGTGGCACCTCGGTCGCACCGCCGCAACTGGACGAGTTTTTCTGCGCCGGCGAGTCGGGTCTGAGGGCGGCGGATTTTGCCGAGTTGGGATGGACCGAAACGCTGATCTGGGGTGTTTGAGGCAGGATCAGGTTGTCGGCGATGGCGACTCACGATAATGTCCTTCGACTTTGCGGCGCGAGCGACGCGCCGGGACCACGATGGGATAGCAACGATGGGAAGGGAATCTGCAGACATTCTTGTACTTCAGGCCAGCTACACCAACCCGGTGCATGCCGAGGCGATTGGCGTGGTGCTCAATGCCTATGCGCAAGACCCTATGGGCGGCGGGCATGCGTTGCCCGAGGATATGCTACTGCAATTGCCGGGGGAGCTGGCCAAGCGTCCCCACGCCTTCAGTGTGTTGGCCTTTGTCGACGGCGCGCCGGCCGGGTTGGTCAATTGCTTCGAAGGTTTTTCGACTTTTGCCTGCCGGCCACTGGTCAACGTGCACGACGTGTCGGTGGTGCCGCAGTTTCGCGGCTTGGGGCTGAGCCAAAAGATGCTGCAAAAGGTTGAAGACATTGCCCGCCAGCGTGGCTGCTGCAAGATCACCCTGGAAGTCCTCGAAGGCAACGCGGTCGCGCAAGCCTCCTACGGCAAGTTTGGTTTTGCTGCTGGCATGTTCGATCCGGCCCATGGCCGCATGCTGTTCTGGACCAAGAGTCTTTAAGCGCGCCTGAATGTTTCAATCAGGCACAAAGAAGGGCGCCCGTCAGGACGCCCGGCTGGCTTGAATTACTTCGGTTTATAGGACTCGGTCATTTGTGCGGTTGGATCGGTGGGTACTGGCAGTTCGATGTTTTTGACCTCGAAGCCATTAGCTTTCTGTTGGGCGAGATGCAATTTTTCGTAGTAGTACCGCATGCGTTCGCCACCGTGTTCTGCAAAGGCTGTGGCTGAACTGAAGATCAACAGGCTGGCGAGGATCAGAGGTGTACGTTTCATGGGTGAGTCTCCCATTACGTGTAGCGGGGGCCTTTTCGTCCGTGAACCAATGTCGAAATGACATTATCCGCCGATTTGCTCAAATGGGAATGAGCTCGTTAGAGCCTTCGGTCCAGTCTCAACGTGACGGTGCGTAGCGGGGAAGTGTTGCGCTTGGTCATGGTCTGCTGGTTGGTGATGCAGAACGTCTTGTAACCCGCCTGTTTCATCATGTTGACCAGCGACGGCCTGGACAGGTAAAGGTCCGGGTATTCTTCGTCAGCGAAGGTCAACACCTGCTGCAACGCCTCGATGGTGTAAGGGCTTGGGGGTGATGACGTAGGTCGGAAACAGCGGAAGGCTGTCTCCGAATCACCTGTGAAAATCAGGCGTGGGGCGCGCGTTGGGTAACGGGCAAGGGTGCCGACTGCGTGCCTTGAGTCAGCTGGCGTAACTGCGCGAGTTCCTGCTTCAAAAGGTCGCGCTCTTCTTTCAACTGGCGTAATTCATCACGACGGATCGTGACGTAAAGGGTTTGTGCTGGCCGTGCTGCGTGTACTGTGCCCATTGCTCACCTCGCAAATGGTTGACTCAACTGTAGAACCGCCCCTGCAATCGGGCGGTGATCTACTATCGGCGCTGATTTTGATTTCTTTTGCCCCTCAAGGGAACTTTTTTATTTTTTATGGTCGTTGTGTCTTCGGCGCGATTACCGGCGTTATCAGTCAGGATCGGGCACAATGCCCGGAAACTATGTGCCAACGCTCTGGACTAACCCCATGAGCCACGTTGGGCTATACCTTTGACACACTTTATTTGTAGTAGGGAGCATCAGCACATGCAACTCGGGATCATTGGACTGGGCCGCATGGGCGGCAATATTGCGCGGCGCCTGATGCTCAATGGGCATACCACTGTCGTTTACGACCGCAATACCGCCTTCATCGAGACTTTGACGGCCGAGGGCGCCACCGGCGTCGCTGACTTGCCGACCTTGGTCGCCGGCCTGGCCAAACCGCGAGCGGTCTGGATCATGCTGCCTGCTGGCGCACCGACCGAAGACACCATCGACACCCTGAGCACCTTGCTCGAAGCCGGCGATACCATCATCGACGGCGGCAACACGTTCTATAAGGACGACATCCGCCGGGCCAAAACCTTGTCGGAAAAAGGCCTGCACTACATCGACGTCGGCACCTCCGGCGGCGTCTGGGGCCTGGAGCGCGGCTATTGCATGATGATCGGCGGCGATGCCGAGGTGGTTAAACGCCTTGATCCGTTGTTCGATAGCCTGGCGCCGGGAATGGGTGATATCCCGCGCACCAAGGACCGCAAGTCCGATGACGATCGCGCTGAGCGTGGCTACATCCACGCCGGTCCCGCAGGTTCGGGGCATTTCGTGAAGATGATCCACAACGGCATCGAATACGGAATGATGCAGGCCTTCGCCGAAGGTTTTGACATTCTCAAAACCAAAGCCAGCACCAACCTGCCGGAAGACCAGCGTTTCGACCTGAACGTCGCTGACATCGCCGAAGTCTGGCGTCGTGGCAGCGTGGTGTCGTCCTGGCTGCTCGACCTGACAGCTGATGCGTTGGCCAGCGACCCTAAACTCGACGGTTACTCAGGTTCCGTGGCTGACAGCGGTGAAGGTCGCTGGACCATCGAAGCCGCCATGGAACAATCGGTGCCCGTACCGGTGCTGTCGAACTCGCTGTTCTCCCGCTACCGCTCGCGCGGGCAAGGCACCTTCGGCGACAAGATTCTCTCTGCCCAGCGCTTCGGCTTCGGCGGCCATGTGGAGACTTCGAAAAAATGACCCGTCTGATCCGCAATAAATCCAAGGCAGAACCCGCACCACCGACCACGCTGTTCCTGTTCGGTGCCCACGGTGACCTGGTCAAGCGTCTGCTGATGCCGGCGCTGTACAACCTGAGTCGTGACGGACTGTTGGGGGATGGATTGCGGATCATCGGCGTTGACCACAACGCCATCACAGACGATGCCTTTGCTCGCAAGCTCGAAGATTTCATTCGAAGCGAAGTGGCCGCCAAGGTCGGCAAGGGCGATCAAGCCCTTGATCCGCAGGTGTGGGCCAAACTGGCCCAAGGCATCAGCTACGTCCAGGGCGACTTCCTGGACGACAGCACTTATCAAGCGCTGGCGGCGAAAATCGCCGCCAGCGGCACCGGCAATGCGGTCTTCTACCTGGCGACCGCGCCACGTTTTTTCAGCGAAGTGGTGCGTCGGCTCGGCGCGGCGGGTTTGCTGCAAGAGACGCCGGAAGCGTTCAGAAGGGTGGTCATCGAAAAACCGTTCGGCTCCGATCTGCAAACCGCCGAAGCCTTGAATGCCTGTTTGCTCAAGGTGATGACGGAAAACCAGATCTACCGGATCGATCACTACCTGGGCAAGGAAACCGTGCAGAACATTCTGATCAGCCGGTTTTCCAACAGCCTGTTCGAAGCGTTCTGGAACAACCATTACATCGACCACGTGCAGATTACCGCCGCCGAAACTGTCGGCGTCGAAACCCGTGGCAGTTTTTATGAACACACCGGCGCCCTGCGGGACATGGTGCCCAATCACCTTTTCCAGTTACTGGCGATGGTGGCAATGGAACCGCCGGCTGCTTTTGGCGCCGATGCGGTTCGCGGCGAAAAAGCCAAAGTCGTAGGGGCCATTCGCCCCTGGTCAACCGAAGAGGCACGGGCCAACTCGGTCCGCGGTCAATATGCCGCCGGTGAAGTCGACGGTAAGCCGTTGCCGGGGTATCGCCAGGAAAATAATGTGGCGCCCGACAGCACGACCGAAACCTACGTGGCGCTCAAAGTCATGATCGACAACTGGCGCTGGGTCGGTGTGCCTTTCTACTTGCGTACCGGCAAACGCATGAGCGCACGCGATACCGAGATCGTAATCTGCTTCAAACCGGCACCGTATGCGCAGTTCCGTGACACCGAGGTCAATGAGCTGCAACCGACTTATCTACGGATCCAGATCCAGCCCAACGAAGGCATGTGGTTCGACCTGCTGGCCAAACGGCCTGGCCCGGCGTTGAAGATGGCCAATATCGAACTGGGTTTCGCCTACAAGGATTTCTTCGAAATGCAGCCGTCCACCGGCTACGAAACGCTCATCTACGATTGCCTGACCGGCGATCAGACGCTGTTCCAGCGCGCCGACAACATCGAGAACGGCTGGCGCGCCGTGCAGCCGTTCCTCGATGCCTGGCAGCAGGATGCGACGGTTCAGCATTACGCGGCAGGAGAGGACGGCCCGGCCGAGGGCGATGAACTGCTGGCCCGTGACGGTCGCGTCTGGCACAGCGTCGGATGACGGACCTTACGCCGCAGCCCATCCGTTTTCTGCTCAGTGACATGGACGGCACATTGCTGCTGCCCGATCACACGCTCAGTCAGCGCACCATTGCCGCGGTCCGATCGTTGCGCGAGGCGGGCGTGCTGTTCAGCCTGGCCACCGGTCGCCCACCCAAAGCGATGTTGCAGCAGATTGAAGCATTAGGCGTCGACTTGCCGACGGCGGCGTTCAATGGCGGCACGATCGTCAATCCGGACGGCAGCTTGCTGGTTGCCCATTACTTGCCGGCGACGGCGGCGCTCACCACCCTGACGCAGTTCGCCGACCTCCCGGACATTGAAGTCTGGGTGTTCAGCGGTGGTGACTGGCTGTTGAAGGATGCCAGCGGCCCCATGGTTCCCCGAGAGCAGCATGGCCTGGGGTATCCGCCCGTGGTTGTGGAAAGCTTCGAACCGTATCTGGAGCGCATCGACAAGATTGTCGCGGCCAGCAACAACACCGGGCTGCTGATCGAACTGGAAGCGCAATTGCTGCCCAAGGTCGAAGGTCAGGCCCAAGTCTCGCGTTCACAGCCGGTGTATCTGGACGTGACCGCAATGCAGGCGAACAAGGGCGCGGCGTTGGTGACACTGGCCGAGTATCTCGGAGTGCCGCTGAAGCAAACCGCCGCGCTGGGCGATGGCGGCAACGACCCGGCGATGTTTCATCGCGCCGGGCTGTCGATTGCCATGGGGCAGGCAGAAGAGGCCGTCAAGCGTCAGGCTGATGTGGTGACCGGGGCCAACACCGAAGATGGCGCTGCCCAGGCAATTGAACGGTACATCCTATCTCGCCAGTTCACATAAATCCCCCCTGTAGGAGTGAGCCTGCTCGCGATGAGGCCATACCAGTCAACATCATCGTTGAATGTCAGACCGCTATCGTCGGAACGCCGCCCGGAGCAGGCTCACTCCTACAGTTGTTAGTCTGTGTTACAGCCAGAAACTAACGGCATACCACCCGAGAACACCCATCACCACGGTGTATGGCAACGCCATCCACACCATCTTCCCGTATGACAGGCGAATCAGCGGCGCAATCGCCGAGGTCAGCAGAAACAGAAACGCCGCTTGGCCATTAGGCGTCGCCACGCTTGGCAGGTTTGTCCCGGTGTTGATCGCAATGGCCAGCGTCTCGAAGTGTTCGCGGCTCATATGGCCGGTGATGAACGCCTGTTTCACTTCTGTGATGTAAATGGTCGCCACAAACACATTGTCGCTGATGGCGGACAGCAAGCCGTTGGCAATGAACAGCATGCCCGGTTGCTGATTGGCCGGCAGCGTCAATACCCACTGGATCAGCGGAGTGAACAATTGCTGGTCGTGAATCACTGCCACCACCGCAAAAAACACCACCAGTAACGCGGTGAATGGCATAGCGTCCTTGAAGGCATTGCCGATACGGTGCTCGTCGGTGATGCCGGTGAACGCAGTAATCAACACGATTACCATCAACCCGATCAGGCCGACTTCCGCGATGTGAAACGCCAACCCTGCAATCAGGATCAACGCCGCGGCGCCTTGCACCAACAAGGCAGCGCGCTGGCGTGCGGTGCGCTCGGCGTTATCCTCGGCGGCATAGTTGGCCAGCACTGCGCGGACATTGTCCGGCAGCAGGGTGCCGTAACCGAACCATCGCAGTTTCTCCAGCAGCACGCAGGTCACCAGGCCGGCGACCAGCACCGGCAGTGAAACCGGGGCAACCTTCAAAAAGAATTCGGCGAAATGCCAGCCCATCTCATGGCCGATCAGCAGGTTCTGCGGCTCACCCACCAGCGTGCACACCCCGCCTAATGCCGTGCCTACGGCACCGTGCATCAACAGGCTACGCAAGAAGGCGCGGAACTGTTCGAGGTCTTCATGGTGAAGGGTGGGCAAATTGCGGTCATCGCTGTACGCGCTGTCCTGGCGTGGATCATTACCCGAGGCGACGCGGTGATAGACCGAATAAAAACCTACGGCCGCACTGATAATCACCGCAGTTACGGTCAAGGCATCCAGGAAGGCCGACAGGAATGCCGAGAGGAAGCAGAACATCAACGCCAGCAGCGCCTTGGAACGAACGCCCAGTAGCAAGCGCGAAAACAGGAACAGCAACAGATCTTTCATGAAGTAGATGCCGGCCACCATGAACATCAGCAGCAGGATGACCGGAAAGTTGTGCAGCAGTTCGTCATACAGCGCCTGCGGCGTGGTCATTTGCAGCAGCAGTGCTTCGATCAGCAGCAGACCGCCAGGCATCAGCGGATAGCACTTGAGCGCCATGGCCAGGGTGAAAATGAATTCCAGCACCAGCAACCAACCGGCTGCGACCGGACCGACCGTCCACAGCACCAGTGCGTTGAGAATGAGGAAACCGAGAATGCTCGCCTTGTACCAGCGAGGTGAGTGGCCGAGAAAGTTGTGCGCGAACGCCTGGGCCATTGAACCGGACATCGGCTGCTCCTTGTTTTAAGAAGCGCGCAACTTGCCGTAACAAGATCGGAATATCAAGCGCGGAAAAAGCGGTTCAGCCTAGCCGAGATAGCGCACTACAACGGCCTTGTAGTTGTCATCCAGTGAATAACCGCCCACGACAATTCTTCCGTCAGCCTGAATGGCCACCGACGTCGCGGTGTCCAGGTGGCGGCCAAGACGTGTGCGAACCCAGCAGGTGCCTTCGGCAAAGCCGGGGTCGAGCTGCCCGCCGGGTAAATAGCGGGCTAACAGGAAATCGGCTTCGATCCCGCCGAGGGTGGCGCCAACCGCCAACACACGACCATCTGACTGGCGCCGGGCGGCAGTCCACAGGCAGCCGCTGCGGCCAATTTTCAGTAGTTGAGGCTGGCCGCCGTTGCAATGAACGTCTGGGCGACCATTGCTGTGTATTTTCAAGGCAAGGCAGTGCATCGGGTCGCGACTGCTGCCAAGACACAGCAATTCACCGTCGTCCTGCTCGATGATCTGGCTGACCTGAGCGCCGTGCTCCTCAGCCCTGAACGTCATAAAACCATCCACGGCGAAGGACTCATCCAGGCGGCCGTCGGGGAGGTAGCGGGCCAGCAAGCCTTCTTCGGGGAAATTGACTGATCCACCTACCATGATCCGACCATCGCGTTGCACCATCAGGCTGCTGAGCCAGGAGTTCATCAGTAAATGCCTGACAACCACGAAGCCGCGGCCGTTGAAGGACGTGTCCAACTCGCCTTGGCGGGTGAGGCGGATCAGCAGGCCGACATGATCGGCCAGTTCGAAATGGTGGTTGGCCAGCAGCAGGATTTTGCCGTCAGTCTGGACCTGTACGTCGCAGGCTTCGGCCCCAGGGACGCCAGGGGGAAGCCAGAGATCGCGCATGCCCAGGGACAGGTTACCCGGCAGGCGTACGACACAGAGCCCGTTGTCCGCGAAGTGTTCGACGGGGTGACCTTGCGAATCGAACAGCGCCAATGCCGGCAGCGTTCGGTGAGCGTTTTCATAGTGCAGGCCGGCCACCAGAATATGCCCGTTGGTGAGGACGTGGACTTTGCCCGCCATTGCCTCGTGACCGCGCTGGAACTGCCCGATAACGCTTCCGTTAGTGCCAAATGCGAGGTCCGCCGAGCCGTCTTCCAGTAATCGAGCGAGGCCAAAGCAGCTGCCATTCGGCATGCCGACGGTCGCCGCGACCAGCACGCGACCATTGGCGTCCATCTCCACGCTTTTAGCGATGCTTGAAATGCTATCGGCGAAATACACGTGGGTTTTGCCACTGCAGGCGAAACTGTGATCCAGGTCGCCAGCTGTGTGCCGCGATGCAGGTAGGGCAAAAGCCGTCTGGTGTGGCATGCGCGCATCTCCTTGCGAGCTGACCGAAACCCAAGGGACGGGCGGGCAACTGCCTGCTAAACATTCAATCCCTGAATCAACAATCACACAACTGTCATAACTAACAAGCGGAGGGTCACTGTGTGCCAGAACAGTGTCTTTTCGAACCACTGACAAGCCTGCCAAGTAATTCGATACGGCGAAGTTGGAGTTTGGGTGCGCTGTTACTGTTGAAAACAGCCAACTGGATAGAAGGCGAAGGGGCGGACTACGTTGAAGTAATCCGCAAACCCCTTAATGCGGCATGGACCACGATTGCAGTTTATAACCTTCCTGGCTCAACTCGGCACGGGCCTGCTGCAGCAGGAGTTCGAGTTGTACTGGGTCGGAATAGGCGCTGCTGGGGATTTGGGCGTGACCGATATGGGTATTGGTGCGGTCTATGACGGTGATGCAGAGCTCGCCATTGCCGTCTTGTTGAGCCCAGGCGATGTATTTGAAGGGTTTAAACGCGCGCTTGGCAATCAAAAGAGCTTCGTTGATACGGAGCGAGGCGGTCATGGGGTCTTCTCTCTGTATGCCCAATCAAGTGATGTGCCGTCGGTTGGGCTTACCGTTCGGCTGGTTACTTGTACTGATGCCCCCAACAGTGGGTCAGGTCACACGCAATCAAAAGAAATTTCAACTTTCCTTCAAATACTCAATGCCGGGCATCTTTTGAAAGCTGAACGAAAGATACGACTCGTCAGGTAACTCACAAGAAAAATTCTTATAACTAATTAAGTAGCGCCCCTATAGTCAATCGATACAAGGGTCTGTCAGTTTCTTGCTAATGTTACAGCCAGGTCCGGTAAATGACTGTTTTTGCGAATATTTCCTATAATTTGGCGTCAAGGAACAGTCCATGATCGAAGCGCCCGCGCTACGACGTCTATTAGTAGTAGACCCCTGTGACGACTGCCATCGTCTATTCCCGGGTTTGCGCTCTGTGGGGTGGGATGTTGATAGCTGTTCCCTGGAGAGCGCCGTCGATCGAATCTGCGACGTTGGCCTGTTGCGTTTACAACCCTTTCATCTGGCACACCCCGACCCTGTCAAAGAGCTGATCAGTCGCAGTGGCACCGAGTGGATCGCTGTACTCAATCAGGAAGTGCTGCGCTTGCAGAATGTCGGGGATTTCGTTTGCGAATGGTTTTTCGACTTCCATACCTTGCCGTTTGACGTCGCCCGGGTTCAAGTCACGCTGGGGCGGGCGTTCGGCATGGCGCGCCTGCGCGGGCAGGGTGCGATTCACATCAATCAGAATGAACACGAGCTACTTGGCGACAGCAAGTCGATTTGTGAACTGCGCAAATTGCTGAACAAGCTGGCGCCCACCGAGTCTCCGGTATTGATTCGTGGTGAAAGCGGTACCGGTAAGGGATTGGTGGCCCGCACCCTGCACCGCCAGTCCCTGCGCCACAGCAAACCTTTTGTGGCGATCAATTGCGGTGCGATTCCCGAACACCTGATCCAGTCCGAGCTGTTTGGCCATGAGAAGGGGGCCTTTACTGGCGCCCATCAACGCAAGGTCGGACGGATCGAAGCGGCCAATGGCGGCACACTGTTTCTCGACGAGATCGGTGACTTACCCTTGGAGCTGCAAGCCCATCTGCTGCGCTTCCTACAGGAGAAACACATCGAGCGTGTGGGTGGCGGTGAGCCGATACCGGTGGATGTGCGGGTGTTGGCGGCGACTCACGTAGACCTTGAGGCCATGATCGAAAAGAAACGCTTTCGCGAAGATTTGTATTACCGCCTGAACGTACTGCAAGTCGACACCGCTCCACTGCGTGAGCGCCATGCCGACCTGTTGATGCTGGCCAACCACTTTTCCCACTTCTACAGCCATGAAACCGGCCGCCGTCCTCGCAGTTTCAGCGAAGACGCGCTGATTGCCATGGGCAAGCATGACTGGCCGGGCAATGTGCGCGAGTTGGCCAACCGGGTACGACGCGGGCTGGTGTTGGCCGAAGGCCGGCAGATCGAGGCGCGAGACTTGGGGTTGATCAGTCAGCACACCACTGCCACGCCGATGGGTACGTTGGAGAACTACAAGGACCGGGCGGAGCGCCAGGCCTTGTGTGATGTACTTAACCGCCACAGCGATAATTTGAGCGTCGCCGCCAAGGTGCTGGGGATATCCAGGCCTACTTTTTACCGTTTGTTGCACAAGCATCATATACGTTGAGGTGCAAGTTTTTAGCTGCAAGCTGAAAGTAAAAGCTTTGAACACGCCATCAACAAAAAAACCGCGGAAAAGCGGTTTTTTTGTGGGGGCCAATTAGAAGTAGTATGGGAATTTCAGACTGAAGGAAAAGTCTGGCGCATCGTCGGTGACGCCGATGGCCAGAAGTCGTTGAAGGCAGGTTGTATCAGTGATTTAACATTTTCTTGCCAAAGTGCTAAAACCGCTTTAGCTCGCGGGTTTGCGCAGGGCTGGATGTTCCAGGAATGGACATTTTCGGTGGGGCACACCCCTATTACACCTTGAGCAAGCGTGTCACAGCCTCGAATGCCGCGTCCTTGCGCTGCTGCCAATCACCTTGCAGTACCTGACAAGGCTGGCGGTGCAGGTCAAGCCATTGGCGGCTTGCCTGGAAAAACGCCTGGCGTTCTGCCAGTTGCGGTTGGCAACGCTGCCCGTCGTCATGCCAAGCCACGGTTTCAGGGCTCAGCAGCAAATGCAGGTCGTAGTGCCGTTCCAGCAATGCTTGCTCGATCCATGTCGGGCAATCATCAAACAACGTGCGACTCCAAAGGATATTGCTTAAGAGATGCGTATCGAGGATCAGCAGTGACGGCTGTTTGGCTCGTGCTTCATCTTCCCAAGCCAACTGGCCATGTGCTATCGACGTAATATCGTCGTAGCAGGTATTGCGAGCTTCGCTGTCGATGAAATGCCGAACGTACTCATTGATCAATATGCCGCCAAAATTGGCGTGAATCTCGCCCGAAAGCCAGCTCTTGCCACTGGATTCCGGCCCCGTGAGCACCAATACCTTCATGCGCGTAATGCCGGGTCGGCACGCCATTCACGCCAGCCTTGCACCGCCAGCAACAGGAACAGTGCATAGAGGGCAGACGTGAGGTACATGCCTTTATAGATGAACAGCCCGACGAAAATCACATCAACGGCGATCCACAGTGGCCAGCATTGCACGCGCTTTTGCGCCATCCACATCTGCGCGACCAGGCTGAACCCGGTCAGTGCGGCGTCGAGCCATGGCTGGGCGGCATCGGTCCAGTGCGCCATGGCGGCGCCCAACAGCACACTGCCCAGCGCGCCGACCGCAAGGCTCAGGGCCACTGCCTTTGCGTCGAGCCGGCTGACCTGCCGACCGGTCTTCGCCTCGCCTGCACGTGTCCATTGCCGCCAGCCGTAGAGTTGCAGCGCCGCGTAGACCACTTGCAGGAGCATGTCCGAATACAGCTTCACCTCAAAAAAGATCCAGCTATAAAGCAGCACCATGACCAGACCGATCGGCCAGCACCAGGGGTTCTGTTTGACCGTCAACCAGACGGCGATCACACCGAGGGCGGCGGCAAACAGTTCAAGCCCGGACATGGAGGTTCCTTGGGAAAGCGAAATAGGGGGGCGGATTGTACCGGCAGCTGCCACCAAGTAGAACCTGTAGCAACGAAGCTGCATCCCGCTTGTAGAAGCTGACGAGCAGCGCGAGGCTGCGTTCGGCGACGAAGTCGTCGTGAAATCAGGTTGTATGGTGGTTCAGGAGCTTCGCGTACTCAGGTTTTCGACTGCTGCGCAGCCGGACGCAGCCTCGCGCTGCTCGGCAGCTGCTACAGAGGGCGTGTTACACGCGCAATTGCTTGAGCATCAACATCACCACCGACACGATCAAGATGAGCCACAAGCGTCGGCTGATCGACACACTGCGCAAGCTGTTCAAAACGCCGTCACTCCAATATTTTTTTCTTGTCATAAACGATTGCCAGCATCCAGCCACGCGTTGCCGGGCGGGCATATGCAACCCAAGTCCTATTCCGCGGCAGCGTTATAAAGGCTTGTCTGATAGGATTTCGGCCCCGCGCGGAAAAACCTGAATCCGGGTTGGATTTTCACGGAATTTTTACGGTTCCGTCTGGATCCTGTGCGCGCGGAACTTCAGCTACGCTCAGCGCGTTGAACGTTTAAAAAACTAACGGGGCATGCCTGGGGGCATCGCTTTTTGGGGGATTGATGGATCTGTGGACTGCCTTTCAGGCATTGATACTTGGCGTAGTGGAAGGGCTGACGGAGTTTCTGCCCATTTCCAGTACCGGGCACCAAATCATCGTGGCCGACTTGCTCGATTTCGGTGGTGAACGCGCTATCGCGTTCAACATCATTATCCAGTTGGGTGCGATCCTGGCGGTGGTGTGGGAGTTCCGCCGCAAGATTCTCGATGTGGTCACCGGTTTGCCGACGCAACCGAGCGCTCGACGTTTCACTGCCAACCTGTTGATTGCTTTCATGCCGGCCGTGGTACTGGGGGTGATTTTCTCCGACTTGATTCACCATTATCTGTTCAACCCGATTACCGTCGCCACGGCGCTGGTGGTGGGCGGGATCATTATGTTGTGGGCCGAGAAACGCCAACATGAGGTGCATGCGGAAACCGTCGACGAGATTACGTGGCAAGATGCGCTGAAAGTCGGTTTCGCCCAGTGCCTGGCCATGATTCCGGGTACTTCGCGTTCCGGATCGACCATCATTGGCGGGTTGCTGTTCGGCCTGTCGCGCAAGACTGCTACCGAATTCTCGTTCTTCCTGGCGATGCCGACCATGGTTGCTGCGGCGGTGTATTCGGGTTTCAAATACCGTCACTTGTTCGTGCCAGCGGATTTTCCGGTGTTCGCGATTGGTTTCGTGACGGCGTTCATCTTCGCCATGATCGCGGTCCGTGGCTTGCTCAAGTTCATCGCCAGCCACAGCTACGCGGCGTTTGCCTGGTATCGCATCGTGTTCGGCCTGGTGATTTTGGCGACCTGGCAGTTTGGCTGGGTCGACTGGTCTGCGGTCAAGCCATGAGTGATGCCGGCACGCGCAACAACCCCAGGCGCAGGTCTGGGGGAGAGCACATTCAGCATCTACCGCTCAAACTGCTGGTTTTCGCAGTGCTTTGCGCGCTGCCGATGTTTGGTTCGGTGTCGCTCTGGCTGCGCGGGGTGTCGTTGATTCCGCTGGCGGCGTACGGAATCGTCAGTGTGCTGGCGTTTTTCCTGTACTGGAGTGACAAGCGCAAGGCCCGCGCTGACAGCTGGCGCACGCCGGAAAACGTCTTGCACGCGGTTGAACTGGCGGGTGGCTGGCCCGGTGCCTTGCTGGCCCAGCAGGTGTTTCGACACAAGACCCGCAAAGTCTCCTATCAGCTGCTGTTCTGGCTGATCGTGTTGCTGCACGAGGTGTTCTGGATCGACCAGTTGTTCCTCGGTGCGAACCTGCTGGCATTGCTTTAAAGCAGCAATCCCACCTGGGTGCGCTTGGGCAACTTGCTCACCACCAGTTGGTGGGAACGTTGCAACAAGCCTTGCAGCTCTTCGGCACCCAGCGGGTAGGGCGTTTGCATGATGATCCACTGGGCTCTCGCCAAATAGGGGGCCGGGTGGATGCCCGGCCGGTCGCAATGCCCCAGAAACAGGTCCTTGTCGACTTTGAAGGCCAGGGAGTCGCCGCGCAGGTTCTGCAACGCGAACATCTTGTTCCCGGCAATCGAAAACACCCGCACACCGCCCCACTTATAGTCCTCCCGCGCACCCGGCAGCGCGAGACAGAACTGTGCGACGTCCTCTTCGCTCATACGTGCTGCCTTCATATCAGTCGGTCCCCACAGGCGTTGAATGATTCGATCAAGTGGTCGAGCCAGGCACGAACCGCGGGCATCACCCCGCGCCGATGAGGGTATACCGCTTGCAGCCAGCCGCCCGGCAATGACCATTCAGGTAGCAGTTGTACCAGCGAGCCCGATTCCAGCTCCTGCTCGCAATACATCATAGGCAGCAAGGTAAAGCCCTGACCGGCGAGGGTGCAGGCCTTGCGCACGATGAAGTCGTCGATGCCCAGCCGCGCTTCCAGGCTCAGCTCAAGACTTTTGCCCTTTTGATCCAGCAGGCGGATATGCACCATGCGGTCGGCTTCGAGGGCTCCGAGTATTGGCAGGCTCTTCAGGTCTTCGGGCTGGTTGACTTCCCGTCCGTGCAAAAATTCGGGGGTGGCGACCATGACCATTTGCGCCTGGCGCAAGCGTCGAGTGACCAATAACGGATCTTCGTCGCCCAACTCACGCACGCGCAAGGCGACGTCGACGCCTTCAGTCACCAGGTCGACCCGGCGATTGACTAACATGACTTCCAGCTGTACCTGGGGGTATTTTTCAAGAAACCGTGCGATGACCGTCGGCAATCTCTCATGCGCCAGGCCGACGGGGCAGGACACCCGCAGTCGCCCGCGCGGTTCGCTGGACATGCTGGCCACCGCTTCATCGGCCATTTCGGCTTCCAGCAGCATTGCCTGACAGTGCCGCAGGTAGCGCTCGCCCACGGCCGTCAGCTTGAGTTGGCGGGTGGTGCGTTGCAGCAGACGCGCGCCAAGGCGTTCTTCCAGTTCGGCAATGCGCCGTGAAAGGCGCGATTTGGGTATCCCGAGCAAACGCCCGGCGGCCGCGAAGCCGCCGGCTTCAACCACCTTGGCAAAATAGTAGAGATCGTTGAGGTCTTGCATGACGGCAGTCCAATTGTTCTATCAGTGGGACGAACTATCGCATTGTTGCGGTCTAATCAGTTATTGGTTTCGTCTGTAGGATTCTTTCCATCAGATCGCCCCGTGGCGGTCCTCACCTGGAGATCCCACATGAAACTGTTGCATATCGATTCGAGCATTCTTGGTGACAACTCGGCTTCCCGTCTGCTGAGCAGCGAAGTCGTTAAAGCCTGGCAAACCGCAGAGCCGAACGCCGTGGTCACTTACCGCGATCTGGCCGCCGATGCCATCAGCCATTTCTCCGCCACAACGCTGGTCGCCGCCGGTACTACCGCCGAACTGCGCAACGCCGCCCAACAGCACGAAGCCGAACTGAGCGCCACCACCCTGGCCGAATTCCTCGCCGCCGATGCTGTCGTGATTGCCGCACCGATGTACAACTTCACCATCCCGACCCAACTCAAGGCCTGGATCGATCGCATCGCCGTTGCCGGACAGACCTTCCGTTACACCGAAGCCGGCCCTGAAGGCCTGTGCGGTGGCAAGAAAGTCGTGATCGTTTCGACTTCCGGTGGCTTGCATGCCGGTCAGGCCACGGGCGTGGCTCACGAAGAGTACTTGAAAGTGCTGTTCGGCTTCATCGGCATCACCGACATCGAGTTCGTCCGTGCCCACGGCCTGGCCTACGGTGACGAAGTGCGTACTAAAGCCATGAGCGACGCTCAAGCGCAAATCAGCGAGCAATTGTTCGCCGCTGCGTAAGGCTTGCGTAAAAGACGTCTAACTGCTCAGGCAACACCTCAAAAAACTCTGTATTCTGATCACGCAAGTGCCAGGTGCGGAGTTTTTTGTTTCTGGCTGTTACAGGTTGTGGCCCAGGTTATGCAGCACGGGGTTAACGTCCCCGTTCTGCAACGACCTTGGTGGCCGCAAATTGCTGGTACAAGGCCGCTGCCTCGATAAACCGAGGAGAACGGGCTTTGCGGTCAAGTAACAAATGGTGGGGCATCCTTATGGTGCGTCTTTGTGCAGCGTTACTGTTTTGCCTGCTCAGCAGCCTGAATTCAGTTCACGCCGCGCCTGCGCCGCATCCTCACTGGAGCGTCGGCTTCCATGAGATGAGTTTTCTCGACCCCCTCGATTTGCAACCGATGCACGCCATCGCGTTCTATCCCTCCAGCGCCAGAGAACACACCAGTAATATCGAGGGCTACACGGTCGAAGCCGGGGAAGACATCCCTGTGGCTATCGGGCGCTTCCCGATGCTGATGCTGTCCCATGGCAACACCGGAACCCCGCTGGCCCTGCATTACCTTGCCACCTCGCTGGCGCGCAAAGGCTTTGTGGTGGTCGCGGTGATCCATCCCGGCGACAACTCCAAAGACCACAGTCGCCTCGGTACGTTGAGTAACCTTTACGGCCGGCCCATCCAGATTTCCGAAGCCATTACCGCCACCTTGGGCGATCGCATGCTCGCGCCGTTCGTCAATGCCAATCAGGTCGGGGTGATTGGCTATTCGGCGGGCGGTGAGACGGCGTTGATTCTTTCAGGTGCCACGCCGGACCTGGATCGCCTGCGCCGCTATTGCCACGAGCGTCCGGACGACCACGATGCTTGCAACACCCAAGGCGAACTGATCGTCGACCGCGATGACCTGCAACCCGTGGCCGACCCGCGCGTGCATGCCTTGCTGTTGATGGCGCCGTTGAGTTTGAAGTTCGGCCGTCAAACGCTGGCGGACGTGCATGTGCCGGTACTGCTTTACAGTGGCGATGGCGACAAACTGGTGGCGTTCGATAAAAACGCTGCGGCGCTTGCGCGCAAACTGCCGATCGCACCGGATTTCAAATTGCTGGCTGGCGCGGGGCATTTCGTGTTCATGGCGCCGTGCAACGAAGAACAGATCATCGCCATGCCGGCACTGTGTACCGACGCCGATGGTGTCGACCGTGAAGGCATTCATCGCGACATGATTTCCGAGGCCGGGCGTTTCTTCACTCGCTCGCTGGGCATCGCAACCCGGGCGGGCCTGCAAACTGCCGATCAGTAGGAGCCGAGCTTGCTCGCGATGGCGGCCTGTCTGGCGACGCATTTGGTATCAGATACGCCGCCATCGCGAGCAAGCTCGGCTCCTACAGGATTGTGGGTGTCAGGCTATCGCGCGGCGTTTCAGTAACAGGGTCAGCGCTAATCCGGCCACCGACAACAACGCCGCACTAAAGAAAATCCACGTATACCCCAGGTTTAACGCCACCGCGCCCATCAACGGCCCGGCGATTGCCAGTGCCAGATCAAAAAATACCGCATAGGCACTCAAACCTGCGCCGCGACTGGAATTGGGCACCTGTTTGATCGCTTCAACACCCAGCGCCGGATAGACGAGCGACAAGCCAAAACCGGTCAGGCCTGCGCCGATCAACGCATATCCAGTCGAAGGGGCCAGCCACAGGAGCCCCAGGCCCACGGTTTCAATGCTCATGCAGGCAATCGCCGAGGTGAATCCGCCGAAACGGCTGATACTGGAGATGAATAGCAGTCGCGCCAAAATAAAGCAGACGCCGAATACCGTCAGGCAATACGCGGCGCCGGCCCAGCCACGGCTGACGTAATACAGGGTAATAAAGGTGGTCAGCGTGCCGTAACCGATGGAGGCCAGGCTCAGGCTCGCCCCGAACGGTGCAATGCGCCCGAACACTGCCCAAAATGGCAGCCGCTCGCCGCGAACCACCGGCACTGAAGGTTTGTTGCGGATCAGCAGCAGCGCGGCAAGGGCTAAAAGCGACAGTGCGATCCCCAAACTGGCGAACCCATACTCGGCGACCATCACCACGCCCAGCGGTGCGCCAATAGCGATGGCGCCGTAAGACGCAATGCCGTTCCAGGAGATTGAACGGGCCGTGTGTTGAGCCCCGACCTGGCCCATGCACCAACTGATGGTGCCGACGCCGATCAGTCCTTGGGCGATCCCAAGTAACAAGCGACCGGCGATCAGGATCAACAGACTGAGCAGCGGCAAGCTTTGCAACAACGTCGAAAGCAACGTCAACACGCCGCTCAACACAATCCCCGTCAACCCGTAAATAATCGCCCGCTTAGTGCCGATGCTGTCCGACATGCGCCCGGCCATGGGCCGGCTGAGCAGGGTTGCCAAGTATTGCGAGCCAATGGTCAGCCCCGCGATGATCGCGCTGAAACCCAGTTGCTCATGGACATACCCCGGCAACACCGCAATCGGCAGGCCGATGCAGAGGAAGGCAATAAAAGTATAAAAAACGATGGAGACGATCTGCAGGGTGATCGCCAGGGAGCTTTGCGGGGGCTGTTGCTGCGCAGACATGTGGGCTCGTTCGCGGGCGGCGGTGGGAGAGCTGCATCATGGCTTGGGTGTGAAATAAAAGAAAGCAGGCTAACTATATTCGTGGTGTCTGAAGGCCCCTTCGCGGGCAAGCCTCGCTCCTACGGGATCAAAGTCGTCCACAACAATTGCGCACGACGCAAATCCTGTAGGAGCGAGCGATGCGGCGATCCGACTTGCCCGCGAAGAGGTCCTCTGCACCGAAAAATATTCAGCCCTGAAATGCAAAAAGCCCCGTCACGAGGACAGGGCTTTTCATTTATTGCGAACGCTTAGAACACAACGCCCTGGCTACGCAGGTAATCATCATAGGTGCCGCTGAAGTCGATCACGCCGCTAGGGCTGAGCTCGATAATGCGGGTTGCCAGCGACGATACAAACTCACGGTCGTGGCTGACGAAGATCAGCGTGCCCGGGTAGTTCTCCAGCGCCAGGTTCAGCGCCTCGATGGATTCCATGTCCAAGTGGTTGGTCGGTTCGTCCATGATCAACACGTTCGGCTTTTGCAGGATCAGCTTGCCGAACAGCATGCGACCTTGCTCACCACCGGAGATGACCTTGACCGACTTGAGGATCTCGTCGTTGGAGAACAGCATGCGACCGAGGGTGCCGCGAACGATTTGCTCGCCGCCCTGGGTCCACTGGCCCATCCAGTCGAACAGGTTGCAGTCGTCTTCGAAGTCGTGTGCGTGGTCCTGGGCGTAGTAGCCCAGTTCTGCGGCGTCGGTCCACTTCACAGTACCGGCATCCGGGGTCAGTTCGTTGACCAGGGTGCGCAGCAGGGTGGTTTTACCGATACCGTTCGGGCCGATGATCGCCACGCGCTCGCCGGCTTCAACCTGGAAGCTGAAGTCCTTGAACAGTGTCTTGCCGTCGAAACCTTTGGCCATGCGCTCGACGATGACCGCCTGACGGTGCAGCTTCTTGGTTTGTTCGAAACGGATGAACGGGCTCACACGGCTCGAAGGCTTGACCTCGGCCAGCTGGATCTTGTCGATCGCCTTGGCACGGGAGGTGGCCTGCTTGGCTTTCGAGGCGTTGGCCGAGAAGCGGCTGACGAACGATTGCAGTTCCGAAATCTGCGCTTTCTTCTTGGCGTTGTCCGACAGCAGTTGCTCGCGGGACTGGGTCGCCACGGTCATGTACTCGTCGTAGTTGCCCGGGAACAGACGCAGCTCACCGTAATCCAGGTCAGCCATGTGGGTGCACACGCTGTTCAGGAAGTGACGGTCGTGAGAGATGATGATCATCAGGCTGGAGCGCTGGGTCAGCACGTTTTCCAGCCAGCGGATGGTGTTGATGTCCAGATGGTTGGTCGGTTCGTCGAGCAACAGTACTTCAGGATCGGAGAACAGCGCCTGCGCCAGCAATACGCGCAGTTTCCAGCCTGGAGACACTTCGCTCATCGGGCCAAAGTGTTGCTCGATGCCGATACCCAGGCCCAGCAGCAATTCACCGGCACGGGATTCGGCGGTGTAGCCGTCCATTTCGGCGAATTCGGTTTCCAGCTCGGCCACGGCCATGCCGTCTTCTTCAGTCATTTCCGGCAGCGAGTAGATACGGTCGCGCTCGGCCTTGACCTTCCACAGCTCTTCGTGACCCATGATCACGGTGTCGATCACGGTGAATTCTTCGTAAGCGAACTGGTCCTGGCGCAATTTACCCAGACGCACGTTCGGCTCGAGCATGACCTGGCCACCGGAAGGCTCAAGGTCGCCACCGAGGATTTTCATGAAAGTCGACTTGCCGCAACCGTTGGCGCCGATCAGGCCGTAGCGGTTGCCCGCGCCGAATTTGACCGAAACGTTTTCGAATAGCGGCTTGGCGCCGAACTGCATCGTGATGTTAGCTGTGGAGATCAATTACTTTACCTATCAATGGGTTGCGAGCCGCGCATTTGGCGTTTGGGCCAATCCTGGGGCAATTTTTAGCTTTTCCATCTCGCCCCAGTCTCCGCTAGAGTTCAACCAGCGCGCATAAGTCGAGAGCAGCATCTGGACGCTGTGTCCGAGCTGTTGGGCAATAAAGGCGGGATTCATGCCAGACATTATGCATATTGTCGCATAAGTATGACGGCAGTTGTACGGCGGCCGATAACGGATCGTCAGCTTCTTCAATGCGGGACCCCACTGCTTGTGCAGGTCTGAGGTCTGCCGGATGTGCTCGCTCATCTTTGAAGGCGGGAAAACGTAGGGGAAACCCTTTACCGAACCGCTTCCGGCTTTCCGGCGTTTCGCATATTGCTCGGCGAACTCCAGGGCGTGCAGTGCGCGATCATTGAGCAGCACATAGCGGTTTTTCTTCGTCTTGGTGCGCTCCTTGATGACACCCTGAGCTATCGCCCGGCAGACATGCACCTGGCGTTTTTCCTTGTCGACCTCATCCCAGCGCAGCGCAATAATTTCCTGCGGGCGCATTCCGGTGAAGAATGCGAACTCGAAAAATGCCGCATAGATCGTGCTCGGCCAGTGCTCCATGCTGTAAAGCTCTGCGATTATCTTGTTGGCCTCATCCAGACTCAATGGGTCTGGCTCATTTCTCTTGCGCTTCGGCGCGTCCAATAGCTCTGCGGGATTCTTCCCGATGAGTTCCTCCCGTACAGCGTCATCCAGAATAGTGCTAAGCCGAACCATGGCATTGCGCTTCACGCCTGGTGATGACCACTCGATTTCCCCAATGATTTTGCGAAGCGTCATCGTGCTGATCGCGCTCAAGCGAGTCAGCGCAAGGTGTGGCATCCAGTACAGGTTCAGCGCGCTCTTATAGTTGAGGTGCGTGCCTTCCTCGATCTCTCTTGCACTCAGCCATGCCTGGGCATACTCCCCGAATAACACTTCCGTGCCCCCAGACAGAACCGAACCGGGGAACAATTCAGCGTATTTTGCTTCGTCGAGCAAGCCATGCTTGATCAGGCTGATTACTTGATCTCTAAGACTGGTGGCAGCCTTGATGCCCGTCTTCGTTGTGGGCAGCGCGAGTGTTTCTGATCGACGCTTACCGTCCCAACTAAAACGGATTCGGATGGTATCGCCCCTGATTTCCAACCCGGCGGGCAAACCCAAAGGCTTTCGAGCCATTCGTCGTATCTCCTAATGCTATACGTAATGTTGTGGCCGAATTTGTTCCAAACCCCCTCAGGAATCTGGTTTCGGCTTCGTCGCGTTTGCAGGGCTTTGGTTGTGGTACCCAAACGCTCGGCCATTTGTTTTTCAGTTACTTTGTCGAGGTCGGGTACCTGGAAGACCTGCTGATTTGCGAGTGCGCTCATGACTTCACCTTGATGTCGACCTGTTCACAGCGCTGGCGCTTCAGGGCGAGTTTGTTTTCTGTGGGCATGGGGCGTCCTATGCCGGGTCATGCCCGGGCGGTGGAGGGTGGGTTTAGGGTTTTTCGAATTCGCGAGCGTGCGCGGGGAATTTCAGACGCTGCTGAATGCCGAGCATCAGTGTGCTGACCTTGGTGCCTTTGAAGAACACCGTGGCAGGTGGCAGCTTCACATCGCAAGGCAGCGGCTGTTCGCCACGGGCCAACGACTCTTCAACGTGCCGTCCCATCTCCGACCAGACGTGAACCTCAAGTCGAACCTCCGCACGCACGGCCTCGATGATCCACATAGGAAGGGTGACCAGACGCTCGTCACGCGAGACCGCAGCATTTTCAGTGGGCACAGAGATACCTCGCGTCTATAGTTTCGCCACTGGAATAAGGGGAATGGGATTGTCTATTTGCTTCGCGTTGACAGACGCAGACTGGACTCTGACAAAGGATGTATTTTCCATTATCGGAACTATCATCAGCGGCGCCGCCGTGGCGGTTGCTTATTACTTTGGTCGCGAAGGGCTTAATACCTGGCGCCGCCAACTAAGAGGGTCCGCTGACCACGATCTTGCGCGGCGCTTACTGATCGAGCTTTACAGACATCGAGACGAGATACAGAGAGCAAGGTCTCCGGCGATATTTTCGTTTGAAACCGTACCTTTTGAAGGTGAGGTGGAATCTACTGACCCAAAACGAGCCAGTTATGACTCATCTGCGCGAGCTTACCGTCGACGGCTAACAGCAATGGACGACGCTAGAAACCCGCTACAAGCCACTATGCTTGAGGCGGAAGCTGTATGGGGAACTGGGCTTAAAAAACTCATAGATCACGTCTTCAAACTGGAGCGTGAGTTTGTGATTTATGTGCAGATATATCTGCATGCATTGAATTCTGAAATTTCAATACAGGGCTCTTTCGTTCGCCATGAGCATCTACTAGAACGCCGGAATGTTCTGTACCACTTGGATAGTCCCGATGACGTTTACTGGGCGGAAATGACCCAAGCACTTCACAATGTCGAAGATTACTTGCGCGCACGCCTCATACCTGATTGAGGTGTGAGTTTTTCGGATCCTCGCCGGCTGGCGTGATTCGTTGAAGTGGGGTATTTGTGTTTGGCCCGACAATGGGGCCGGATCAAGGAGAGTGAAATGCTTTTAGTGGACAGACCGTGGCCTGTTAATCACGAGTATCGTGGCGTGAAAGCGACGATTGATTTCACTTGGGGGCGTGCAGACGATCCGATTCCAAAGAGTTTACGTGTCTCAGTTGAGCATCCAGAGACTCCGGTCGTGGCTTCGCGAGAAAAAGCCATCTACGAAAGTTATGACCACGCCGTTTTGAAAGGGAAGAAGATCGCAGAGTGGGAGATCGATCAAATTCTGGGTGAAGTTTCAGAAGGTTGATTCTGTTCATTGATAAAGGTGAGGTGGGACAGGCCGCTTACCCGGCCTGTCGTGCTTACTTCGGATCGAAAGAACCCAGGGACAATGCAGCAGCTTCGCCAATATTGCGCTGGAGCACGGTCTTGAACTCCTGCGCGATGTCTTCGCGTTGAACCTCTTCCCCGACCCAGCGCAGCTTAAGTGCTGGCTGGACGCCGCTGGTGATCACAGAAATCCGCAGGTTGATCTGCTGCTCGGTCAAGCCCTCGTAAGGGATGGTGCAGAACAACAGGGCCGCTGGCAGTGTTTCTTTGCTGCGGGCCTCGATCTGATCCATGGCGCTACGGCTGGCGCTGGTGTCGCCGACGGTGGTTTCGGATTCGCTGGTCGCCTTGACCGTGATTGTGCGTACAGCTGCAATGGCCCTGGCGACTGGGATTTCTTTCCCTTCGTCATCCACTGGTGTCAGGTACTGATGCCAGTCTTCGATCCAGTCGCTCAAATCCCTCTGCGTCATAACCCGGCTGCCAATGCCTTGAGCGGCCTTGTAGCCGGCCGATGCCTTCAGTTTCAGAACGGCGCGGTCATCTGCATGCCCTGGCAGTGCATCGGTGCCAAGATTGAACAGCAGCGTGCAGGTCATTTCGTCCTGGTCGATGAAGCCCTTGGCGGATGGGATTGCCCTGGCGGCGACGTACGCGCTGAAGTCGGCCAGCGAGTGGGTAGAGTAAATGCCACGGAAGCGGCTGCGACCGGCTTGCCATTTCTCCAGGGTCACCACCTGGCAGCCCTCGGGCAGGACAACGGTCGGCGTGAGGGTGGACAGCGCTTTGCCGCTCGCTTCGAGTGCGGTGTCGGTGATGAGCTGGATCGCTTCTTTGGTCAGAGGCATTGTTTAGTTCCTTGATGGTCGAGCGGTTAGCTGCGGGGAGTGATAGGGGCTTGTTCACGGCTAAAGATTTGCTCGTGCGTCTCCGCGAAGAGGGTGATCTTGCCGCCGGAGCCAACGTGCATTGGCGTGTCCAGACTGGTGTTCTCGCTGCGGGTACCGCGCTTGGTCGGCACCTTGTAGTCGAGCTTGTGCTTGATCTTCACCTGGCTCGATTCACCGATCTGGCTGAAATCCAGAGTGATGACCAGCTTGCCGGCCTTGCCGTGATCAACCACCCCGGCGGCTACTTCGGAAAGGGCGTGGCCTATTTGGTTGGCGAATGCGCCGCCGTTCAACTCTTCGAGGAATGCTGCGGTGTCGGTGGAAATGGGCATGGCTGTTTCTCCGGGATGGCCAACAGGCCACTGGGGGGAAGGTTGAATTGAGGCTGGCGAATGCGCAGACGAACCTGCTGGTGTACCCGCTGGTTGGACCGTTTCAATGTCCTGCGCCGAAGTAGGCGAACAAGATCAGCAGGAGCGCGGAACCGATGGTCCAGCGCAGAAGCGTGCTAGCGAACGCTTTCGCTGTTTTGTGGCTGGCAGTGAACTGGCAGGCATTGTTATGACCAAACGGCTCACCGTTTGCCGAGCCAGTGGAGCGCTTGATTACTTCAAATGTGATGCCGCCGCGTGGCGCAACTCTGTAGTTCAGTATGCGAACGGGCTTATCACGACCTATGCGTTGGTACATTTCGTTGGTGGCTAGGGGCGTCTGGAAACGCAACCCCTGGAGGATTGCTTGGCTCTGTCTGATCGTCTGGTTCATGGCGATTCCTCAATGTGGGTTGCGTGTATTCGTCAGCACTCAGGCTGCCTGCCTGCTGGTTGCCGTTGGGCGCCGGGAAGAGTGCTGACGGATAAAGGCAGGCGTAAAAAAGCCCGATCGGAACCGGGCTTTGATTGCGTCACGAAGACCTCCCTACGTGATCGCAGGTGCCGCCTTTGGGCGGGCTTCGATATCGGTCGGTTACATGGTTGCCAATCCTCAATGTGTTGGGGGAATGCAGGGGGCCGGTGCGCGCCCGGTGTGTTCTCATCCGCATCGGTGAACCCTGAAGCGATGGCGCACGGACCATCCAACAATCGTTGTGCTTCAGGGCTCACCGATGCGCTCTCAAAGAGAGGTTCGGGCAGTTAGCGACAGGCTGTCGTTTGGCGCAGGTTGATCTGTGACCTGAAACTTCGTACGTTCACATCTCGAAATCGGGCCGTTCTGGAAGATTTATGTCTTCTCCCTCATGGATTGGCTCTTGGTCGTAATTTCCAGCAAGACAGGCAAGCACTCGCTCAAACGATTGAGCAACTGCCTCATCCCAAACCGCCGTCAATCTTCTGCTTTCCCCACCGTGGGCCACATAGAATCTTGCTGACAGTGCTGCAGCCGCACCTGCTTTATCGTAAGCAGCAATTACCAGCTTTATCAGGTCAGGCCTGTCATAGAAGGTAGTGAAACTTTCGAAAAACCTGCGAGACCAGCCATCCTCATGGCCCAGCTCAAACTTACCCATGGCTATCTCCCGGTTGTTTTCCCAATGCACCCGGTAACCAGGTGCATCAGTGAAAATTTCCGTCCTATTGCCGCCGGAGGGGCGGGACGCATTGCTTGCCAGGTCATTCACACGGTTCAGGCGTTTCACCATCGAGCAGCCGTCCAGGTTGTTCCTGTCGTTGGCAGGCTTTCGGGCCTGTCTGCTCGCCGGTCGCCGGTAGAGGCAATGCGGTCTGTTGTTTGTTGCGCTGATTGTTAAAGAGCGGCGGGAGATCCCGCATCGCCGGGTTGCTTCGTGGCGATGGCTTAAATATCTCCCGTGGAGTTAACTAAGTCAACTCCACGGGAGATAAATATTCCGATGGACCTAAAAAAACCCGCATTGCGCGAGTTTTTTGGCGATCAGATATTGGCCGGGAGGCTCCAGGAGACGCGGGCGGCGCCGTCTTCTTCTCTACTCAATGTTACGTGCTCGGTATCGGCTATGTCGTCAAGGAGCCGTTTCCAGTCCTCCTGGCACTCATCCGCGCCTCTTCGAATGACTGCCATCTTTCGTTTTTGGGCAGCGGGGGAGCTGATGATTTTTTGGATGCGGAGTCCGAGAAGGTCAAACGAGTTTGGCGGTGTTGGTTTGTTTTGTGGTTTTGCCATAGCACTGCTCCTTTTGTGTATGGATATACAGTGAATGGCTTGCTGCGTAAGCGCTAAATATTAACGATTAAAAACAATTATTTAGCAGAGAAAAGCCCGCAACTAGCGGGCTTCAGGAGGGAGGTACCTAGGGGAATTAATGACAAGTTGAAGGGCTCAAATTTAGATTCTGCCCAGCACCTTGCTAGGGGCAAGGATTGCGCCTACGTAATGGATTTTATCGATATCAATCCGAGCTACTGTCAGCCTCTCACCGTAAGCCGAGTTGATCGACATGAGGCTGACATCTTCTTCGTTTTCGAAGAGCAGTTCTTTAACCATGCTCTGCCCATCAGTGGTGGTGACCATCACATACTCACCTGGCACTAGGCGGTGATTGGGCTCGCAGACGGCGATCCAACCACTACGAATTGCCGGAGCCATTGAGTCACCCTTGAGTCGGAGTGCATAGGCGTCTTCATCCCTAGAGTAGGTCTCAACCCAGCCAGCAGCCTGGTCAAGACTTGTCCAGTAGCCTTCGTGACCGAGTTGTGCCGTTCCAACAACATCGATTCGACGAGGAGCGCTGGTAATTGGCGGGCCAGGCTCGACGTTTGACTGCAATGATTCGGCTGGTGGAACAGCATTGGCGGCAATCGCCAATTCGGAGATTTCTTTCGCGATCCGTGGGCTGAATCTCTCTACGGGTATGCCGAGCATTTTAGCTATCTCAGCTGCCATTTCCTTGTTGAGCGCACGGCTACCGTTCAAGTGACTGCTTAGCGTGCCTTGGCTCATGCCTACGGAGAGTGCGATCTCTTCTTGAGTCAGCTTCTCGCCTTTAGGGGCACGCGCATTGTAGGCAGCCAGCTCCGCTTTTAATGCGGTGCACTCCGCCTTTTCCCATTCAAGTAATGGTCGTCTGTCGTTTTTCATTTCCGAAGAGTATTCCCGGTGGAGATACTTATCCATCTCCATTGGAGTTGATTAAAAAAGCTCCATGGGAGATATTGTCCGTTCAGATACACCACCGGAGACCGGACAGTGCGTCAACTCACCCTCAGCCAATTTGCTACCGAGAAGGGGCAGACCAAGGCCGGTAATTTGTTAGGCATGACCCAAAGTTCAATAAATAAAGCTCTGCAGTCAGGGCGTGAGGTTTTTGTTACGGAGCACGCAGATGGCTCATACACAGCGGAAGAGCTTAGACCGTTCCCGGTTCAAAGCGCGAAAAGGACGCGTCGCCGGATGCTGCCCATCTAATGAGCCAACTTTGAGCGCAATGGCGCCGAGAGAAAACTAGACAATGAAATCGCCAGTACTAGAAACCCGTCGCGCAGTGGTGATCGAGGTCGCAAAGAAATACCCAGGCGGCCAGGTATGCGCTTCAGCTCGCCTCAGTCTCGAACTGAAGCGTTTTAAGAATCAGGTTTATGAGAGCGGCGGTGTTGTTCCTCTTAGCGATGAGGAGGTGTACGTCCTCGAAAGCGAGCAGGGCACCACGCGCTTACCAGACTACATCTGCGCGATGTACGGCGGCGTATTTGTTCGCCTGCCTGAGGTTGGCGATCTGGACAACGTAGACATGCACCAGCGCTCTTTGCGTACTTCTGTGAAGCGCGGCCGGGTTGACCAGTTTCTTGCCCTGGCGCTGGAGGATGGCGAAATCACGGCCATGGAAGCATCGGAGATTTTGGCCTTGCATGCCAAGCACCTGGCTGCCCGGCACGAGGAGGTGACCGCACTGATCGAGTTGCACAAGTCGAAGCGCCCAGCCCGACCGCTAGGCGGGAAGGGCTGATATGCAGTTCACGATCACGATTAACCAGGTGAAAGCGTTGGAATGGGGGTTGAATTCGCAGCAGGCGCTGCTGTTTTCGTTTGTTTACGAGTGTCCTAGCTGGGCAAGGCCAATCAAGACCGATCACGGTATTTTCTTTGCCTTGAGCAAGGCAAAGATCGTGGAGGAATTGCCCCTGCTCACCGACAAACCAGACACCGCATACCGACTTCTCAAAGGGCTCGAGACCGCAGGACTGATCGAACTATCCCACACTTCAAACATCAGTTTGTTTCGTTTGACCGAGAAGGCCAAAGAGTGGAATCGCAAGCTGGACGGGTCGGAAAAATATCCGACCTCTGATGTGTTTGAGGGTCGGAAAAAAATCCGATCTACCTCGGAAAAATCTCCGAGCAAGGTCGGAAAAATATCCGAAAAGGGTCGGAAAAAAATCCGAGAAGGGTCGGAAAAATCTCCGACAAATCAGGGTACCAGTAATCAGGGTACCAATCAGGTAACCAGTAATCAGGAAAAGCAGGGCGCTAACGCGCTGGGCAAATCAGCAAAGTTTGATCCGCTGATGGCCAAGCCGGAAAACGTCAGCGTCGAGGTTTGGGCTGACTGGTGCCAGCACCGCAAGGAAATCCACAAACCCCTCACCGCCAAAAGCTGCGAACAACAGGCCAAGGCCTTGGCGACACACCCAGCCCCCGATTCCGTGCTGGCCCTTTCGATCAGCAACGGATGGACAGGGATCTTCCCTGACAAGCCGGTCGGCCCCGCACATTCACTTCCAGTCAGTCGCCACTCTGGCTTCGACACTCGCGATTACAAGGCTGGCACCAAGGAGAACGCCAATGGCACCTTCAGTCTCTAACCTCAGTGCTCACATAGACCGCAAATTCGGCGTCATCAGCCGTCAGCCAGCGAACTGCTTGGACCACGGCGAGTACTCGGCGGTCATCCTCAAGGGCGGCAGCCTGTCTGGCTGCCCCATCTGCGCGAGCAATAAACGCGACATGCAAGAACTTGAGCGCAAGCGCTTCCAGTTTCGGATTGTCCAGCAATCATGTGCGCGGATTCCGCAGCGTTTCGCGAAAAAGACATTTGCCGATTTCGCCGTGTCGAATCCGGCGCAGCAGATCGCTCTGGATGCGTGCACCGACTACGTCGACAACTTTTCGAAACATCGTCGGGAAGGTCGCTGCATGTTGCTGCTGGGGAAGGTCGGCACCGGCAAGACCCATTTGGCCATTGCCTCGGCCAGTTACCTGATCAACGAATGCATGGTCAAGGCGATCTACCGCACGGTGGGCACACTCATCGGCGATATCCGGGCGAGTTTCAATGATCGCTCTGGCGAGTCCGAGGCGCACATTTTACGAGAGGTGATCGGCGCGGATCTGCTGGTGCTTGATGAAGTCGGCGCGACCAAGCAGAGCGAGTTTGAGCTGGCCACGCTGTTCAGCATTATCAACGGTCGTTACGAGCAATGCCGTCCGACGATCATCGTCAGCAACCTGTCTCCTGCCGAATTGAACGATGCCATTGGCGCGCGCTGTGTCGACCGCATCCGCGAAAACGGTTGCATTGGCGTGGCATTCGAGTGGGAATCTCAACGCGGTAAGGAGGGCTTCTGATGGGGATCAGCTTGGAAATACCTAATCGCCGCTTGGCTGTTCCGGATCCGGCAAACTATCGGTTTGCCGTGTTCTGCTGCTCTTTCAAGTTGGACCTGAGTGATACACCGGACCACGCGTTGGCAATGTTCGCGAATCAGGCCATGGCCAAGCGGTATGGCGCGTGGATGTGGCCTTCAACGTTCGAGGTGGTGGACCGTTTCCCCCAAGCGGAGGCGACCGATTGAGCGCCCTGATCAAGACCTTGACCGTAAAACTGTCCGACGCCGAGATTCAGCGCAATGCCAAGCTTGAGCATGTGCGCGACCTGCGTGATGCCAGTCACCCCGCATTGCACTTCCGTTATGCGAAGAATCGCGTGCGCGGCTCTTGGTACCTGCTGAACAAACGCCAGTGGCACCGCATCGGCGCCTTTCCCGAACTGTCCACCAAGCAGGTGGTCGCGGCGTTACCAGCCGTGCGCCTGCGCGTGGCGGCCGATGGCGCCGCCAGCGTTTCGGGGTGGGTCACCGTCGGCGAACTGCTGGATTGGTTTGCTGATCGTATGGCCCGTTCCCGCGCGCTCTCGGTCAAGCGTCGCGCGGCCGGCAAGTCGGCCATCAAATGCCAGCTCAAGCCGCGGCTGGATGATCTGTTGATTCGAGACGTCAACGCCCAGACCCTCGACCAACTGCTGATGTGGCCAGCGCAGGAAGAGTTGTCGCTGTCGTACGTCCAGCAGTTGTACCGCCTGCTGGCGGCGGCCTTTCGGCAGGCGCGCAAGCTGGACCTGATCCCGGTCAACCCGATGGCCGAGCTAAAGTTCATCCACTTCACGACGGCCCGGATTCTGCCCAAACCCGCCCGCCTGCGCGATGTCCAATTACCCGAGTTGGTGGTCCTGCTCACCAAACGCTTCGAGAGTGCGCCAGGGGACGCCATGCTGGCCTTGATGATGCTGTGCCACGGCACCCGTATCGGCGAAACCCGCCAGTCGCGCTGGGCCGACATCACGTTGCCTGAGCGCGAGTGGTTTTTGCCGGCTGAACACACCAAGAGCAAGACCGAGCTTCGGGTGCCGCTGACCGACCAAGTTTGCGCGCTGCTGCGCCGCTACCGTGAGCGGCAGGCGGCTCAAGGATATGAGGGACCATTCCTGTTTCCGTCCCGCCGAGGGAAGGCACTGAGCGATAACGAGGCCAGTGCAGTGTTTACTCGGCTGGGGCAGGGCGCTTGGACCAGTCACGACTTGCGCAAGGTGGCGCGTACCGCGTGGACCGACCTCGGCGTCGACGGTCACATCGGCGAGATGCTGTTGAACCACTCCCTCGGCAAGATCGCCTCGACCTACATCAATACCCAGGCCAAGGAGCAGCGTCGGTTGGCGCTGGTGAAGTGGCACCACTGGTTAGATAGCCGTGGCTTCAAGAAGATCCACGCGCAGACAGGTGCTAGATATGAAGATTCGCAAACCCTCGTAGACGCCTTGAATGGCGCGGCCTGCGAGTCGTTTTCGCAATTTGTTAAGGGCGAGGTTTGAAAACATGAAAAAAGCCCAGGCCCCTGGCTTTCGTAAGGCGCAGATCGAGCTGGAGCACTGCTTGACCTGCAAGGGAAAAGCCGTGGTGCAAGGGGTGTTTCATGAGTTGGTTTGCATCAGTTGCAATGGCTCAGGTTGGGTCATGGCGGGGAGTCGGCAGATGCTGTCTACAGATGAATTGGTGACACAGCTCAGCCTCAGGTTGCAGCAGGCTCAGCGCGAAATTGATGTGCTGAAGCGGGGGCCATTGTTATCCGGCCCGGCTGCGTACTACCAACAGAACAACCGTCGCGGTGTCGGCGGGGCGAATTTCACCGGGGACTAAGGGGTACAACACATGATGATTCGAAAACCAGCGCTGCACCCGTTAGGCGATACGGAATACCTTTTAGAGCAATGGGGATGGTGGCGTATGGATGGAAGGGGAATCCCCAGCTATGCCTCGCCCATGTTGGCACTGATGCGCGATGCAATGCCGTCACCTGCCAAATCGTACTGCATCACCGACGAGCTTGCCTGTGTCGTGGATGCCGCGTTGGCTCGCCTGTGTAAACGTGATCAGCAGATGGGGGATATTGTCTGGCTGTACTTCGGGGCGAAATGGCCGGCAGTTCGGGTAGGAAAATATCACCATGTTAGCGAGGGGAAAGCCCGCGAGCTAATGAAAGCTGGGGTGGCTTGGATTGATTGTGTTCTAGAAAGCCTCAAGGAGGCCGGGTAGGATATTTGGAAACCGTTCCGTTAACTCGCCTCTAGGGATCGCCGAAGCTACAGTTGATATGTACGCGGACGCGACCACCATTTGCAACCAACAAGCATTGCATTTGTACTGACTATCTAATGCAGGGATGGGGGCGGCCACATCGTAGTGATGATCGGCCGCGTTCGACCCTAAACCGCCATTCGAAACGAGCAGAAGCGCGCGGTATTCGTCCCGAAGGCATTCCCGCCAAAACTCAATGTTTGGTTCTTCCGACTAACAATGCCAAATCACTTGTATTTTTTCCAAAGTACACGTTAATCTCAGAAAAATGTTTTCCCTTACTAAAGCATAAAATGTTCTTGCAAGATCACTTAAAGTGCTTTAATTTTCTCGTTTTCTTTTGCGTTGCGTTGCGAAAAAGCTCGCTAAGCATGAATTGTTTAAAACTAATCGCATGATCGAGGTGGATATGTCCAGTGGCTTAGAAAGCAAGATGCTTAATCTTTATCCAATCGATTACCCCTTTGAAACCTTAGTAGCAAGAATTGATGCCAAACCTTCAAAGTTGCGATTGGATCCTGAGTTTCAACGAAAGTATAAGTGGGACAAGGATGGGTGGGAGCGATCTTCTAAATTTATTGAATCTTGCTTAATGAGGATTCCTCTCCCATCCTGCTATTTTGCAGAGTACGATGATGGAAGTCATATGGTAATCGACGGTGTACAGCGTCTTACCACAATTAGAAAATTTCTTAATGATGAGTTCCCTCTTGAGGGGTTAACAGCCTTCAAGGAGCTTGAAGGGAAGAGGTTTTCGGAGCTGGGCGAGTATAAGTCTGAGTTAGAGACTACAACAATACGTTGTATAATTCTGAGAAAAGATAATCCCAAGCCACTTATTCGAGAGATTTTTTCCCGTCTCAACCAAGGCGCGGTGAAGTTGTCTGACCAGGAAATTCGACATGCAATATATCCGGGGCCTCTTGATGCACTTTTGGCGGAGCTTGCATTGGTGCCCGTTATCGCGAGATTCGGACTTTCAGACAAGAGCAATTCAAAAAAAGATAGCCTGGAACCAGAAGAGCAGGTATTAAGATATTTTGCGYTTTCCGCAGATAAAGCTCTCGATGGGTTCTCCAGCAGTAACTTAAAAGTATTTCTTGATGACTACATGGAAAAACACGCAAATCTTGAATTGGAGGAAATTGCTAGGTTTAGGGAGAAATTCAAACGATCTTTGTCAATATGCTTGGWTGTATTTGGCGATGACGCCTTTGTAAATCCATTGGCTGAAAAGAGACGAAAGGGACTTGTACATTATGACTTGGTCATGACTACCGTTGGTGAGTTGCCAGACGAAATAATTGAAAAATACTCGTCAAACATACGCACTGCGTATGCGACTCTGTGTGGCAGCATTGAGTTCCAGAAAACATTGTCAGGGGGACTTCAAGAAAAATCGAAAACTGTAAAGCGCAGGGCAAAGTGGAACGAGTTGCTTGAGGCGGCAATTAATGAGCAACAATAAATATTATGAAAAATATGAGCTGCTTTTCACTTCATTAGCAGAAATCATAAAAACTTCAGAACGTCGAGTGCTTCAAGAGTCTCCGGATTTTTTGTTTGTGAGTAATGTTAATTTTTTCGTAAAATCTTACCTGATAAACATTTGCACATACCTTGAGGCTTTTTTGCAAGATACCGCTAGCGAAATTCATAAGGATTTATGTGTTCGGCTCAATGAAGCTCGTATACCTCACAATTTTCTCCTGTGGAAAACTGCAAAAAAAATAGAAGACAAAGATCTTAAATTTAAAAATGCCACATTAATCCATGCAAAAGATAGTATTTCGGATGCGCTCTCCGCTAATCCCTATAGGACTCTAAAGCTATTTCGTTATCTCGGTATAAATCTGGTGAATGAGCCCGTCTTTGAGCAAAACAAGGATCTTGTTTTGTCAATAGTCAATAAGCGCAACAATATTATTCACCATAATGATGTTGCTAATGATATTTCTTTCACGGATATTTTATCTTATATAGAGATATTTTTGATTTACATGGCGGCCATCCAAGTTGCATGCGACAAAACTACGAACAGAGAAGGTTTGCTGTAGGTTGGGTCGGGCTGTGTAGAAATATCGAATTTAGAAGCTGCCATAACGGCTGGTACGAACGTCTAATGCTTCGGTAGAAATGACTAGCCAAGTTGGGCCGATTGATGTAAGAAGAATCGGGTTTCTCGAGTATTGGAAAAAGCAGTTGTCCATATGGAATAGCTCTGCTTTTATAGCAACGTGTTC
>NZ_JBFUIH010000050.1:0-36276 GCF_056401975.1 Pseudomonas sp. P4_C8 | reverse complement strand
GCCGCTGGTCACCGTGGTGCCGTCTTCGGCCACCGCACCGCTTTCGAGTTCTGCCGCCGTCACCGTCGGCGCGTCATTGCTACCGGTAATGGTGATCGTCACGTCCTTGGTCACCGCCGCCCCGAAGTCGTCGGTCAGCGTCACCGTGAACACTTCGGTCTTGGTCTGGCCCTCGGCCAGGTACTGCGCCGCACCGTTGCTCAGCGTATAGGTCCAGCCCACGCTGCCCGCCGCGTCGCCCGTGCTCTCGTCGCTCACATTGGCCACCAGCGTACCCAGCGCACCGGACGGTGCGCTCACGCTGGCCACATGTGCGTCATCGACCAGGTCCACGTCGCCGAAGGCGAAGCTGCCGCTGGTCACCGTGGTGCCGTCTTCGGCCACCGCACCGCTTTCGACTTCTGCCGCCGTCACCGTCGGCGCGTCATTGGTGCCAGTGATGGTGATGGTCACATTCTGCGTAACCGACGAACCATGACCATCGCTGATGGTGACCACGTAAGTTTCGGTTACTGTCTGGCCCTGGGCCAGGTACTGCGCCGCCACATTGCTCAGGTTGTACGTCCATTGCACCGAACCGTTGGCCGCATTCGCTGCTTCGCTTACCGCCGAGAGCTCGAACGTACCAAGATGAGTAGCGTTGCCCCCCACCGGCGCGAACGTCGCCATGTGCGTGTCACTCAGGTCGACGTCTTTGAAGACAATCGTGCCACTGGCCGTCAGTGTGTCGGTTGCGCTCGCAGTGGTGTCGGCGTCTTCGGTCACCATGCCGGCCTGCTCGCCCATGCTAATCGTCACACCATCATTCACGCCCGAAAACTGCACTGTCGTGGTGGCCCAACTGAGCGTTCCGTTGCCGAGACGAATCGCATAGGTAAAGCTGTCCGTCAGGAGCTCGCCAGCAGCAAGCGCCTGGAGTTGTGTCTTGAATTCAGGGGAGAAAGTAGCGGCGTCGTAGCCGACCTTCCCGTCCGAGGTGATCCAGATCTTTGCACCATTCTTACTGGTGTCAGAACTCGCCGCCTCAGCCCTCGCCGTATCCTGGGTCAGGAGGTCGGCCGGAGCATAAGCCTTGGTGGCAGTAGAAGAACTTACCGCGTTGTCGAGTGACCAGAGTGACTTCGCGTTGCCGCCGAGGTCATTAGACATGACGTCCCAATACATGACCCCCAGCATATTTTCAGTGGTGCTAAAGACGTCATCCTTCGCCTGCGGCGTGTTGGAAAACGAGGTAACGGTTCCGCCGCTGGTAGTTGTGGTGCTAGCCATGTCTTTCTCCCAAGAATGTTACTCAGAGCAAAAAACCGCTGTGGCCGCCAACAGCCGCAAGCCGATTCCTCCTCACCCCACGAACAGCTCACTCAACCGGCACCAGCCGGCTGGCCAGCAGCTTCACGCCCACCCCGGCCCTGCCGCCCAGCGGCTCAATGCGCACGATTTGTCCTTGCGCCTTGAACTTCATGGGGCCGCCAGGAGTCTCGAGCTCGATCTCGAAGTCAATCAAGCTACCCACCTGCTGCTCGCTATCGGTTTCGAAATACAAACCGGAGGCGCTGATGTCACGGGTGACACCGTTGCCCCCGCCGATCAGTTGCAGCGACAGGGTGACTTGTTCACGGGGCTCAATTCGGTGTGCGTCTTTCATGACAGAAGTCTAAAAACGACCGCTGTTTTTTACATGAGTGCGCTATCCCTTTTTTCTAGGAGTCAATCACCCATGAAAACAGTGTTTTACGGGACAAATGTCATGGGAGGGGGGACTGATGCGCTATAGAAAAAAGCTAAGGACTGCAACGATTGCTATCATGATCAGCTAACACAACCCGCCTAAAGAGGCAGCGAGCCGCATGCCAATTCAAGTCCTGTTAGTAGCTCTACCGCTCGTGGCCTGGGGCCTTGAGCGTCTGGTGGAAAGCGCTCAACCAAGGTTGGCGCTGGCGGGCTCGGTGGCGTCGGTGGCGCAATACCTGCTTTCGCTGCACCAATACGCGCCGGATGTGGTGGTGCTGGACCTGGACAGCGAGGACTGTATCGAGTCGCTGGCCGACTTGCACAGCCAGACCAAAGCCAAGATTCTGGTCGTGACAGGGTCGAGCGACGTGGCGCTGCATGACAGTGCGGTGCTGGCGGGCGCACGTGGCGTAGTGGATAAGCGGGAGTCGGCATCCGCATCAACATTGCTCAAAGCCATAGAAAAAGTGCATGACGGCGAACTCTGGATTGACCGCAATGCGACCAGCCGAATCTTCCTTGAACTGGCGCGCAAGAAAGCCGAGCGCGATATAGACCCGGAGCAACAAAAAATCGCCAAGCTAACGCGCCGCGAGCACCAAACCATTGCATCACTGGCCAGTGCCCCCTCAGCCTCTGGCAAGTCGGTGGCCGAGAAGCTGCACATCAGCGAGCACACGCTGCGCAACCATTTAACATCGATCTACAGCAAGCTGGGCCTGACGAACCGCGTAGATCTGTACGCCTACGCACACAAGCATGGGCTTTTCGCAGGCGACTGAGGACTCCTCTGACAGCCTGGTGAACCAGAGAGGAATTCGTAGGCGTCCGATGAGCCTGTGCCCAATGAGAGCAGATAGAGTCTGCCGTCTGCTTGCCGCTGCTACTGAGCCGATCTTAAGCTTCCTGTGGAATCGCTATCCCCACACTCCGGGAAAATAATCCCCATATATGGGCTTTAATACCGCGCTATCTGCTTAGTGTTGCTGGCGAAATACCGCAAGCGGCACCTCCTCAAGCCCGTCGCTGGGCATATATGGATCACTTCGGCCAGAAATCAAAAAGCGTTCAACTCTTGGCATAGTGAATGCCGTGTTCTCATCCAGGGCTTTATTGGGTAGTTGAAGCTGCTACAACAAGATAAGCAGCACACCTAGGGGTACTCCCTATGCATGTAGCCGATGCAGTGTTTAAGCGCCTGCGCCGTAGAATGACTGACTCGATTGCCCCCACCAACCGACTCAATTTCCTGCGGTGGTTTTGCATCGTCAGTTTCCTTCTCATCAGCGTGATAGCTTTTGGGTTGGGCACTATGGCAACAAGATTTCTAGTCACCGAAAGTCTTGAGCGCGATTCACTGCCTATTCCGGCGGATCACTCCCGTGCGTAGCAAGCCGATAATCCAAACCTTGGTACTCATCCTCTTCATTTTTCCACGGGGGCAGTCTTGTCACTCTTCGATGTGTTCGGCTGATAACAGGGACCCGGAAAGGACGAAATCAGGCCTAAAGAAAAACAACCCAGCCAAATTGCAGCCACTTTTCACAGGCTGTTTTGGGTTGTCTCCAGTCCTTCGCGACAGGCAGAAAAAGGAGTTTCTCCAACAAATACGGGGTTTAAAGGACGAATGGTCGGGGGGCGTCAAGCGCGGGGAATTGCCGGGAGTTTACAGCCACTATCAGGCTTTTCAGGCAGGCACGTTCGTCGCGTTAAAGTGAACTTCAGTTACTCCATGTGTCACATTAGGTCCCCGTCAAGCGAACTTAAGTAGAGGTACAGCCTTATGAGCATGGCCACAATTGTCAGTGCCGTGATATCCAGTCTCGCACCCAGTGTCTTCGACCAGAACAATCTGCAAGAACCTGGCGCGCATGTCTCAGCCGTTGAATACCACTACGGAATGGACATCGATGTGAAACGAGTACTGCAGCGCACCGATACATCCGATAAGACCGGCGTGGTACCGGTGACCCTGGTCTACGAAGACAGCGAGGGTGAAGTTCACAAGATCCGTTTCCTCGAATGGGGTGGAAGCCCCGCCGACCCCACCAGCATTGCCTGATCGGCTCGCCGATAGAGTTCCGGGCCTCGCCTGCCCCCCTAGAAGTGGAAGTTAAACCTCATATGCACAAAGTGCGGATGATGTTTTTTGTTACCTGAAAATGGACATGAACGAATGATTAAAAGTTCATTCGCGAAAATCGCTATTGTCCTGGCAGCGTAATGCCGCAAGACTAATTAATAGTAATTGCTGGATCTTAACTGCAATCAGGAACGGCAAACTCCAATTATGCCGTGCCGAGAGCCAAGTTGATCCACCATTATAACCAAGAGGTAACCATGGAACTTAGTATGTTTTCTTCGTCCACCGTGGAATATTTGCGTTTGGGCGTTGTATATTTTCATCTTATCGCCTGCTGTGTGGCAATCGGGCTGGTTTTGACCAGTGACATTGCAATGATCAAGCAACTCCTGAAGGGAGGTGCGTCAAGTCACCACGATGACGCGCACATGGAAAGCCTTCAAAAAACCGTATCGCTTGCACTTGTAGCGCTTTGGATTACGGGCATTGGTATCGTCGGGATCGATTATGCCGGCAAGGGGATGGAGTATTTCCTCAATCCAAAACTACAAGCCAAAATTGGCATAGTTGTGCTRTTGACCTTTAACGGCTTCCTGTTGCATAGCGCTGTAATGCCCGCTCTGAAAAAAGCCGGTTCGTTACTGAAACTCTCCTTCAGCCTGCGCATGCTGGCGCTGTTCTCGGGGGCGTTCTCTGGCGTGTCGTGGTTCTATGCCGCCATGCTGGGTGTKGGTCGTCCGCTGGCCTGGAAGTACTCGCTGGTGGAGTTGCTGGCAGCCTATCCGGTTCTCATCGTCGGYGGWTTCGGGATGATGGTACTGCTCACTGCCTGGGCAAAAAACAGAGACACCGAAGCGCGCATGGAACAAGGCACCTGGAAAGCAGGAAACGCCGCCCTGGCTGGATGGTGAAGCCAGGTTGAACAAGGAAGTTCGGCTTTAGCCAATAAATTCCGCTGTTAGCAGTTCAAAAAGTTTTACTTGAGGATACCCAAATGAAATCCATGAAAGCTCTCTTCGTAATCGCCGCTCTGACCGCTTCTTCTCTGGCGATGGCCACAGGTGGTGGTGACAAGACGTTCAATCGTATGGAGGCGGCCCGGAAAGTCTCGATGGAAGCCTACCAGGTTGCACAGAAACAGAAGGCTGAAGCCGCTGTAGCTCAAAGCAAAGCCAAGGCGACCGATCACGCCAGCAGCTAATCTGTGTAGCGCGCCCCCAGGCTGACCGAAATGCGTGGTCTCAAGCCTCAAATGCAGCACCCAAGGTGCTGCTAGCGCCGGTGTAACCGAGATCCCACTTACACAAAATCCAGTGTGTTGAATCCACAGTCGTAAGCAGCCTTTCGCGAAGGGCTGCTTTGGGTTTTCTGTCCTTCGCGACAGGCTGAAATCGGCCGATTCTGTTGAAAACAGTCGGTCCTTCCAAGCTACTCGCGTACTGACTGCTGAAAACGCTTTTTTTGCGCGCAGCTACACGAAATCTGAGCCCGGAATCCTCTACTAAAAGTAAAGATTTCAATCTCAAGCGCGTACTTTTCTGCCGTGGAAACCTTCGCCGACTTTTTCAACAGAATCGACCAAAAGCGGTCGGTGGACAGCTGAGTCCAACTTCCTGCCCCTGCGCCACAAAAACGGGAGGGCTCCGGGTTTTGTGAACGACTGGGATTGTATTGCTTACCCGTCCAGCTCCGTCCCCACTGCCGCCATCCTCGTCAGTGTTTCGGACCGTGCGACAGATTTCGAAAAGAAGTCGCAAACCCCGCGACGCTTCAGGGCTTGCGACTCTTTGCCGATACGTCCCTTAAGCTTGCGGGACGTTTTCTGCTGTTATGCCTGCCGTGTTCATGGCGGAACTTGCAGGCCTAGTTCTGCACCTCAGCCACGTCCCTGTCCGGGGCGTCTGGGGCGTCCGCCATAGCCCCTCTGGCTGCGCGCGCATCAGCTTTGGCAGCGTCTCTAGTCGCATCTGCGGCAGCCCGCGCAGCATCTCTGGTTGCATCTGCGCCCGCTACACCTGCGGCTTTTGCAGCATCCCTGGCTGCATCCGCATCAGCTCGGGCCGCATCTCTAGCTGCATCTGCAGCAGCTTTGGCATTATCTCGGGCTGCATCTGCATCGTTTCTGGCAGCGTCCCTGGCTGCATCTGCGGCATCGTCAGCGTCGTTGTCATGCGCATTGCCTGGGCCTCTGTTCCCGGCAATACCGCCATGGTCAGCGCCGCCGCGTCCCGGGCCTCCATGACCGTCACCGTCATGACCAGCAGCATGACCGCCACCGCCTCCGCCACCGTGACCACCACTGCCACTGCCACTGCCATAGTGTTGTCAGCCCGAGTGTCAACGACCAAATATCAGGACTAAGGCACGCGCTGAGCAAAAACATCAACCTAACCCATTGGAGAATCGCCCCTCACCCGATCGGCCGGTTTATCGAGACGACTTTTTTCAATGGAATAGACCAGGAGCTGACATTCGGATTTACCCAGGTAACCAGGGGCGAATCAAAGAGCCTGTCAGACGCTGGCTGGCCTGGCAGGTTTTTCGAAGCGCACCGCGCGGACCCGGCTTGGGTCGAGTCGGTGAAACGCATCAATGTTGGAAATAACCTGACAGGCAACGGGGGGTATCAGAAAGCGTGGCTGAGCAACAATCCAGCCTCGCCATCCGGGCTGGCGTCGGAAAACCCCTTGACGGCATACAACTGAAACTTCCAGTTCTGATTGAGCTTGTGCGTGAGGAAGAGGGTGAGTTCCTTGATCTGGTCGCCCGTGGAAACGATCTTCTGCCGCCAGTCGTAGGACGCGCCCGCCGTGGTGCGCGCGAACACGGGTATGGCGAAGCCCAGGCCGGCGAATATCGGATTGTCGAAGTCGGAGTCCGACGGGTCGCCGTACTTTTTCCAGCCCAAGGTAGCAAACCCGGTCACAGGGCCGAAGGCTTTAGCGACATCGACCTGGGCGGAATAGTCGGTTTTGCCGGTGCCCAGGCACTTGTCTTCGTCGGCTGTGGGCAACTTGACCTTGCCGATCAGGTCCACGAACAGCCCGCCGACGCTGCCGTCAAGCGCGGCATAGTCGGCACCAGCGACAGTGTCGCCCAAACCACTTTCCACTTTGCCGCAGCCGCCGGGCAACGGCTCGCCGTCAGGGCCGACCGCCGGATTGGTGATGCGCAGCCAGGGCACAGTGAGCTTGTAGGTCATGGGACCGGTTTCGTATTTGCCCACCAGCGGGACGTACCAGGTTTCGGAATTAGTACCGGTGCCATAGTCGCCCCGAGAGTAGTCGGTTCCTATCGAGGTCGTGAAGGTATCGGCCAAGGCTGGCAAGGCCAGGTTGGCAAGCAAACCGACGAGCAGGGTGCGCTTGGGGCCCATGTTCACCTCGTGTGTTCCGTCATCGAAGTTCACACGCATGCTTTGTTGCGTGATTTACCCAGCCTAGTTACTTATGACGATAGTGCATCATGACTGCACTGTTTAACCCGACCTGCCAGAGTGATCGACTTTTTCAACCTGCTCGACCTTCTCGCCCCTCTCGACCTTTTCAACTTTCTCTACCTTCTCGACTTTTTCTACCTTCTCGACTTTTTCTACTTTCTCGACTTTTTCTACTTTCTCGACTTTTTCTGGCCGTTCAACTTTCTCGACTTTCTCCGGACGTCCGACCTTTTCGACTTTCTCTATTGTTTCCATTTTCTCGACTTTGTCGGGTTGCTCGACCTTCTCGATACGCTCTGACTTGCCGGACCTGTCCACGCTTTCTTGCTGGTCGCCACCGCCATGACTGTCATTGCCCCCGTGGCGAGTATCGTCGATGACACTGCCTTCGCTCTCGGAGCGGCCGCTCCTGTCACTGCCCGTGTTCCCCGAGCTGCCGGAGTTGCCGGAGTTGCCGGAGCTGTTGGAGCTGTTGGAGCTGTTGGAGCTGTTGGAGCCGCTCGAGTTGCTCGAGCCACTTGAGTCGTCCGTGTTTTGCTCGCTGGTTCGGAGTCGTCCGTGCTGATTGCTGGCTGGCGAATCGGAGCGCTCGCGGGGCAATTCGATACGCGTTGCCTTCACGTCCCGCGCGCCGGTGAACACGCCGTTGACCCGCACGCGTCGATCCAGCGCCAGCTCCGAAGGCTGCACACCGACAAACACGGTGTCGCGCGCCAGCGTCACATTAAAGCCACCGACCACCAAATGGCGGTCCTGCCGGCCCTGTACCAGGCCCTCGATCACCGCATTGTGTGCCCGGCCAATGAAGGGCAGGCTCGGGTCGGGGCGGCTTTGGGTCACGTCCAGCTCGCGGCCGGACCACTGGCCGCGCACCAGCATTTCCTGCGCCGGGCCTGGGTGATTGCTGAGTTTGAGCCCCTGGAGATAGCCGCTGCGATCCACCGAGCCGATGGCACTGGCCTCCTTGAGGCCGGGCGCCCGGTCGATGCGGCTGGCCACCACTTCGCCACGAGCATCGCGCAGCCCGCTGACCCGTACCGGATCACCCGGGCGCAGACCGGCAGCGACTTGAGCACCGCTGGCCAGGCGTACCGTTTGCCCCATGACACGCATGGGCATGGAGTCTCTAGGCAGGGCTGTCAATGGGCCTTCGTAGACGTGCAGGATAGAAATGCGCCCGGCCTCCAGACCTCGCTTGGAATTGAACGCTTCCACGGCAACCACTTGGCCTACCGCCAGCTGGGTGCTGGTAGTGGCAATGCCGTTCTCGCTGACCGGAACGTTGTTGCTGAAGTGCACTTCCAGGCCATTGACGCAGATCGACGCGAACCCGGTGATGGTGCCGACAATGCCGGTGCCACCGATCCCTCCGTTATCGTTGCTGATACCAGTGCCACCCACACCGCCTGCAACGGCACCGGTGCCGCCAATGCCGCCAGGGTGCTTTTTCAGCGGTGCGCCAGTACCACCGATCCCGCCGTTGTCGGTACTGATGCCGGTACCCCCCATGCCGCCAGGCGCCGCGCCTGTGCCGCCGGTGCCCCCCGGAGCCTGGATGAGGGGCACTTCGATTGTGCCCGCGTCATTCTGGCTGACACAGGCTGGGGCGGCTTGCAACACAATCGGAAGCCCGAGGCCCAGAGCGAGGGCGATTGCACGAATCAGGCGCAAATTGACGGTCATGGCTTAGAGGCCGTTGGTGAATCGGGATCGGAAGCTTCAGTGTAGAAGTACAAGCCGACCGTGATGCGCTGGCGCGGTTCAAGGCTGGGCAAATCCCGGAATTCCAGCTCGGCGGCGAGTCGGTTGAAGCTCAACAGGGCTTGCATCCCCTCGCTGGCAACGGCCTCGCGCAACGCCTCGACGCTCATCGGGGCCAATGCGTCATAGTGGACGCTTCGTTCAAAAAAGGCCGGACCTTCGCTGCTCAGATTGTGTACCGCAGCGCAGGCATGATCGTGCAGGTTATGCCCCAGGTAAGCCGTTTTCTCATCGAAGCCCTTTTGCGGCACGAAGGCCTGGGCTTCGAGATGCACGCGCTCTTGTTCGTCAAGACGGACGACGCCCAGGCGCAGCCACTCGTCCAACACCACCCGCGCCCTGATATCCGTGCTGACCTTCGCCACCAAGGCGTCAAAGGAGCATTCGCCGCCGACACTGGCCAATCGAGGCAGTGGCAGTGGCTGGCCGGCGTCGTTGCAAAAGGGCGCGTTGGCCCAGGCGTTGACCAGTTGCGCACCGAAGGTGATGTTTTCCGGAAGCGTGGATGAGGCGGATTCGCTGGTGTTGCGCAAGCGCCGTACATCCTTGCGGTGCACACCGGTGAGCAGGCTGATGCGACTGTCGGTCGGTACCTTGTCGCCCAGCCGGAACTCACGGTCCGCCACATCGACGAAAACCTCCTTGAGCAGGTCGGCGAACACTAGGTAAGTGACGCCTTTGCGCAGCATCAGGCGTACCAGCGGCCGCATGACATGCCGCAAGGCTTTGAGGAGCGAGGTGGGCAGCGTGGACGATTGCATTCAGCGGATTCCTGGATAGATAACCCTCAGTATAGCCGCGCGGGAAATAATCCCATGAGCGCACGCACGTATTTTTTTGCCGCACCTCATGCAAAACCGGTCCCCCGGGTTTTGCATGAGGCCACAAAACGCTTCAGATCCGGCTGTTGTCGTCGCCGGTTTCGCCGCCAACATGGTTGCCATTGTCGTCACCAGGCTCACCGCCAACGTGGACGCCATGATCGTCACCGGCCTCACCACCGACGTGGACGCCATGATCGTCACCGGCCTCGCCGCCGACGTGGACGCCGTGGTCGTCACCCGCTTCTGCATGGGTACCACCGCGACCGGAGTTCGAGCTTCCAGAACTGGCATGGCCTGAATTCCCATTCCCATGGTCGCTGCCGCTGTGACCACTGTTGCCACCGTGCCCACTGTTGCCACCGTGCCCACTGTTGCCGCCATTGCCACCGCCGTTTCCGCCGCCACCGTTGCCACCACCACCACCACCACCACCACCACCACCGTCCTTGGCATAGGCGCTCGAGTCATGGGAAATGGAATCTGGTATCAAAACACTGGAAGCCGAGAGGACGCCACCAATTGCCAGCGCCAGTAAACCTCTCTTGAAAAGCAGGTAAGTGTTCATCGTGCATTCTCCTGGTGATTTACCGCGAGCAGTGCCAACGCAATCAGGTTGCAATTCGGGAGCAGCTTGGGAGCGACCCCTTGGCCTAACGGTTTCTTCTGAATTGTTGGCGTGGGAAATTTTCCCACTCGATGTAAGTTAGACCTTTCTGGCTTCGGGTCAATCCGCGCAGGAGAAAGCCGACCGGCGGTTGGGGACACGGATGGAAATGGGGGTTGTCCATGCGGAGTGACATGGGCTGTGTTTTTGGCGCGTTTCAAGGCACCCCTTCAATAACAGTTGCTCGATTTAAACCACCTGAGCGGTCAGCCCGGTTTTTTGCCCGAGACTCACGGCAATCCCGCACCCATCGCCCAGAGCAGAACATCCGTCCAACTTCCCGACCCTGCACCATTAAAACGGGAGGGATCCGGGTTTTGTGAACGACAGGATGATTGCTCACCTGTCCAGTTCCGTCGCCTTCCCCGCTGCCGCCATCTTCGTCGGCGTTCCGGATCGCGCGACACGATGTCGAAAAAAAGTCGCAAACCCCGCGACGTTTCAGGGTTTGCGACTCAATGCCGATACGTCCCTCAAGCTCCCGGGACGTTTTCTACGGGTATGCCTGCCGTGCTCATTGCGCAACGCGCAGGCCTAGTTCTGTACCTCAACCGCGTCGATATCCGGGGCGTCCGGAGCGTCCGCCACATCCTCTCTGGCTGCCTGCGCCGCATCTTCGGCAGCCTCTCTGGCTGCCTCTCTGGCTGCCTCTCTGGCTGCCTCTCTGGCTGCTTCGGCAGCCTCTCTGGCTGCCTGTGCCTCAGCTTTGGCAGCCTCTCTGGCCGGCTGCGCCTTAGCTTTGGCGGCGTTCCTGTCCGCATCTGCGGCAGCCCGGGCAGCGTCTCTGGCTGCGTCGGCGTCTGCCTTGGCGGCGTCCCTGGCTGCATCTGCAGCGGCCCGGGCAGCGTCTCTGGCTGCATCTGCATCTGCGTCCGCTACGCCAGCCGCTCTTGCAGCGTTCCGGGCTGCATCCGCCTCAGCTCTGGCGGCATCCCGGGCTGCATTTGCAGCAGCTTTGGCAGCATCCCGAGCTGCATCCGCATCAGCTTTGGCAGCATTCCGGGCTGCATCCGCGTCGTTTCTGACTGCGCCCCTGGCGTCTTCTGCGGCCTCCCTCGCAGCGTCCCCGGCGTCTTCTGCGGCCTCCCTGGCTGCATCTACGGCATCGTTATCATTGTCATTGTCTTTCGCGTTGTCGTTGTCACGCGCATTACCCGGGCCTCTGTTCCCGGCCATACCACCATGGTCAGCGTCGCCGCGCCCCGGACCTCCATGACCGTCAGCGCCATGGCCAGCAGCACCATGACCGCCACCATCTCCATGACCGCCACCATCTCCATGCTCGCCGCCACCGTGACCGCCTCCGCCGTCACCACCGTGGCCACCGCCTCCGGAGCCACCGCTGCCGCCACCGTTACCACCACCGCCTCCACCGTGGCCGCCTCCACTGCCGCCACCGTTACCACCACCACCTCCGCCGTTACCTCCGCCACCTCCGCCGTTGCCGCCGTGGCCGCCTCCGCCGTCACCACCGTGACCACCGCCTCCGGAGCCACCGCCACCGCCACCGCCGCCATGACCACCACCGCCTCCGCCGCTACCGCCGCCATCTTTGGCATACACGCTGGAGAAACTACCGATGTAATCGGGCACCAGGACAGTCGATGCCGACAGGACTCCGCCAATTGCCAGAGCCAACAAACATTTCTTGAGCAGCATGATCCACCTCCGCTTGGAGCTGCGTCGTCATCTCCGTATCGAACGCAAAGTCCAGTGAGTTCCCAGCCGCCCCTTGGAGCGGCCAGCCAACCGGCACGGCCATAAATCTGCAGCAATAACGAGCAACTGCGGTATCCGCACGGTCCTTCAGAGCCAGTTAGCATCGTTGCGTGGGAAATATTCCCACACCTATAGATTAGTGATGTTAGCCCGAGTGTCAACGACCGAACATCAGGACTATGGATGCCGCTTTGTGAAAGCCATCGAACTATCGGGAGACCGCCTATTGGTCATGGATAAAGGACGAGTGGTCGAGAGGCCTCTACCACGGGTGATCACCGAGACGTGACGGCGGCTCGGGCAACACCAGAAAGGGGCATTCGTCCGGGTGGAATGAACTTCACCCTCCTCCTCGGTCACATGTAATCTTTTTCAAGCGCCCCCCAGCAGAGGAACAGCCTTATGAAATTGGCCTCGGTTGTCAGCGCCGTAATTTCCAGTCTCGCACCTGGCGTATTCGCCCAGAACGGACTGCCAGAACCCGGCGCCAGCGTCTCCGCCGTGGACTATCACTACGGAATGGAAATTGATGTCCAGAAGGTGCTGCAACGCACCGACACGTCCCAGAAGACAGGTGTGGTGCCCGTGACCCTGGTCTATGAAGACAGCGAGGGCGAAGTTCACAAGATCCGTTTCCTCGAATGGGGTGGAAGCCCCGCCGACCCCACCAGCATTGCCTGATCCGCTCGCCGTTAGGGTTCCGGGCCTCGCCTGCCCCCCCAGAAGTGGAAGTTAACCCTCATATGCGCTCAGTGCGGATGATGTTTTTTGTTACCTGAAAATGGACATGATCGAATGATTAAAAGTTCATTCGCGAAAATCGCTATTGTCCTGGCAGCGTAATACCGCAAGATTAATTAATAGTAATTGCTGGATCTTAACTGCAATCAGCAACGGCAAACTCCAATCAAGCCGTGCCGAGAGCCAAGTTGATCCACCATTATAACCAAGAGGTACCATGGAACTTAGAACAAGGAAGTTCAGCTTTAGCAAACAAACCCCGCTGTTAGCAGTTCACAAAGTTTTACTTGAGGATACCCAAATGAAATCCATGAAAGCTCTCTTCGTATTCGCCGCTCTGACCGCTGCTTCTCTGGCCATGGCCACAGGTGGTGGTGACAAGACGTTCAATCGCATGGAGGCGGCCCGGAAAGTCTCGATGGAAGCCTACCAGGTTGCACAGAAACAGAAGGCTGAAGCCGCTGTAGCTCAAAGCAAAGCCAAGGCGGCCGATCACAGCAACAGCTGATCGGTGTAGCGCGTCCCCTGGTTGACCGAAATGTGCGGCCTCAAGCCTCAAATGCAGCACCGAAGGTGCTGCTAGCGCCGGTTTAACCGGGATCCCGCTTACACAATATCCAGTGTGTTGAATCCCACAAAAAAGCCCACTGACCGTCACCGGTTCAGTGGGCTTTTGTTTAGCTCTCTAATTACAGAGCCATATCAGTCGCAGCATTAGCCTTCGGTGCCTTACCCGCATCAGCCGGAGCAGCAACCGGAGCCACTACCTGACCCATCGCCGGCGGCGGAGTCAGTTCCAGCACCTTGGCGGTGTAAGCCCACTCCTCGGCCACCTTCTCAGGATTGCCATTGAGCTGAGTGCCATAGCTCGGCACGATCTGGTGCAGCTTTTCCTGCCAGGCTGGCGAAGCCACCTTGTCTTTGAAGACTTTCTGCAGCACGGTCAGCATGATCGGTGCAGCGGTCGAGGCACCTGGCGAGGCGCCCAGCAGGCCGGCAATCGAGCCGTCAGCAGACGAAACGATCTCGGTACCCAGCTTCAACACACCACCGGCAGCTTCATCACGCTTGATGATTTGCACGCGCTGGCCGGCTTGCCACAGGCGCCAGTCTTCGGCTTTGGCGTTCGGGAAGTATTCTTTCAGGGCGTTCATGCGGTCTTCGTCAGACAGCATCAGCTGGCCTGCAAGGTACTCAACCAACGGGTATTCCTTGATGCCGACCTTGGTCATTGGCCACACGTTGTGCGTGGTGGTGGTGGTCAGCAGGTCCAGGTACGAACCTTCTTTGAGGAACTTGGTGCTGAAGGTCGCGAATGGGCCAAACAGGATGACGCGCTTGCCGTCCAGAACACGAGTGTCCAGGTGCGGAACCGACATCGGCGGTGCGCCAACGGAGGCTTTGCCGTAGGCCTTGGCCAGGTGTTGCTCGGCGATGGTCGGGTTTTCGGTCACGAGGAACGAGCCGCCTACCGGGAAGCCTGCGTATTCCTTGGCTTCAGGAATGCCGGACTTCTGCAGCAGGTGCAGTGCACCGCCGCCCGCGCCGATGAACACGAACTTGGCGTCGGTTTCGGCTTTGCTGCCGTCTTTCAGGTTTTTGTAGCTGACGCGCCAGGTGCCGTCTTCGTTCTTGGTGATGTCCTGCACTTCGCTAGACAATTTCAAGTCGAAGTTGGGCGTGGTTTGCAGGTGCCCTACGAACTGGCGGGTGATCTCGCCAAAGTTGACGTCGGTGCCGATCGGGCTCCAGGTGGCCGCGATTTTCTGGTTGGGGTCGCGCCCTTCCATCATCAGCGGCACCCACTTCTTGATCACTTGCGGGTCTTCGGAGTACTGCATGCCAGCGAACAGCGGGCTCGCTTGCAGGGCTTCGTAACGCTTCTTCAGGAACTTGATGTTGTCATCGCCCCACACAAAGCTCATGTGCGGTGTGGAATTGATGAACGAACGCGGGTTCTTCAGCACGCCTTGCTGAACTTGCCAGGCCCAGAACTGACGGGAGATCTGAAACGCTTCGTTGATTTCAACGGCTTTCGGGATCTGAACGTTGCCCTTGTCGTCTTCCGGGGTGTAGTTCAACTCAGCCAGGGCGGAGTGACCGGTACCGGCGTTGTTCCAGCCGTTGGAGCTTTCCTGAGCGACGCCGTCGAGGCGCTCGATCATTTCCATCGAGGTGCCAGGTTCCAGCTCATTGAGCCAGACACCCAGTGTTGCGCTCATGATGCCGCCGCCAATCAGCAGCACATCGACTTTCTTTGCCTCTTGCGCCTGTACAGACGTGATCCCCATCGACAAAGCCAGCCCCAGCAGGGCCGTATTCACTTTCTTAAACATCTGTAGCACCTATGATAAAACGCCATCCGCCCTTCCATCCTCACGACCAAACCCCTGGCTCACGGCATTCAGGCAGGATGTCGTGGGTGTTCGTACATAAGGATTGGAGGGTGGGCACACAAGGCCGACGGACTGCGTCGACCTCAGTTATATGTCCCTACTGAACTGACTTTTTATCATTATTGGCTTCAGCTACTTGAGCGACATTGATCCTGTCGGCACGTCTGCGGGACGGGCCAACTGAACAGGTCAAACCAAGTTGGCGCGCAGAATATCACGGTCGGGCGACCGTGCGCTCCCGAAAGGACTTATGGGTCTAGTCCAGACGCGGCTCGTTCGACGCGTTCTGGCCTAAACGATTCAGCACAAACACCTTGGCGTTGCGGGTCATCTGGTCCAGATGCCGGTCGCGCTGCTTCTCGGCATCGATCATTGCGCGCTGGCCGTGTTTTTGCAGCAAGTAGTGATGGATCTGCCGAACTTCAAGCGAACTGTAGATCGAGGCCACATCCAGCAGCCCCATCAAGCCTTCACTACTATGGTCGCGGGTGTTCATCAGTACTTGCGTGCCGCGCACGCCCAGCACCTGAAAGCCCATCGATTCGAACCACGGCACCTTGGCGACGGCGCAGGTCAACTCAGCGTGCGGGTAGCGGTTGATCATGTCTTGTAGCATGGCGCGCGCAACACCTTTACGACGGTAGCCCGCGTCAACCGCCATGTAGGCCAAGCCGCACGCCTGGGGATCGTCTTTGATCGGCAGGTACAGCAGGAAACCGATGACCTTCGACGGGTCTTCATCGTCGGTGGCGACGATCAACTCGACCGCAATCCCCTTGTCCCCGTTGAGCGCTTCCAGGTACAGGTGCACTTCGAAGCCGACCGTGTATTGGTACACGTTGTACAGCGGATTGCTCGGCGCGATGCCGACCATGCTGATGTCGGTCAGGTTATCGACGACCAGTTGCAGGATCTGGCTGTTGATGTGCTCCGGGCACGGGGCTGCGAAGTGGGTGAGTTGGGGCATTGAAATTCTGACTCCGGGATAAGGCTTACAGGGCATCGGCCAGGGTATTGTCACAGATTGATCGCCGCGCTGCTTCTGTCTGCGGCTATAGAGGTTGTCGCGAATAGAGAACCTCATTCCCCGACAATGAGGAATTCCCCCCCAGTTTTACGCACTTTCCCCCAATGCGGGGATAACCCATTTTTTTTGTCACAGGCCTTTGTTTTACTAAGTTTTACTAAATATTACTAAGACTTTGGTCTGATTGCGCTCATGGCTCAGCTTTTGCTTCGGCCAAAGGGCGAGTGCCATCACCGTGGCATGCCCCAATTGAGAACTATCATGAAGAGCTCAGTCCCTGCGAACAAGTCATCTGGCTATTCCATAGCGCAGGGCATTACTTCGGTGGTGATGATCACGTTCAGCGTGACCACCCTGAACGCTGCCCCCATCGATGATGTCGGACAACCACCACCCACCGACCCCTCAGCGTACATCAACCAGCCGGCTGATCCAGCCGTAGCGCTGGAAGCACTGAAGACCATGCCAGAGGCGAACCAGGGTTCATATGCCCTGCCCAACGGTATGTATGGCAACAAGGACACGACCCGCACCGAAAACGTGCTGCCGCCGAGTTTGCAGACTTCGTTCAACATCCCCACGAATGGCAAGCCCAGCCCCCTGTTTGGCGCTCAACCGTTCACCCAGCAACTGCTGCTTTTCGAGGAATTTGGCACGGAAAAACTAGACCCGACCCTGCCCCAACCGCCGCTGTCGTTCCCCGTGCCGCTCGCCGGCCCGGCGCCCCAGCAGGACCCGAACAGCATCGCCCGCAGCGTCCCGTCGAGTGCCGCGCTGGATGCGTTCATGCGCCAGCCGGGGCTGTATCCATTCCCGTCGCAATACTCCAATGTGCTGGACCGTAACCCGTGGAAGTCGCAGATCGAAGCCTTCCTCAACCGCCATCCGGTCGGCTCGCCAGCCGAAGGCCGTCCACCGGGAAAAGGCTGGTCGCATCAGCGCTGGAACGAGTTCTACCCGCAGGTCGATTTCAAGACTGCGCAAACCGGCGCACGGACCAACCTGGGCATGCGTGACCGCAAGCAATTGCACAACTACGCCAAGGGTGAATTTGCCCCCGGCGGGCTCTATTACCAAACCTCGGATATTCCGGCAACCGCTGGCACCACCAAGGGCATCGACGCGCGTTTTCACCCGAAAATGCCGGTGCAAAATTACAAGAATCTGTGGACCTTCGACGGCACCTTACCGGCAAAATTGCTCATGGTGCGGTATGGCCAACCGGTGCTGATGCGTCACTACAACGCCCTGCCGATCGACCCGGCGGCCAATGCCGGTTTCGGCTTGCATACCCTGACCACCCACGAACACAACGGGCACTCCCCGGCGGAAAGCGATGGTTATGCCAACGCGTTTTTCTTTCCAGGGCAGTATTACGACTATCGCTGGCCGGTCCAGCTGGCCGGTTACGACACCATCAACACCACGGCGCAGGATCCGCGCGCGGCATTCCCTTGCGCGCCTGGTGAAACGCTGTACGTCAACGACGCCAGTCCCGGGCTGAAAACCTGCGACAACGGCAGCATCAAAATCCGTGGCGACTGGCGCGAAACCATGAGTACGCACTGGTTCCACGACCACATGCTCGATTTCACCGCGCAGAACGTCTACAAAGGCAACGCGGTGATGATGAACTACTACAGCGCCCTGGATCGCGGTAACGAGGCGATCGAAGACGGCGTCAACTTGCGCTTCCCCAGCGGTTCGGCAATGCCGTGGGGCAACCGTGACTACGATGTGAACCTGATGATTGCCGACAAGGCCTGGGACGCCAACGGCCAGTTGTGGTTCAACCCGTTCAACACTGACGGCTTCCTCGGAGACCAAGTGTTGGTCAACTGGCAGTACCAACCGGTGCTGAAAGTGCGGGCGCGCAGCTATCGGTTCCGTATCCTCAATGGCTCGGTGTCTCGCTACTTCAAAATAGCGCTGGTACGGCAGGTCAGCGGCACCAGCGGTGAGTTTCCGGGCCCGGCAGGCTCAGGGGTTTCCTACAATCGTGTGCCGTTTCACTTGATTGCCAACGACGGCAACATCATGGCGCACAGCCTGCCTTTCGACGGCAGCATGGACCTCGACGGCGACGGTGACTTTCAGGATCACAACGCCATTCTGCCGACCCAAGGCATCGCCGAACGCTACGACATCATTGTCAACTTTGCGAAATACGGCATCAGCACCGGCGACAAACTGTTCTTCGTCAACCTGATGGATCACCAGACCGGTAAAGGCCCGGAGAAAATAGAACTGTCACTGGCCGACGTGCTGTCCGAAAAATACAAAGCGGTGCTCAAGCAAACCAGTAATGGCCTGAAATGGGACAACGGCGATCCGGCGGTGGGCAAGTTTCTGGAATTTTTGGTGCAGCCTTACTCCGGTCAGGACCTGAGCATGGACCCGGTCGCCTATGAGCCAGCCAAACCCGGCAAGCCCGCCGGCAAGATCATGATCCCGCTGACCATTGACCGCGATAGCCCGACCGATCAGGCCAAACTCACCGCAGCGCGGCATCGCGAGTTCATTTTCGGGCGTTCTGACGGCACCGATCTTGCGCCGTGGACGATCAAGACCGATGGCGGCTTCGGCTTCCACATGGACCCACGCCGGCTCAGTGCCGCACCACAATTGGCCAACGGCCCGACGGACGCCGGGTTCTCCGGCGACGGCACCCTCGAAGTATGGCATATCAAGAATGGCGGTAACGGCTGGACCCACCCGGTGCATGTGCACTTCGAAGAAGGCGTTGTTCTCAGTCGCGACGGCCTGCCTCCGCCGGATTGGGAAAAATGGGCACGCAAGGACGTCTATCGCATTGGCGAAGGCGTCGACAGTACGATGGACGTGGAAATGGCAATCCGCTTCCGCGAGTTCGCCGGCACTTACATGGAGCACTGCCACAACACCCAGCATGAAGACAACGCGATGCTGTTGCGCTGGGATATCGAGCATCCGGGCCAGTTCCAGTTGATGCCAACACCCTTGCCGGGTTGGGACGGTGTGACCTACGTCGCTTCCGTGGCGCTGCCTACCTTCCGCACCGGCAATGACGGTAACAATAACGATGGCGACAACAAAAAACCCGTGGCCAACCCCGACAGCGCCACCGCCAGCAACGGCCAGCCGCTGACCATCAACGTGCTGGCCAACGACACCGACCCCGACAATAATCTGCCGCTCAAAGTGGTGGAGCTGAACCAGCCGGATTCCGGTAAGGGCACGGTCAGCACCGACGGTTTGCGGGTGATCTACACCCCACCGGCCATCGTCCCCGCACCGTTCACCGCGACCTTCACCTATCGCGCCAGCGATGCCAAGGACGCGAAGTCGGACCCGGCGACAGTGTCCGTCAATGTCACCGCTGCAGCGGCCAACGAGACTCTGGCGGTCACCAGCGCTTTCGTCACCGTTCGTAGCGACAATCGCTACACCTGGGATATTTCCGGGACCACCACGCGTTTTACCGGCAATAGCGTGACGGTGACCGCGTCCACTACCGCCGGGCCGCTTAACCTGGGCAAGGCCACGCTCACGCAAGTCGGTACGGGTGCGAAGTGGCGAGTGTTAGTGGCGACCGCCGGTGCCGGGCCGGCGCCAAACGCGACCATCACTGTCACGTCTGCGTTTGGCAAGACGATAACGGTGCCGATCTCCGTGCGTTAAAGCGGCATCGATAGGCGCCCCTGTGGCGAGGGAGCTTGCTCCCTCGCCACAGGACGGCGGTTACACGGGTGGCTCAATCGTATCCAGCACCCGGTTCGCTGTAATCTCCGCCACCATGATGCTGTTTGAAATACCCAGCAGGGCGTAGCGCGACTCACCCTCCAGATGATCCACCAACTGATGGACCACCACATCGACCGAGGCCAGCGTCTCGACCAAAAAAACCGCCAAGGTTTCGGTAGTGGCCGCGGGGTCCACGGAAAACAGAGTGCTGCGCGTTCGCGCGGTGGCTTTGATGTCGGCATTCGACGGGAAGTGGAAGTTCAGAGCCCGCTCGGCGGCCTCATTGAGCTTCTTTGAATCGGGTTCGTACGGGGACACCGGATCGGTGTCTGGTGGGTTGGGCGTAACTTTGAACATAAGCTTGCTTCTCTGATTGAGTGCCCACCCTCCTGCTGCTAAACGAGAGGGAGGCAGCTGTACGCAGGTTAGCAGACCGGGGAAGCTAGCAAAGCCGGCGCGCCCGAAGGCGCCCTGCGCACAACCACCATCAAGTGCAGGCATGGAAATGCCTGACTGACAAGCGCTTGTGCAGCTTACTTACAACCCCGGGCTGCTAAACCCGACCACTGATGGGCAGTGGCAGGGAAACGATAGAGGCCAGGGCCAAGGCGCACAAGCCGGCGGATTCTGGCGTAGCCGTAGGCAACGGCGCAAGGTTTTGTAGCTTTCAGGACGTAACCTTGAGCGCGTTTAAACAAACCCCTTCCGCAGATGTTTAACAGGCAGACGAACATTCCCTACACACTTCAAAACCTTGCTCGCTCAGGCCCACCCTGCCCCGCCCTTACTCTGAAACAGCCACTTGATTACGCCCGCGTGCCTTGGCCCGATAAAGCGCTTTGTCCGCATTGTTCATCAACCTTTGCAGATCATTATCGTGGAACTCCATTGAGGCGACGCCGAGACTGGCCGATATGCGGTGGACAGGGCCGGACATCAAACCACCGATAGCCTGGATCAGTTGCTCGGCAAGATTCAGGGCGACCTCAATGGGCGTGTCCGGCAGCAGGATGGCGAACTCCTCGCCACCCAACCGGCCGTATACGTCCGTTTCGCGAAAACAGCCACTGATGATGACACCCACTTGACGCAATACCTGGTCACCGACCTGGTGACCGTAAGTGTCATTGATGTGCTTGAAGTGATCCATATCCAGCATCACCACGCACAGTGGCAACCGTTTGTGTTGGCAGTCATTGAACAATTGCTGCGCGCGCTCAAAAAAAGCCCGGCGGTTTTTCAACCCGGTGAGTTCATCGGTTTGTGCGGCGAGTGTGGAAATGCGGTGCGCCTGTTCCATTTCACGGGTCACGCGGAAAGCTGTTTCCAGGGCTTCGGACAGTTTTCGAGTCGCGTTGACGACAAATGAGGCGAACACCAGGACCGCCAGCGCCATACCGAATTGCAGGGCCGACGGTTGAAACAACAGCCACGTGGTACACGGCAACAACACCAGGCCAATCGACGCTAACGTCATGTACCGATAGGACGAGTAACACGACACCGCGCTGACCGACATGCCGACGGCGAAGAGCATGACCAGCGACTGGGCCAGCAGGTCGTTTACCGGAATGACCGCCAAAGCGCCTGCGCCCCAGATACTGGCAGACAACATCAGCGTTATCCAATAGGTCCGCTCCCAGCGTTGAGGTGTGCGCTCACTTTCCGGGCTACGAAAATAGACAATAAACATCAGGATGCGCAGCAACGACGAGGCGCTTAGCAGGACAATCCAGCCGCACACGACGCGGTGATCAATACGCTCCCAGCACAGCCCACACAACATGATCGCGGCAAGGTAACTGCCGAACACAGCAGACACGGATTGATGGAATAGCTGGCGCAATCGGTCACCACGCACTTGCGCGGTGATGAACATCTCCTGATCGTGCCGATATCCTGGGCCACCCATTTGATCCTCCTGATCATGATGCTGTGACAAAAAAGTGATTGTGACACCCTCCCACTTAGGCAAACAAACGAATCACATGCCGATCGCTTAAGGACCACACTTTTTTGGTGGCAGCTGGCGTAGCCTGTGGGAGTGAGCCTTCTCGCGATAGCGGTATATCAGGCAACACAGCTGTCGACTGACACTCCGTCATCGCGAGCAGGCTCACTCCCACAGGCTTCGCCAGCTGCTATGTATGGACTCGCCCCCACTGTCTCAGCGGCAACGCGCTACCGCTGCGGCGCAACCATCTTGAACCGGATATTGATGTCGTCGGAAACGACGGCATCAGCATATTCACCGTCGCCGACTTTGAAGTCGCTTCGCTTGAGCGTTAACTGGCCATCGAAAATCCCGATGGTCTTCTTCGCCTTCAGCTGGACCGGAACCGCCACCTCACGGGTAATGCCTCTGAGTGTCAGTTTGCCGATGATTGTGTACTTGTTGTCGCCAAGTGCCTTCACATCGGTCGATTCAAAGGTCGCCACCGGATAAGCCGCTGTATCGAACCAGGCGGGTTTTTGCAGTTCAGTGTTGGCCTCGCTGCTGCCGGCATCAATGCTGTCGAGCTGGATGGTGAGCGACGCATGGGCCGCGGCGGGGTTGGCCGTGTCGAAATCAAGCTTGGCTTCAAACTTGCCAAACGTGCCATACACCCGCGAGCTGAACTGGTTGTACGTGAAGGAGATTTTGCTCGCAGCCTGATTGACCTGCGTGTACTGAACCGCTTGCGCGCAGGGCAAGACGCCGACAGTGAGCAAGGCAACCAGAACAGCGAGCCGCGGGAATCGAAAAGTCATGGGATTCTCCGGTCAAGGCGTCCGGTCATGAGCCGAAACGCTCGCACACCTACGCCAGCGATAGGTGGACTAAAGCAAACAACGACCAATTCTTCCACTTGCCGTGCTGACATGCGACCACTTGTCGGCCAACACGGCTCAGCGCCCGATCCTGCCACCTGTGCGGGTCTTTAATAATTGCTGAACTCACCACGGCGGGAGACAGGACATGAAGATCGTCGTTATCGGAGGTACCGGGCTGATCGGCAGCAAAGTCTGTAAAAATCTGCAGGATCTGGGCCATGAAGCCTTCGCGGCGTCACCGAGTACCGGCGTGAATGTCATCAGCGGCGAAGGGCTGAAGGAGGCGCTAAAAGGCGCCGACGTGGTGGTCGACGTCGCGAACTCGCCCTCTTTCGAAGACCACGCAGCGTTGCATTTTTTTGAAACAGCCGGGCACAACCTGTTGGCGGCGGAAAAGCTCGACGGCGTCAAACACCATGTGGCCCTGTCGGTCGTCGGCACCGAACGGATGCTCGACAGCGGTTACTTCCGGGCAAAAATGGCGCAGGAAAATCTCATCAAGAAGTCGGGTATTCCCTACACCATCCTGCGGGCTACGCAGTTCTTTGAGTTTATCCATGCCATTGCTCACTCCGGGCGTGAAGAAGGCGACACCATTCACTTAACGTCTGCGGCGTTGCAACCGGTGGCCTCGGCGGATGTTGCGCAGGCATTGACAGCAATCGCGCTGAAAGCGCCTGTCAATCAGACCGTCGAAGTGGCTGGACCTGATAACCGCCCTCTCGTTGAATTCGCGAGCGATTACCTGAAGCACACCAACGACCCGCGCCAAACCGTAGCGGACAACACGGTTCCTTACTTTGGTGCGCCAATCAACAACCAGTCGCTGACACCGGGCGCCAACCCCATCGTCGGTGCGACCCGCTTTCAGGATTGGCTAAAGACCCACTAGGCGCCCATCTGCCACGGTGAGGGTGGCTGTAAAACAAAAACGACCTCCTTGATGCTGGCATTAGTTGCCCAGCACAAAGGAGGTCGCTTCTGTCAGGCTCCGAACAAGCCTGTAAGGTCTACTCGCTTAACCGACTTAACAAGCGGCTGCGAATGTCCGCGGAGACGCAATGGCGTAGTCCGGTTGTTTCGCCCGCTGAGTCAACACAAGCATCGCCAGGAACCCCAGTGCAATCAGCACCGGATAGGCCATCAATAGTTCAGTAAGGGAATACTTCCAGGCCAGCGGACGACCGACCCCCAACATGGCCGCGTACATCCAGGATACTGCCGACAGCGAGCCGCAGAACAGTGCTGTCATCCGGGCGCTGAACCCGAGATTGAGCAATGAGCCGGCCTTTTGCAGAGCAGGCAGTACCAGGCGATGCAATACGACACCGTTGTAAGTCAGCAAGGCGACAATAATGACTTTGGCTTGAAGTTTTGGATTCATAAAGTAGTTCATGCCTTTGTCCAGGTAATCGATACCGATGATCGCGGCACCTGTTACCCACAAGGCTATCAACGCAACACTGACAGACTTCTGAAGACTTTCCATGTGAGCATTATCATGCTCCGTAAATGTTTTTCGCTTAAATAGATCTCTCACCATCGCAATATCGCTGGTCAATACCAAACCAATGGCGACACAACACGCAACTAAATGGACATAAACAACGCCCAATCGTAAGAATTCCATGAATTCTTTATTTTCAATCAGGCTCATAATTGTATTTATCGCCACGGTACGTTCTCCACCTTATTCGACAGTACTGATCGATGCTCTACAGGTTATATATTTATTCCAAATACACCTGTTCGATCCTACTGATTCAAGATAAGCCAACTCATAGACTTGGCACGGCCAAGATCATTGATTCGCACAGCGAACCAACGATCTGCTTAAGTATTTCTCCCGGGTTTCAGTGAAAAAAATCCCCATAGCATTCAATGCACATGAGGCTCAATTTTCCACTTCTTTACTACGGATTCTGGTGCAAGTCATGAATGACTGCTGAAGAATGAGAGCCCAAGAATACCCGAATGTTCATTTTTTGAGCACACTACCGACAAACGGTAGTTAGAATTTGTGACTTATCGCGCCGACACTAAGTCGTAGACTATCCCTGATAGGCCCATGATAACTGGCCTGCTTAATTTACATGGACTTCATAATAAATTTATTGGATCCATTAGTTGCTGACCACGTCAGGGCGCGCGTAATAGCGAGCGACTCGCATTAAGGGCACAGTAACTTAAAACAGTCATACTTTTTAAATCAGGAAATCTCAGGTGTCGAGGGTGCCCGGTCTGGGCGTTACCCGCACGCCCGTGAGCGCTCTGATTTTTGGCAATTAAGGTTCGGGATTCGGCTGATCGGCGCAGCCCTCTTTCTCCCAGGCTCGTTGCAACAGCCTGATGACCTCCGCATCCGAGGTCTGGGAAAAATCCATGTACCAATGCCCAATCGACATCAGCCACTCAGGCATGAGCGGGCAGATCAATTCATCTACCTCACTGCGCAACGCCTCGACTGTCTCGGGTGGCCCAACCGGCACCGCGACCACGATGTCAGACGGCTCATGCACCCGCGCCGCGTGAATCGCCGCCATCATTGAGGCGCCTGTCGCCAGACCATCGTCGATCAAAATCACCACCTGATCCTTGAGTTGCACAGGCGCGCGCGTTCCCCGGTAAACCTGCTCGCGCCGCAACAACTCCCGCGTCTCCCGGGCGACCACCGCATCGAATGCATCCTTATCAATCGGGTGCGTTCGCAACGCCTGTTCATTGAGAATCTGGATGCCGCCGCTGGCTATCGCGCCCATGGCGAACTCCTCGTGCGACGGCACACCGAGCTTGCGCACCAGCATCAGATCGAGGCGAACGTCCAGCGCCGTGGCCACTTCATAGGCCACCGGCACGCCGCCACGGGGCAAGGCGAGGACGATCACTTCCGGGCGATGAGCGTAGGCGAGCAACGGCGCCACCAGACGCCGACCGGCCGCTGCCCGGTCCTGCAAAACGATGTTCGATGGGGGACTCATTTGAAAACCTCCTCAGACGATCACGCCCGTCGGTTTCATCACGCAGTCCCAGAGAATTGTCGGCCTGACCGTAGCCGACATCAAGCGGCGCCGCTTACACCAATCGCTGGATTTGCTGATGCCGCCAAACGAAGCTGTAATACGCGGTCTGCAACGCCAGCATCCCCAGATACGCCACCGGAAACGCCATCCACACGCCCTGCAAACCAAAATGCCCGTCCAGCACATACGCCACCGGCAACTGCACCAACACCACGCAAAAAATCGACACCGCCATCGGCACCAACACCGTGCCACTGGCGCGCATGATGCCGCCGACAATCGCCTGGAAGCCAAACACCAACAGACTCCAGAGCATGATGTGCAACAAGTGCTCGGCCATTGCCCGCGTCGAGTCATCCGTCAGAAACAGCCCCAACAACCAGTGCGACAACAAGTAACCCAACACCACCAACCCTCCGGTCAGGCACACATTGATCAGCAGCCCCGTGCGCAAAATCGGCCCCATGCGCTGCAGGCGCCCTGCCCCAATCGCCTGAGCCCCGAGAATCGACGCCGTGATCGCAATCGACAGCGCCGGAAACTGCACGTAATTAACGATCTGCGTCACCGCCCCATACGCCGCCGTCGCCTGCGAACCGTGCTGGTTCACCAGCGCCAGAATCACCAGTTCCGAGACCGACAACACCACCATCTGCAACCCGGTCGGCAAGCCGATGCGCAACACCTTGCCAAGAATCACCCGATCCAGCTTCATCGCCGCAAACATTTCCCGATCCGGCGCCAAAGGATGCCCCTTGCGAATCAACCGCCACGCCAGCCACCCCATCGCCGACAAGTTACCCGCCAACCCGGCATACGCCGCACTCTGAATCCCCATCATCGGCAACCCGAACCAGCCACGAATCAACGCTGGCGTCAGCGCCAACCCGATACACGTCGACACCACCAACGCGATCAGTGGCGACAACGTATCGCTCACCCCGCGCAGCAATTGGGTGAACAGCACGTAGACCAGCAGCGACGGCATGATCCACATCATCACGTGGGCGTAGGACACCGCGTCGTCCAGCACATCGGCCGGCGTGCCCAAACCCTGCAAGGCTGGCCTGGCGAACACACTGCCCAGCACCGCGGCGGACAGACCGATCATTGCGCCCAACAGCAACGTAGTCGCGGCGATGGTCTTCACCAGGTGCAGCTCACGCGCGCCCCAGGCCTGGCCGATCAACACGCTGGCGCCCGCGCCTAAGCCGATCACCAAGGCGATGAAGAAGAAAACGATGGGGAACATGCCTGATACGGCCGCCAGGGCTTGGGTGCCGAGCATCTGGCCGATATAGATGCTGTTGACGGTGCCTGACATGGATTGGAGGAAGTTCGACAGGACCATCGGGGCGAGGAAAAGGAGGTAGGTTTTCCAAAGCGGGGTTGATTGGGCGGGGGTTTGCATGGAGGGTCCGTCTCGGATGGGGCGCGGTTTGGGGATTCTACGCTACGAGATTTGAGCGCAGTGGGTCGTGATTCACATGTCTGGCCAGCTCTATTGTGATTGTAAACATGGCTGACGACTCTACAGGCGCCAGCTATGTAACACCGACAACGACACAGGCAACTGCGACTACGGTAGGAAATACTGCGTACGGAACTGCAACTACCTATGGCGGACAGAGCTTCTTTTTCACCTACCCAAACACGACCAATACGACCAATACGACCAATACGACCAATACGATTGTTTGTTTCAAAGAAAAACCAACCATGCAAGGCTTAGTTTATGAAGCAAAATTTGTAATCGCATCACTCAAGATGAAATATGGAATCAAGTGACGCAAGAGCATCTTTAGTAACGCACGTCCTATGAGGTGGGGAGGCCTATCAGTCACATTGGGTACTCACCAGCTACCGTAAGGAATGCCGTATTTTTCTATGTATCGCTTTGCCTTTTTACTGACGGGGTAGCCATAACGGCCTTCATTTTTTCCTTGACTAGGTCCCAGCGGCTCAATCTCTGCTTGGGCCCTAGCTACTTTGACGGGACGGTGGCATGAATCTCTGACCCAGACCTGTACGACGCCGCCAGGGGCAAGGCCCAGATAGATAGCGGCCCTATACCGGGCCTCTTGTTCAGGGGTTGCCGGGCAGCGCTGCATGATTGATGAGTGCATAAGTTGTCTGGCTTGATCGGGAATGTCCACCCAGACTTTATAGGTCTGTGGCTCTACCATGGACTGCCACCGCACAAAAATACGTTGGGGAAGGTCGGCGCCGACCACCGCTTTTCCGGAACCGCCGACGCCTCGCCAACCTCTTGCGGACTCTGTTCCGTCTTCGGGCTCACCACCCGAGGCGGAACCCCCACCAGTGTGGTGAAACAGCTTGCCGTTGATGTCTTCCACGGCGCTGTCCTCAACCCATACCTTCATGTAGAGGGGTTCGGTGAAATCGAGCTCCCTCCACTGGGACTTGGGGTCGTTTTTTGCTGAAAGCGGGTCGACAGACTGGCAGCCGGCAATGAGTAGGATGCCCAGTAGCGTGATGAGTAGTTTCATTACCAAATCGTCCAGTCAGGCACATGAGGGTGTTGCACGCGGATCGCATCCTGTGTGGGGGCATTGATGTAAACAGCCTTTAGACCGCTGCCGTCTTTTCTACCCAGTGGGTGGTTCCAGTTGGCGGAGGTGTGGATGTACTTCAGTTTCAGGAGCTGTTCTTCTTGCGGTGTGGTGCTGTAGTCGCTCGCGATAAACCTGTCACAGAGCGCTTGAAGCTCTACTGGTACCGCCAGTTCAGGCGCATCAACGATATCGTTAAAGCGAACCCCCTTTTCCTTCGCCAATTGATACATCACACGCAGGTAAACGAGTGAAAGCTTGCCGCTTACCGGACGCTTGAGCTGCAATGCGGCATAAACGCGTTTCCGACCTGGACTAAGCCGGTCTAGTCGCTGTTGCGGCACTTCGGACGCAGGGGGAGTGACAATCTCCAGGAGTTCAGGAGGCCAGCCTTTCACTAGCCATTGGTTTTTTACATTCTCGGCGTCGCGATAGATCGAGGTGGTAACAACGTCGGTGTTGATAGGCACTTCCAAAGCCTGCATAGGGCTGACCAATACACACTCTTGTGCTTCGGCGAGGTATCCTCCGCCGACATCCGAGTGAACACCGGGTACTGTAATTTCCGGGAAGGCCGGTTTGATTCGACTGAGGGCAAAGTTGGCTCGGCATTCATCTCGCGCCACCAACTGGACGACGTCAGTGAAAAAGCGCCGATCAAGGTAAAGTTTGATGCCTGTCGCGACAGGGCTTTTGATATTCCCCAGGTTGGACCAGCCGGCAATTGATGGCACGGTATCGAACAGGCCAATAAAGCCCATGTTGATGTCGCTTTTGTATTGGTCAATGAAGGTCGAACTGAAGGCTTTGGAATTGCCGCGCAGAACGTCCCCTAAAGGGCCTTGCTTGCCACGCACGATTTCATTGGCAAAGTGTCGAGCGGCGGCTGCACCGCGACTAAAGCCAAAAGTATCAAACGTCAGTGAACAGATTTCACTGCCAGGGTTGTCGGCCAACACTTCATTGATGCTCTGCTTGATCAATACGAACGAAGACTGAACTCGCCCTGCGACGCCGGTATCGCCGCGTCCAGTGCCCGCCCCCAAGACGCTGTCTGCCTCACCCGATTGGGTACCAATGCCTTCGATGTAGACGACACGGGAGGCGCTTTTTTGCGGGCCATTGCCTTCTGCTTGTTGAGTGACGTAGTACAGATCACTCAGCTTTTTCACATTGCTGGTGTCGTTGCCATAGCTGCTGTCCGGATCACTCATGAACGGCTTGCAACTGGTGTTGATGTCTTTTGGTGCAATGGGGTGATGGGCTCCGCAGAGCAGGCCCGCCTCCGCGTTGTTGGCGTTGTTACCGGTGCCATCAAAGAAGACACCGATGCGTAACGCTATGCCGGTTTTTTGTGCCTCGGTTGCGGGCTCTTTGCCGTACTTTTCGTATTCCGCCCAGCGCTGAGCGTGAACATTGACCGGTGTCACTCCTGGATTACGCAAGTTCTACGGTGTATTGGGTAGTGCAGGCTTAGGGACATAACCACTCATTCCTTGATTCCTTGGGACTGATCCTTGATTTGCAGTCGCAGGGTGACACTCAAGGTAAGGCGAATCAACGCATGGCACTTTGCCTATTCAGACCGAGCATACTTCAGTGACGAGTGCACCCCGTCCTCGCCAAGATGCTGCTGTGAGCACTTAGGTAAAACGAAACTATTGTTCTTTTGCTTTTTAAACGTCATTGGGAGGTGCTTGTTTAATCCCCATCAAGGTTACGTCCTGAAAGCTACAAGACCTTGCGCCATTGCCTACCGTTACGCCAGAATCCGCCGGCTTGTGCGCCCTGGCCCTGGCCTCTATCGTTTCCCTGCCACTGCCCATCAGTGGTCGGGTTTAGTCGCCCGGGGTTATAAGTAAGGTGCATAAGCTCCTGTCAGTCCGGTATTCCCATACCTGCACTTGATGGTGGTTGTGCGCAGGGCGCCTTCGGGCGCGCCGGCTTTGCTAGCTTCCCCGGTCGACTAACCTGCGTACAGCTGCCTCCCTCTCGTTTAGTCGCAGGAGGGTTGGCGCCCAATCAGAGAAGCAAGCATATGTTCAAAGTAACGCCGAACCCACCGGACACCGATCCGGTCTCCCCGTACGAACCCGATTCAAACAAACTCAACGAGGCCGCTGAACGCGCTCTCGACTTCCACTTCCCGTCGAATGCCGACATCAAAGCCACCGCGCGTACACCCAGCAAATTGTTTTCCGTTGACCAAGAGGCGACCAACGAAACCCTTGTGGTGTTTTTGGTCGAAACACTGGCCTCGGTCGATGTGATGGTCCATCAGTTGGTGGACCATCTGGAAGGTGAAGCCCGCTACGCGTTGCTGGGCATTTCAAACAGCATCATGGTGGCGGAGATCACGGCTAACCGGGTGCTGGATAAAATTGATATGCCTGCTTAGTTGCGGTCTGCGTTGATAAGCAGGTAAGTGACGCAGGGTTTTGCAGTTGGTCCCTTTTTGGGGCCGCTGCGAAGCCCAACCTGGGAGAGTGTCTGCTATCACCCAAAGCAGTTATTCACTCAGCGCGTGACGGGGCAATGCAATCGAAATCAAAGCAGCAAGCAGCACGAATGCACTTGATATCCATAAGCACGCCCCCAGCCCGGACACCTGGTAAACCCAACCGGAAAGCACCGTACCTATCAACCGCCCCAAGGCGTTCGACATGTAATAAAACCCCACATCCAGCGACACGCCGTCTTCCTTGGCGTAGGACACGATCAGGTAGCTGTGCAGCGACGAATTCACTGCGAACAGCACGCCAAAAACCATCAGTCCACCCAGCAGCACTGCCTGTTGCGACAGGCCGGTGTTCAGCCCGAGAGCAATGGCCACAGGCAGGCCCGCCAGTGCAAGCGCCCAAAGAAACGCTGCACGACCATCCGGTACGTGCCCACGCTTCTTTCCCGTGATATTGGGCGCGAAGGACTGCACGATGCCGTAGCCAATCACCCAGGCCGCAAGAAACCCGCCAACCTTCCAGAAGTCCCAGCCGAAGACACTGCTCAGGTACACCGGCAAGGCCACCACGAACCAGACATCACGGGCACCGAACAGGAACATCCGCGCCGCGGAGAGGATATTGATCGCCCGACTCTTGGACAGGATGTCGCGAAACTTCGGCTTGGCTTTCGCTTTGCCCAGGTCCTTCTTCAACAGGATCAAGCTGCTGATCCAGATCAGCGTCAGGACACCCGCCATGGCCAGCAAGGCGCCTTTGAAACCAATCAATGCGAGCAAGGCGCCACCCAGAAAAAAGCCGACCCCCTTGAGTGCGTTCTTCGAGCCGGTGAGGATCGCCACCCACTGGTAGAGCTTGCCCTGCTGTCCATCCGGAACCAGAAGCTTGATGGAGCTTTTCGCGCTCATCTTGTTCAGGTCTTTGGCAATCCCGGACAACGCCTGAGCGCCCATCACCCATGGAATGGTTAGCCAGGCCACCGGAACCGTCAGCATCAGCAGCGCCGCGACCTGGATGCCCAGCCCGATGTTCATGGTCCGGTTCAGACCCAGCCGGGCGCCGAGGTAGCCACCCACCAGGTTGGTGATCACGCCAAAGAGTTCGTAGAACAGAAACAACGCCGCGATTTGAAGCGGGCTGTAGCCCAACGCGTGAAAGTGCAGCACCACCAACATGCGCAAGGCGCCGTCGGTGAGGGTGAAGGCCCAGTAGTTGCCCGTCACGAGCAGGTACTGCCGCACTTGCGGAGCGAGGGCTGACAACGCTTTCATTGCCGCTCCTTAGACCGCTAGACCGACCATCTTGGCCAGTTCGACGGTGCGATTGGCATAGCCCCATTCGTTGTCGTACCAGGCATAGAGTTTGACCTGAGTGCCGTTGATGACCATGGTCGACAGCGCATCGATAATCGATGAACGCGGGTCGGTACGGTAGTCGATGGACACCAGTGGGCGCTCTTCGAATCCGAGAATGTCTTTAAGCTCGTTCTCGGAAGCGTCCTTGAGGAACTGATTGACCTCTTCGACAGTGGTGGCGCGCTCGACTTCAAAGACACAGTCAGTCAGCGAAGCGTTGGCCAGCGGCACGCGAACGGCGTGACCATTGAGGCGTCCACGCAGCTCCGGGAAAATTTCGGCAATGGCGGTGGCCGAACCGGTGCTGGTCGGGATCAGGCTCATACCCGAAGCACGCGCACGGCGCAGATCCTTGTGCGGCTGATCGAGGATGCTCTGAGTGTTGGTCAGGTCGTGAATAGTAGTGATCGAACCGTGACGAATACCCAGCTTTTCGTGGATCACTTTAACGACTGGAGCGAGGCAATTGGTGGTGCATGACGCCGCCGTGACGATGCGATGTTGCGCCGCATTGAACAGTTGATGATTGACGCCCATGACGATGTTCAACGCGCCTTTTTCCTTCACCGGGGCGCTGACCACCACACGCTTCACGCCTTGGTCGAGGTAAGCCTGAAGCACGGCGACGGTCTTCATCTTGCCGCTGGCTTCAATCACCAGATCACAGCCCGACCAATCGGTGGCGGCAATTACCGTGTTGCCCGTTACCTTGATTCGTTTGCCGTCGATGACGATGCTGTCGCCCTCGGAATCGGCCTGGTAATTCCAACGGCCGTGTACCGAATCGAAGTTCAGCAGGTGCGCATGAGTCGCCGCGTCCCCAGCTGGGTCGTTGATCTGCACGAACTCAAACTCCGGCCAGCTCCAGGCTGCTCGCAAAGCGAGGCGACCGATCCGGCCAAAACCATTGATGCCAACTTTGATAGTCATGTTGTTGTGCTCTGTATCTGTTGTCAGTGGGAATTCGACCGGGTGTCGAACTGGCCGATGTATTCAATGAAGCGGAATCGGCGATTCAGCTTTCGCAGCAGGCCAGTGCCCGTTCAGGACGGTCACCCATTTCTTCAAGGCGTTTGGCGTCAGGGCTCAACCAATGCTGGTTGCTTTCGAGCACAGTGGTCAGCACTTGATGGACCCAATCAGGGAGATTTGGGTGCAATCGGTAATACACCCATTGGCCTTGCCGACGGTCCGACAGCAAACCGCAACTGCGCAACTGCGCGAGGTGTCTGGAGACTTTTGGCTGACTCTCATTCAACGCGCAGGTCAGCTCGCAAACACATAGCTCTCCTTCACGGGTGATGAGCATCATCGTGCGGACCCGAGTGTCGTCAGCCAGGCATTTGAAGACAGTGGTCGGTGTCAGAGGGTCAGCCATATCGTTTCTCAGTGTTTGTTTTTGACCAAGAGAGTGATGATCTGATCGAAACGCTCACCAGCGAAAGGACACAGGCTTTGCTGGTCAGGGTGAAGTCTCAGCTCATATACGGGAAAACGAATATATGATTTCCCGTATATAAGGTAAATAGTCAACTTCAGATCAATCCATCAAAGCGATTGGACTCCGCTGCCTCCCCGTCAATAAAAGCTCTGAATGTCGGCATCAGTACCCAGACACCTTGGGCGGGATCAAGCCAGCAGTTCGGTGATCCACCGGGCTTGCCGGGCGATGTCCCGCACCGTCTCCTCGGGCACAGCCTGCCGAGCCCGGGCAAAGCTGTTCAGGGTCTTCTGTTTCTCGCGCAACAGGCGCTGCCACTTGACCAGGAACGCCGGGCTGCGCGCCTGCATCTGCAGAGGGCCGAAATACAGCTCCTCGGCGGTGTACACCATCGGCCCGTCGCGCTCGGCGACGATGATTTCGTAGTCGAAACGGTTTTCCCGCAGCACTTCCTCGCAGAGGATGCGGTAGCCATTTTCCATCAGCCATTGGCGCAGTGGCTGTTCGCCGCCGTTGGGCTGCAGGATCAGGCGCTCCTGGCCACTCAGGCGCGCCTTGCCGCTGTCGAGGATGTCGCGGATCGTCTCGCCGCCCATGCCACAGATGCTGATCGCCGTGATCCCGTCTCCCGGTTCGATCGCCGCCAGGCCATTGGCCAGGCGCACGGTGATTCGCTGGTCGAGGTCGTTCTCGCGCACGGTGCGTTCAGCCGAGCGGAACGGCGTCAATGCCACCTCGCCGGCCACCGCCGCCACGATGCCGCCCCGGCGCATCAACGCCACCGGCAGGTAGCCGTGATCCGAGCCGATATCGGCCAGGCGCGCATCTGCTGGCACATGCGCCGCCACGCGCTCCAGGCGCATGGACAATGTCTGTTCGTTCAACTGCAGTTCCTTTTCACCACGAACGTCCGGCACCTTAGGCCAGATCGGGACACGATTCTGCCGAGCAACGCCGTGCATTTCAAATCCCTGCGACCAAGGCCACGCCTTTAGAGTCGTAGAGAAAGCCCCCCTCTTCCACGACCAGACTGTGAGTTTTTTACTCCACTGCCATGCTCGGTGCCTTTACCCGGTAAAAAACGTCATCAAGAAAAGTCCGTGGAACAAGGAAGTGCGGGAATGCCGCTACGCTTGTAAAAAATAAAAGCAGGCGGGGACACGCAATGCCCAACAATAAGCGTCAAGGGTTCACGGTTCCGCGCTACACCTTGCTGGCTTCGGCCATCCTGGCGGCTTCCATGCCGACCGCCCAGGCGGTTGAACTGGATACAGGCAATCCGGACTGGGCCGCGCGTATCGATAACACCGTCAGGTACAACTACGGTGTGCGCACCGAAAGCGCCGACAAGCGCATGTTGGGGACGCCAAACAACAACGATGGCGACTACAACTTCCGCAAGGCCGGTACCGACATCACCAACCGTGTCGACCTGTTGACCGAGATGGACGTGGTCTACAAGAACGCCATGGGCTTTCGTGTCAGTGCTGCCAGCTGGTACGACAAGGCGTATGAAAACACCGGTTCCAACTCCAACCCGTTCGTCAACGGCAATGACTCACGGTCCGGTCTGATCGCTAACGATCCACGCCTGGCCGGCGTCACCAACGACGACGTCGGCTTTGGCAGCCCGCACCTGAGCAACTACGCTCAGCGTTATTACACCGGGCCGTCTGGCGAAATTCTCGATGCGTTCGTGTTCTACAGCACYGAAGTGGGCGARGAGTCTTTGTTCAGCGCCAAGGCCGGTCAGCACAAYGTGTTCTGGGGCGAGACCATTCTCAACCCGGTGCACTCGATCAGCTACGGCCAGTCCGGCCTCGACCTGGCCAAACTGGCKGCGTCGCCGGGTACRGAAACCAAGGAGYTGTTCGTTCCGCGTAACCAGTTGTCGATGTCGTTCACCGTTAACCCCGAGTTGACCGTGGGTGCGCAGTACTTCCTGGATTGGGACGCCGCTCGCCTGCCCGAAGCGGGCACCTACTACGGTGGTTCCGATCTGGTGGGCTTTGGCGCCAAATCGTTCCTGTTGGGCAACACCAACGCCGTGGTTCCGGGCAGCCCGCTGGGTTGTGGCCTGGCACAGTGCAACGCGTTGACCAACGTGCGTCGTGGTCATGACCTGGATCCGCACAACAGCGGTGACTGGGGCGTGATGGCCAAGTGGTCGCCGGCCTGGCTGGACGGGACACTCGGCGTCTACTACCGAGAAACCTCGGACATCCTGCCGCAAGCCTGGCTGGATGCCAGAGGCATCTCCTCGGCCAACCCGAACGGCACCCCGCCAGCCGGGCAAGTGCCGGCGCTGGTCAACACGCTCAACTCGTTGAGCACCGCCACCTATCAACTGGCCTATGCCGACAATATTCAGATTTTCGGCCTGAGTCTGTCCAAGGATGTCGGCGTTGTGAGTGTAGGTTCGGACCTGAACGTGCGTCACAACATGCCGCTGGCCAGTATCCCGGCCATCGTCAGCACCACCAGCCCGCTGGGCCTGGGCCAAGGC
>NZ_JBFUIH010000049.1:0-41005 GCF_056401975.1 Pseudomonas sp. P4_C8 | reverse complement strand
TGAGTCGAAAAGGCCAATGTTGGGATAACGCCCCGATGGAGCGTTTTTTTGGCAGCTTGAAGTCCGAGTGGGTGCCTGAAGAGGGCTACCACTCGGAATATGAGGCCCGAGTAGATATCAACCGATATGTGGCGCGCTACAACAATGTAAGGCGCCACAGCTACAACGGTTACCACTCGCCGGTAGCGGCAGAAAAGATGGCGGCGTGAGAACCGAAAACAATGTCCAAAATTACTGGACCAGATCAGCCTGCTCGCGAAAGCGTCGTGCCAGTCAGTATCAATGTTGAATGATAAATTGCTTTCGCGAGCAGGCTCGCTCCCACAGGGTTTGTGGTGTCGGAGAGAAATCAGTAAATCATTCACAAATGTTAACGGCTTGGGTCAATCACCGCCCCTGACCTATGCTGCACCCCAACGCTTTCGTTTCCGGTCGATTTTATGGGTCGTGGTTTGCTTTTGATGTTGCTGCTGATCGCCCTGCCCGCCGCAGCGCAGATTTATAAATACACCGACGCCGACGGCAATACCGCCTACAGCAATCAACCACCCGACGGCGTCACGGCCCAGCCGGTTGAATTGCCGCCGCTGAATAGCGTGGCACCCCCAACCCCTCCCGCTCCCTCTTCCGAAAGCACCAGCAATGAGCCGCCGCACAGTGCCTATGAGGCGCTGCAGCTGACCGGCCTGCCCACCGGTGAGGCCCTGCGTGCCAATAACGGCACCTTCACCGTCAGCGTCCTGATCAAGCCGCGCCTGCAAGCGCCGCACCTGTTGCGATTGCTGCTGGATGGCCAACCCTACGGGCAGTCGAGCAATGTGCCGATCCTGCAGCTGGTGAACGTCGACCGCGGCGAACATAGCCTGGCGGTGCAGGTGATCAATGGAGAGAACGTCCTTCAGCAAAGTCCCACCGTGACGTTCACCGTGCAAAGGGTGCACAAGCCATGAGGCTATGGCTGCTGATCGCCTACTTGATCGCCTTCCCTGTGTCGGCCGAGGTATTCACCTATGTCGATGCTCAGGGCAATCGCGCCTTCACCGACCAGCCGCAGCATGGCAATGCCAAACGTGTGCCGCTGGCTAACAGCAATCGCATGACTGCCCAGCCCACCGCTACGAAGCCGCTGATTGCCGCGAACCCGCCCGAAGAACAACCGCTGTTCCACTACGACTTGCTTCGCATACTGGTGCCGGAGCCGGACGCGACGATCCGCAGTAATGCCGGCGAAATCATCGTCAGCGTCACCAACGAACCCCGCCTGCAACCGGGCCATCGCTACCGACTTCTGCTCGACGGCCAACCCACCGCCGACCCCGGCCTCAGTCCGGTGTTCCCCCTGAGCAACATCGACCGTGGCAGTCACAACCTGTCCGTTGAAATCCTCGACGAGCAAGGCCGCACCGTCGAACGCACCGCCAATCAGCCGTTCCATATGCTGCGCACATCCCTCGCGCAAAAACGCCAGGTCAAACCCTGCGCCCTCGTCGACTACGGCAAACGGCCGGAATGCCCGCTCACAGACAAACCGAAAGAAGAAATAAATCCTTTCTTGCGTTTGTTCTAACGCCGTTCAGCTTTACGCACTACATTGGTGCAATAGGTTGCACCGTACCCATATCGCAACCCATTTTGGTTCGAAAGTACCCGCGAAAACTGGCAGAACGCCACGCAAACGAGCGTCAAACGTCCGTTTCAGGCCTTAAACGCTTCTTTTCGGAGCCTTGGTTTGGTTTTTGCATTTTCCTCGTATCGGCGCGTTATTCACGCACATGCCCTGCTCCAAAAGAGGTCCTGATGACCATTAGCGACGCACTGCATCGACTACTACTCGACAACCTGACCACCGCCACCATCCTGCTCAACGCCGAATTGCGCCTTGAGTACATGAACCCGGCGGCGGAAATGTTGCTGGCCATCAGCGGTCAGCGTAGCCATGGGCAGTTCATCAGCGAATTGTTCACCGAATCCACCGAAGCGCTGAACTCCCTGCGCCAGGCAGTCGAGCAGGCGCACCCGTTCACCAAGCGCGAAGCGATGCTCACCGCTCTCACCGGCCAGACCCTGACCGTCGACTACGCGGTAACGCCGATCCTGGCCAATGGCGGCACGATGCTGTTGCTGGAAGTCCATCCCCGTGACCGCTTGCTGCGGATCACCAAGGAAGAGGCACAGTTGTCGAAGCAGGAAACCAGCAAGATGCTGGTGCGCGGTCTGGCCCACGAAATCAAGAACCCACTGGGCGGGATTCGCGGCGCCGCACAATTGCTCGCCCGCGAACTGCCGGAAGAAAGCCTGCGCGATTACACCAACGTGATCATTGAAGAAGCCGACCGCCTGCGAAACCTCGTCGACCGCATGCTCGGCTCGAACAAGTTGCCGTCGCTGGCCATGTGCAATATCCATGAGGTGCTGGAGCGTGTCTGCCAACTGGTGTCAGCGGAAAGCCAGGGCTGCATCACCTTGGTGCGCGACTACGACCCCAGCATTCCTGACGTGCTGATCGACCGCGAACAAATGATTCAGGCGGTGCTGAACATCGTGCGCAATGCGATGCAGGCCATCAGCAGCCAGAACGAACTGCGCCTGGGTCGCATCAGCCTGCGTACCCGCGCCTTGCGCCAATTCACCATCGGCCACGTGCGCCATCGCCTGGTGACCAAGATCGAAATCATCGACAACGGTCCGGGCATTCCCGCAGAACTTCAGGAAACCATTTTCTTTCCCATGGTCAGTGGTCGTCCGGACGGTACCGGGCTGGGCCTGGCCATTACCCAGAACATCATCAGCCAGCACCAGGGCTTGATCGAATGTGACAGCCACCCAGGCCACACCACTTTCTCGATCTTTCTGCCACTGGAACAAGGAGCCACATCGACATGAGCCGTAGTGAAACCGTGTGGATCGTCGATGACGACCGTTCTATCCGTTGGGTCCTGGAAAAAGCCTTGCAGCAGGAAGGCATGACCACGCAAAGCTTCGACAGTGCCGATGGCGTGATGAGCCGCCTGGCGCGCCAGCAGCCAGACGTGATCATCTCTGACATCCGCATGCCCGGCGCCAGCGGCCTGGAACTTCTGGCACGGATTCGCGAACAGCACCCGAGGCTGCCGGTCATCATCATGACGGCTCACTCCGACCTGGACAGCGCTGTCGCGTCCTATCAGGGTGGCGCGTTTGAATACCTGCCCAAGCCGTTCGACGTCGATGAAGCGGTCTCTCTGGTCAAGCGCGCCAACCAGCACGCCCAGGAGCAGCAAGGCCTGGAAGTCCCGGTCGCCCTGACCCGTACGCCAGAAATCATCGGTGAAGCACCGGCGATGCAGGAAGTGTTTCGCGCCATCGGGCGCTTGAGCCACTCCAACATTACCGTGCTGATCAATGGCGAATCCGGGACCGGTAAAGAGCTGGTGGCCCACGCCCTGCACCGTCACAGCCCACGGGCGGCCTCGCCGTTCATCGCACTGAACATGGCGGCGATTCCAAAAGACCTGATGGAATCCGAGCTGTTCGGCCACGAGAAAGGCGCGTTCACCGGCGCGGCCAACCTGCGTCGCGGACGTTTCGAACAGGCAGACGGCGGCACGCTGTTCCTCGATGAAATCGGCGACATGCCGGCCGATACGCAAACCCGCTTGCTGCGAGTACTGGCCGACGGCGAGTTCTATCGCGTTGGCGGTCATGTGCCGGTGAAGGTCGATGTGCGAATCATCGCCGCAACGCACCAGAACCTGGAAACCCTGGTACACGCCGGGAAATTCCGTGAAGACTTGTTCCACCGCCTCAACGTGATCCGCATTCACATCCCGCGCCTGTCGGACCGTCGCGAAGACATCCCGACCCTGGCCAAGCACTTCCTCAGCCGCGCTGCGCAGGAACTGGCGGTCGAGCCGAAGCTGCTGAAAAGCGAAACCGAGGAATACCTGAAGAACCTGCCGTGGGGCGGCAACGTGCGCCAGCTGGAGAACACCTGCCGCTGGATCACGGTGATGGCTTCGGGTCGCGAAGTGCACATCAGCGACCTGCCGCCAGAGTTACTGAGCCTGCCGCAGGACTCGGCACCGGTGACTAACTGGGAACAAGCGCTGCGCCAGTGGGCCGATCAAGCGTTGGCACGTGGTCAGTCGAGCCTGCTGGACACCGCTGTGCCGGCCTTCGAGCGGATCATGATCGAGACCGCCCTCAAACACACCGCCGGCCGTCGCCGCGATGCTGCGGTCTTGCTGGGTTGGGGGCGTAACACCCTGACACGCAAGATCAAGGAATTGGGGATGAAAGTGGATGGCGGGGATGATGATGAGGGAGATGAGGGTTAAGCAGCCTGCAGTTCTTCACTGACAGTTACATCCAATCGCGGGCAAGCCTTGCTCCTACAGGTCATATGCCAATTTTGACATTGCGCATGACCTGTAGGAGCAAGGCTTGCCCGCGATGCTTTATGGGGCCTCATGCACCGTGGCAATGCACCGTGAACCGCAATCGCGCACAAAGACTGATTCACAACCCCGCATTTTTTCGCAATCGAACCCAGCTGAAAAAACACGAAAGCCCCTGAATACGGGGCTTTTGGCGTTTTAAAGCGATTTTCTGTACCAATTTGTTAAAACCTGGCACGCCGCCTGCAATAGTCCATTCAGTGATTCAGTTCACTACCCGGTTTCGGGGACCTTGGTACAGGCAGGCCGGGGATTCCCCTCTTTACATCGGGCTCACACCGCTTACGCGACGAGCCCACCCTGTTTTGGGGCCCTTGATACAGGCAGGTCAGGGGTTCCTTCTTTACACCGGGCTCACGACGCAATGCGCGAGCCACGCCGTTTTGGGAACCTTGGTACAGGCAGGCCGGGGATTCCCTCTTTTATTGCTCCCGGAGATGGATCTCCAGCCGCCAGCGATCATCGACCTCACTACCGGCCCATTCGCCTTGCAGTGGTCGGGCTGCCACCACCGACAGCAACAACCCCCCATCACTCAAACGCACCCGCCAGTTGACGCTCTTGTCGTTGAGCTTGAGCTGACCTTTCTGCGCCGGGCCTTCGGCCTCGAACAGTAATGCGAGGCTACCGTCCACAAACTCGCCATGGTTCTTGGGTTCGTTGTTGAACCACACTACCAGCCCGTCGCTGGTGGCCTCGACCTGCTGCAAAACTGTCGGATCGGGCGCGGTCAGGCGACCGATCATCAGCCCCACCATCATCCCGACAATCGCCAACGAACCGAGCACTCGCGGGAATAGTTTCGAACGGGGATCCTTTGGCGGCGTAGAATGCCCGTCATCTTTACCTTCGGAGCCGTGCATGTTTCACGTCATCCTTTTTCAACCAGAAATTCCACCGAATACCGGCAACGTTATCAGGCTGTGCGCCAACAGTGGCTGCCACCTGCATTTGATCGAGCCGCTGGGCTTCGAGATGGACGACAAACGTCTGCGCCGGGCCGGCCTCGATTACCACGAGTATGCCACCCTGCAACGCCACGCCGATCTCGCCAGTTGTCTGGAGAGTCTTGGCCATCCCCGGTTATTCGCCTTCACCACCAAGGGCTCGCGACCGTTCCACGATGCCAGTTTCGCCGAGGGCGACGCCTTCCTGTTCGGCCCGGAAAGCCGAGGCCTGCCAGCTGAAGTGCTCGACGCCCTGCCCGGCGAACAACGACTGCGCTTGCCGATGCGTGAAGGCTGCCGCAGCCTGAACCTGTCGAACACCGTGGCCGTCGCCGTGTACGAGGCCTGGCGCCAAAACGACTTCAAATAACACCGCCGTCCTTGTAGGAGCTGGCTTGCCAGCGAAAGCGGTGTAACAGCCAGCACAGAGGTTGAGTGTGATGGCCCCTTCGCTGGCAAGCCAGCTCCTACAGGTTTCGTTTGCTCCATGAAAAAAGCGCCTTCAGAGGCGCTTTTTTCATGGAGCAAACGAAGCTTTTATTGAACGGTCGGAGTCTCGCCAGCCGCCTGCATGCGTTGCAGCTCTTGTGCGTACAGCGCGTCGAAGTTCACCGGTGCCAGCATCAGGGCCGGGAACGAGCCACGGGTGACCAGGCTGTCCAGGGTTTCGCGAGCGTACGGGAACAGGATGTTCGGGCAGAACGCGCCGAGGGTGTGGCTCATCGACGCGTCGTCCAGGTTCTTGATCAGGAAGATCCCGGCCTGTTGCACTTCAGCGATGAATGCCACTTCGTCACCGTTCTTCACGGTCACGGACAAGGTCAGCACGACTTCGTGGAAGTCGCCTTCCAGGGTCTTTTGACGGGTGTTCAGATCCAGACCGACGCTCGGCTCCCACTGCTGGCGGAAAATCGCCGGGCTTTTCGGGGCTTCGAAAGACAAGTCACGTACGTAGATGCGCTGCAAGGAGAATTGCGGTGCGGTTTCTTCTTCGCTAGCTGCAGTGTTCTGTTGGTCAGTCATCTCAGATCCTTTCTGATCTTGGGGTCTTATAGGGAAGGCATACAGGCCTTGAGCATTGCGTCGAGCTTACCGGCGCGCTCAAGGGCAAACAAATCATCACAACCACCAACGTGGGTGCTGCCGATCCAGATCTGCGGCACGGACGTACGTCCGGCTTTCTGAGCCATGGCGGCGCGCACCTGTGGCTTGCCATCGACCTTGATCTCTTCGAAGGCCACGCCTTTGTTCTCGAGCAGGTACTTGGCTCGCGAACAGTAAGGGCAGTAATCGCTGGAATAGACGACGACGTTGCTCATATCACTTCACCAGCGGCAGGTTGTCGCCCTTCCAGCTGGAAATACCACCGGAGAGCTTGGCGGCGGTGAAGCCGGATTTCATCAGTTCGCGTGCATGCGTACCGGCGGTCTGGCCCAGGGCGTCGACCAGGATGATGGTCTTGGCCTTGTGCTTTTCCAGTTCGCCGATGCGAGCGGTCAACTTGTCGTGAGGAATGTTCAACGCGCCAACGATGTGACCGGCGGCGAAGTCCTTGGTCGAACGGATGTCGATCACAACGCCTGCGTCCTTGTTGACCAGCCCGGTCAATTCACCGGTACTCAGGCTACGGCCGCCGCCTTGCATTTGATAGGCAATCAGCGCCGCCAGCAGTACGACGAAGATACCGACAAGAATGTAGTGGTTAGTGGCAAATTCAATCAGGTGAGCAACCATCGAAGGAGGTTCCAGGGCGTTAAAATGTCGGCCAGTATACACAGCCACTATGGTGGGCCAAACCCCGTCCGGCGGTGACGTGGCCGGAACTTCGCTTTAAACTGCCACTCCCTTTTCCATCGCCCTCTTTTAACTTAAGCCAGAGTGAATCCATGACTACCACGCCTAAACCTTTGGTCCTGATTATTCTCGATGGCTTCGGTCACAGTGAGAGCCCTGAATCCAACGCCATCTATGCGGCCAAGAAGCCCGTGCTGGACCGTCTGTGGGCCACCGTGCCGAACGGCCTGATCTCCGGCAGCGGCATGGACGTCGGCCTACCGGATGGCCAGATGGGCAACTCTGAAGTCGGCCACATGAACCTCGGCGCCGGTCGCGTGGTGTATCAGGACTTCACCCGCGTGACCAAGTCGATCCGCGACGGCGAGTTCTTCGAGAACCCGACCATCTGCGCCGCTGTAGACAAGGCCGTTGCAGCCGGCAAAGCCGTGCATTTCATGGGCCTGCTGTCCGACGGCGGTGTTCACAGCCACCAGGACCACCTGATCGCCATGGCTGAACTGGCATTCAAACGCGGCGCTGAAAAAATCTACCTGCACGCCTTCCTCGACGGCCGCGACACGCCACCGAAAAGCGCGCAGTCATCCATCGAATTGCTCGACGCCAGCTTCCAGGCGCTGGGCAAAGGTCGTATCGCCAGCATCATCGGCCGCTACTTCGCCATGGACCGCGACAACCGTTGGGACCGCGTGTCCCAAGCCTACAACCTGATTGTTGACGGCAACGGCGAATTCAACGCAGCCACCGCCCAGGAAGGTCTGCAAGCTGCTTACGAGCGTGGCGAGAGCGACGAATTCGTCAAAGCCACCTCCATCGGCGAGCCGGTCAAGGTCGAAGACGGCGACGCGGTGGTGTTCATGAACTTCCGCGCCGACCGCGCCCGTGAACTGACTCGTGTGTTCGTCGAAGACGATTTCAATGAATTCGAACGCGCGCGCCAACCGAAACTGGCCGGCTTCGTCATGCTGACCCAATACGCCGCGAGCATTCCTGCGCCGTCGGCGTTCGCCGCCGGCAGCCTGGAAAACGTGCTGGGCGATTACCTGGCGAAAAACGGCAAGACTCAACTGCGCATTGCCGAAACCGAGAAATACGCCCACGTGACCTTCTTCTTCTCCGGCGGTCGTGAAGAACCGTTCCCGGGCGAAGAACGCATCCTGATCCCGTCGCCAAAAGTCGCTACCTATGACTTGCAGCCGGAAATGAGCGCACCGGAAGTTACCGACCGCATCGTCGACGCCATCGATAACCAGCGTTACGACGTGATCGTGGTCAACTACGCCAACGGCGACATGGTCGGCCACAGCGGCGTGTTCGAAGCAGCGGTGAAAGCCGTTGAATGTCTGGACCAGTGCGTCGGCCGCATCGTCGAAGCCTTGGAAAAAGTCGGCGGCGAAGCGCTGATCACTGCCGACCACGGCAACGTCGAGCAAATGTCCGACGAAGCCACCGGCCAGGCGCACACCGCTCACACCACCGAGCCTGTGCCGTTTATCTATGTCGGTAAGCGTGACCTCAAGGTCCGTGAAGGCGGCGTACTGGCGGATGTGGCGCCGACCATGCTGATGTTGATGGGCCTGGAAAAACCGGCGGAAATGACCGGGACATCGATTCTGGTGTAATCGACCGTTCAATCACCACCAAACCCTGTGGGAGCGAGCCTGCTCGCGATAGCAATCTGACGGCCAACATCACTGTTGAATGTCAGGACGCCATCGCGAGCAGGCTCGCTCCCACATTGGTTTGTGGTGTTTTTTTGTCCAGTTATCACACAGCCCCAATTGGGCATTTTTTTTGCCACGCTTGGCGGGCATACTAGGCCGTCCCTTTCCCTGGTGCCGCCCGCCTCTATGCTCCGCGTCCTGATAGTCCTAGCACTGACTTGCCTGCTCCAACCGGCCTTCGCTGACGAGCGCGAGCAAACCCAACAACAGTTGGACGCCACGCGTCAGGACATTGCCGAGCTGAAAAAACTGCTGGGCAAGTTGCAGGAAGAAAAATCCGGTGTGCAAAAAGAGCTCAAAGGCACCGAGACTGAAATGGGCAAGCTCGAGAAACAGGTCGACGCCCTGCAAAAAGAGCTGAAGAAAAGCGAAACCGAGCTACAGCGACTCGATGCCGAGAAAAAAAAACTCCAGAGCGCGCGCATTGAACAGCAACGACTGATCGCCATTCAGGCCCGCGCGGCCTATCAAAACGGCCGTCAGGAATACTTGAAGCTGCTGCTGAACCAGCAGAACCCGGAACAGTTCGCCCGCACCCTCACCTACTACGACTACCTGAGCCAGGCCCGACTGGAGCAGCTGAAGAATTTCAACGAAACCCTGCGCCAACTGGCCAATGTCGAAAAAGACATAGACGCACAGCAGGCGCAGTTGCTGGTGCAGAAGAGCAGCCTCGACAGCCAGCGCGACGAACTCGACAAAGTCCGCAAGGAGCGCCAGCAAGTCCTGGCCAAGCTCAACGAAGACGTAAAGGCTCGCGACCAGAAACTGGCCTCCCGCGAGCAGGATCAGGCAGACCTGTCTAAAGTCCTTAAAACCATTGAAGAAACCTTGGCTCGCCAGGCCCGTGAGGCAGAAGAAGCGCGGCAAAAAGCGCTGATCGCCCAGCAGGAAGCCGAAAAAAAGCGTTTACGTGAGGCTCAGGCTGCAGCAGATGCAGAAACCACCGACGCCCCACGCAAACCGGTTAAATCGACACCCGGCGCTTTGGTCTCAAGTTCAGGCGAGACCTTTGGCGGCCCCTTTTCGTCAACTCGGGGAAAACTTCCCTGGCCGGTTGATGGTCGACTGTTGGCACGCTTTGGCGAGTCTCGTGGCGACGATGCCCGCACCAAGTGGGACGGCGTGATGATCAGCGCCTCCGCCGGCAGTCAGGTGCATGCCGTGCATGGCGGTCGCGTGGTGTTTGCCGACTGGTTGCGTGGTGCCGGGCTACTGGTGATTCTCGACCACGGCAACGGTTTTCTGAGTCTTTATGGTCACAACCAGACGTTGCTCAAGTCTGCGGGTGACGTAGTAAAAGCCGGTGAGTCCATCTCCACTGTCGGCAACAGTGGCGGGCAGGACACACCAGCACTGTATTTCGCTATTCGTCAGCAGGGTCACCCGAGTGATCCGGCGCAATGGTGTCGTGTGCAAGGATAAGCACGCTACCTAATTCAGGAGTTCGTTTGACATGCTGCATTTGTCCCGCCTTACCTCGCTGGCCCTGACGATCGCCCTGGTGATCGGCGCGCCTCTGGCGTTCGCCGCTCAACCAGCGCCGGCTGTCGCGCCTGCGGGCACTGCCGCGACGACCAAGGCCCCGTTGCCTCTGGAAGAGTTGCGCACCTTTGCCGAGGTCATGGACCGGATCAAGGCCGCCTATGTCGAACCCGTAGATGACAAGACCCTGCTGGAAAACGCCATCAAAGGGATGCTCAGCAACCTCGATCCACACTCTGCCTACCTGGGCCCGGAAGACTTTGCCGAGTTGCAGGAAAGCACCAGCGGTGAATTCGGCGGCCTGGGCATCGAAGTTGGCGCCGAAGACGGTTTCATCAAGGTCGTTTCGCCGATCGATGACACTCCGGCGTCCAAGGCGGGCATTCAGGCCGGTGACTTCATCGTCAAGATCAATGGCCAGCCGACTCGCGGCCAGACCATGACTGAAGCCGTGGACAAGATGCGCGGCAAGATCGGCCAGAAAATCACCCTGACCCTGGTGCGCGATGGCGGTACACCCTTCGACGTAACCCTGTCCCGCGCCATCATCCAGGTGAAGAGCGTGAAGGCGCAGCTGCTGGAAAACGGCTACGGCTATATCCGCATCACTCAGTTCCAGGTCAAGACCGGCGAAGAGGTCTCCCAGGCCCTGGCCAAACTGCGCAAGGAAAACGGCAAGAAGCTCAAAGGCATCATCCTCGACCTGCGTAACAACCCCGGGGGCGTGCTGCAGGCTGCGGTGGAAGTGGTCGATCATTTCATCAAAAAGGGCCTGATCGTCTACACCAAGGGCCGTATCGCCAACTCCGAGCTGCGCTTCTCCGCGACCGGCAAGGATGAAAGTGAAGCCGTGCCAATGGTCGTGCTGATCAACGGCGGCAGCGCCTCGGCTTCGGAAATTGTCGCCGGTGCCTTGCAGGATCAAAAACGCGCCGTGGTGATGGGCACCACCAGTTTCGGCAAAGGCTCGGTACAAACCGTGCTGCCACTGAACAACGACCGCGCCCTGAAGATCACTACCGCGTTGTACTTCACCCCGAACGGTCGCTCGATTCAGGCCCAGGGCATCGTCCCGGACATCGAAGTGCGCAAGGCCAAGATCACCAACGAGCAGGACAGCGAGTACTTTAAGGAAGCCGATTTGCAGGGTCACCTGGGCAATGGCAACGGCGGCGCCGATAAGCCGACCGGCACCAGCGGCAAAGCCAAGGCCATGCCGCAGGATGATGATTACCAGTTGGCCCAGGCCTTGAGCCTGCTCAAAGGGTTGAGCATCACGTCCGGCCGCTGAGATGCTCCAGCGGTTTATCCTGTGTTTATTGCTCTGTCTGGCGGGTGTTGCTCACGCAGCTCCCGTCGAGACGCCCCCTCAAAAAGCCTATCTCAGCCTGATCATCGATGACCTGGGGCAGAACCTGCCCCGGGATCGCCGCGTGCTGGCCCTGCCCGGCCCGGTGACCGCGGCGATCATGCCCGACACACCCCACGCCACCGAATTCGCCCGCGAAGCCCATCGCGCCGGCAAGATCGTCATCCTGCACATGCCCATGGACCCGGCCACGGGCCCCTTCGCGTGGCACCCGGACTTGCCCATCGAAGAGCTGGAAAAACGCCTGAATGCGGCGTTCAAGGTCGTGCCCTATACCGCCGGCATCAACAACCACATGGGCAGCCGAATGACCGCTCAACCGGCCGCCATGGCCTGGTTGATGGCGGATTTGCAGCAGCGGCACAAATTCTTCGTCGACAGCCGCACCAGCGCGCAAACCGTTGCCGCCGCCCAGGCGCAGAAGATTGGTTTGGCCAGCGTTTCGCGGGATGTGTTTCTGGATGACGAACGCACCGAAGCGGCAATCTTCACCCAGTTACAGACGGCGATCAGCCTGGCGCGCAAGCAGGGTTCCGCGGTGATGATCGGGCATCCATATCCGCAGACGCTGGCGGTTATGGAGCGGGAGTTGCCGAAGCTGAAGGCTCAGGGGATTGAGTGGATTGATATCAGGCAGATGATCAGTGTGCGCGGTAACCGGGCAACCACGGCGCATGGCAAGGATGGGGTGTACCGATAACTTGCAGTTGAACCACCCTCTGTAGGAGCCGGCTTGCCGGCGAAGCGGTCTTGAATATCACGCTGCCTGTGCGACCGCCTTCGCTGGCAAGCCAGCTCCTACAAGGGGTGCGGTGGCGCCATTAGAGATACCGCGCCATGATCTCGTCTACCTTGCCTTCCTTGCGCAGTTGATCCAGCACGGCCTGAAGTTTGGCCACCATCTCGTCCGGCACGTCTTTGTTCAACGCCAGGTACAGCTCGGCGCTATTGAAGCGCAGCACCGTTTTGAGACCATTTACGCCTTCCTGCCGCGCAAGATAGCGCCCGGCCGGATCACCAGTCGCCCACAAATCAATTTGACCGTTGACCAGTTTCTTCGCGTTGTCCTGATCGCGAAGCACAACGATTGGATTCAGCCCCTGCTTGGCGAGCGTCTCGGCAATTGCATCGCCCTTGTAGGCACCGATTTTGTATTGGCGCGCGTCATCCAGCGTTTCGAGGGTGATCGTGCTGTCGGCCTTGGCCAACATGATCCAGTCATCCGGGCCAATCGGGCCGACCCACTTGAAGAGCTTCTCGCGGTCAGGCAAACGCGCCATCACGAACACGCCGTAACCGGGCTTTTCCAGGGCGAGTTTGTAGATTCGCTCCCAAGGGAAACGCAGCGTCAGGCTATATGTGATGTCGGAACGCTTGAACATCTCGCGGACAATGTCCACGGCGATACCATTGATGTTCTCGTCTTGAGCGAAGTTTTTGCCGTTCTTCGCCATGTTGTACGGCGGGAAATTTTCCGTCAGCAACACCAGGTCGGTGTCGGGGCTTTCTGCGGCATGCGCTCCGCTGATAAACAACAGAGAGGCACTGGCGAGGACTAGAAGAAGGCGTTTGAGCATGTCTGGCTACCGAAATCCATGGCGTACCCAAGAGTGCCTTGAGCCCGCCATGATGTCCACTGGCCTGCATTGATTGTTTAGCGCATCACGATGCCGCGATGCGCCATGTAGGCCTTGGCTTCCTGCACGGTGTATTCGCCGAAGTGGAAAATACTCGCCGCCAATACTGCGCTGGCGTGACCTTCGAGGATGCCGTCAGCCAAGTGCTGCAAGTTGCCGACACCACCGGAGGCGATCACCGGAATCCCCAAGGCATCGCTGATGGCACGGGTCACACCGAGGTCGAAGCCGTTTTTCATGCCGTCCTGGTCCATGCTGGTCAGCAGGATTTCACCGGCACCGAGGCCTTCCATTTTCTTCGCCCATTCAACAGCGTCGAGACCGGTAGGTTTGCGACCGCCGTGGGTGAAGATTTCCCAGCGCGGGGTTTCGCCCGGCAGTGAAACCTTCTTGGCGTCGATGGCGACGACAATGCATTGCGAACCGAAATGCTGCGCGGCTTCGCCGACAAACTCGGGATTGAACACCGCAGCCGTATTGATCGAAACCTTGTCCGCACCGGCATTCAGCAAATTGCGAATGTCCTGCACGGTGCGCACGCCACCGCCGACGGTCAGCGGGATGAACACCTGGCTGGCCATGCGCTCCACGGTATGCAGCGTGGTGTCGCGACCGTCGACGCTGGCGGTGATGTCAAGGAAGGTAATCTCGTCGGCACCCTGCTCGTCGTAGCGACGGGCGATTTCCACCGGGTCACCGGCATCGCGAATGTTCTCGAACTTCACACCTTTAACGACCCGGCCGTTATCCACGTCCAGGCAAGGGATGATGCGTTTGGCCAGCGCCATGGTCAGTCCTCAGCCTTTGTACGAGTCGCAGAAAGCTTGCGCTTCAGCGACATCGAGGGTGCCTTCGTAGATCGCCCGGCCGGTGATTGCGCCGATGATGCCTGGCGCCTTGGCGTCGAGCAGCGATTTGATGTCACCGAGGTTGTGAATACCGCCGGAAGCGATCACCGGAATACGCGTGGCAGCGGCCAGGGCGGCGGTGAACGGTACGTTGCAGCCCTGCATCATGCCGTCTTTGGCGATGTCGGTATAAACGATCGCGGATACGCCGTCGGCTTCGAATTGCTTGGCCAGGTCAATCACCTGAATGGTGCTGATTTCAGCCCAGCCGTCAGTGGCGACAAAACCGTCTTTGGCATCCAGACCGACGATCACTTGGCCCGGGAACGCGCGGCAGGCTTCGGCGACGAAGGCCGGGTCTTTCACGGCTTTGGTGCCGATGATCACGTAGCTCACGCCGGCTTTTACGTAGTGCTCGATGGTTTCCAGCGAACGGATACCGCCGCCGATCTGGATCGGCAGGTTCGGATAACGCTTGGCAATCGCAGTGACCACTTCGCCATTGACCGGCTGGCCTTCGAAAGCGCCGTTCAGGTCGACCAGATGCAGACGACGGCAACCGCCTTCCACCCACTTGGCAGCCATGCTCACCGGATCATCGGAGAACACCGTGGAATCTTCCATGCGGCCCTGGCGCAGACGAACACAGGCACCGTCTTTGAGATCGATAGCGGGAATAATCAGCATCTGGCAAACCTTCAAATTCGAGTATTCAGCTTCGCTCGGAAATCAGTTTTTCTCGAGCGCCCACAAGTCGCTTTCGATGCTTTCGAACCTCTCTTTGAGGTGCGTCTGCACATCGAAAATCGCCCTGTTGTAATAGTGCGGAGCAATTTCACGGGTAAACAGCTCAAGGATTTCGGCCGCTTCGAACGAACCCAGGTCCAGTTCGAAGCGATCCTCCATGAAGCGTTTGATCTTCTGGTTGGCCTCGTTCTCCTGTTCAGGAGTGAGGGTCAGGATCGGTGGCTTCTTTTTGACGGCCATTTACCAGCGACCATCCCACGCGGCGAAGTTCTGCAGCAATTGCAGACCATGGGTATGGCTCTTCTCCGGGTGGAACTGCACGGCGAAACGCGAGCCTTCGGCCAGCGCCGCAGCAAAATCGACACCGTAGTGACCGCCGCCCACCACCTGCCGCGCGTTGCCGGCGGCGATGTAGTAGCTGTGCACGAAGTAGAAACGCGCCAGGTCCGGAATGTCGTGCCACAGAGGATGTGCAATCGTCTGCTTCACTTCGTTCCAGCCCATGTGCGGGACTTTCAGGTGTTCGCCGTCTTCGTGCAGGTCCTTGCCGAAAAATTTCACCGCGCCCGGGAACAGGCCGATGCAGTCGACGCCATCGTTCTCTTCACTGCTGTCGAGCAAGGCTTGCATGCCCACGCAAATGCCGAGGAACGGACGGTCCTGGCTGACTTCACGCACCAGCGAATCGAAGCCCAGGCGACGGATCTCCGCCATGCAATCGCGAATCGCGCCGACGCCGGGGAAAACCACCCGATCGGCTTCGCGAATCACGTCGGCATCGCTGGTGATCAGGACCTTGCCGGCACCGACGTGCTCGAGGGCCTTGGCCACCGAGTGCAGGTTGCCCATGCCGTAATCGATAACCGCGACCGTCTGCATTACAGAACGCCTTTGGTCGATGGCATCTGACCGGCCATGCGGTCATCGAGCTCTACGGCCATGCGCAGTGCGCGGCCGAATGCCTTGAACACGGTTTCGATCTGGTGGTGGGTGTTGGTGCCACGCAGGTTGTCGATGTGCAGGCTGACGAGCGCATGGTTGACGAAGCCCTGGAAGAACTCCTGGAACAGGTCAACGTCGAAACCGCCGACGGTAGCGCGGGTATACGGGACATGCATCTGCAGGCCTGGGCGGCCGGAGAAGTCGATGACCACACGCGACAGCGCTTCATCGAGCGGCACGTAGGCGTGGCCGTAGCGACGGATGCCTTTCTTGTCGCCGATGGCTTTGGCAAAGGCCTGACCCAGGGTGATACCGACGTCTTCCACGGTGTGGTGGTCGTCGATATGCAGGTCGCCCTTGCTGACAATATCCAGGTCGATCAGCCCGTGACGGGCGATCTGGTCCAGCATGTGCTCAAGAAAAGGAACACCGATATCAAATCGGGCCTTTCCGGTGCCATCCAGGTTGATCGAGGCTTTGATCTGGGTTTCCAGAGTGTCGCGCTCGACTGACGCCTTACGTTCGGCCATCACCAGCTCCGCAAAATCATTGGGCGAAAAAGGCAGCCATTATAGGGGCGCGGGCGCGAAACAGAAACACGATACGTGATATCCCTGACGGGCTGAACCCGGCACTGTCGGGGATAGACATGTCCATACAAGCCGGCATTCATTGCGAATGCACGGCTTTTGTAGGAGCTGGCTTGCCAGCGAAGGCGGCCGGGCGAAGTGCAGCGGCAATGAGGACGCCTTCGCCGGCAAGCCGGCTCCTACAACGTTTGGCGTTAGTGGAACAAGATCGCCGTTTTCTGCAGGGTTACCCACACACCCCACGCCAACGGAATACCCACCACCAGCCACGCCGCCACCGCCAAAGGCTTAGTGCCCGCGTCCGCTTTCCACTCCAGCTCGGTACTGCTGTCGGCACCTTTGTCGTGACCCAGCGCCTGTTCGGCAGCCAGCTCAGCATCGGTCATGAAGTACTTGTCAGCCACCGGACGCACCAGCAGGTTACACAGGAAACCCAGCACCAGCAGGCCGGCGAGAATGTACAAGGTGATGTCGTAAGCGGCGGCGCGCTCAACGCCGATGCTCAGTTGATACTCACGCAAGTAGTTCACCAACACCGGACCCAACACCCCCGCTGCCGCCCATGCCGTCAACAGACGACCGTGGATCGCGCCGACCATTTGCGTACCGAACAAGTCCGCCAGATAAGCCGGAACCGTCGCAAAACCACCGCCGTACATCGACAGGATGATGCAGAACGCCGCGACGAACAGCGAGACGTTACCCAGGTGACCGAGGTTCGGGATCAACGCATACAGCGCGAAACCCAACGCGAAGAACACGAAGTAGGTGTTTTTACGGCCCAGGTAATCCGAGAACGAGGCCCAGAAGAACCGGCCACCGATGTTGAACAGGCTCAGCAAACCAGTGAAACCGGCAGCAATCGCCGCAATCGAAGCCAGTTGCCCGGCGTCCAGTTGACCGAATGGCAGGTCCACACCAATCAATTTGCCGCCGAACACTTCCTGCAACAGCGGCGACGCCATGCCAAGGATGCCGATACCGGCCGATACGTTCAGGCACAGCACCAGCCACACCAGACGGAACTGTGGAGTTTTCCAGGCGACATTCACATGAACATGGCGGTGGGTGATCATCGCGTTAGCGGTTTTTTTCGCCGGCGCTGTCCAGCCCTCAGGCTTCCAGCCGGTTGGCGGAACGCGGTAGGACAGAGCGCCACCGATCATGAACACGAAGTAGATCGCGGCCATTACCAGGAAGCTCTGCCAGACGCCGACGCTGGTTGGCGAAGCGAAATGGCTCATCAGGGCTGCGGCCAGCGGAGCACCGACCATCGCGCCACCGCCAAAACCCATGATCGCCATACCGGTCGCCATGCCGCGCTTGTCCGGGAACCACTTGATCAACGTCGAAACCGGCGAGATGTAACCCAACCCCAGGCCGATACCGCCAATGACCCCGGAGCCGACCCACATCAGCCAGATCTGGTGGGTATAGATCCCCAGTGCTGAAATCAACAGACCACCACACCAGCACAGCGCCGATACAACGCCAGCCTTACGCGGCCCGGCGTGTTCCAGCCAGCCACCCCAGATCGCTGCCGAGCAGCCGAGGAAGATGAAGAACAAAGTGTAGATCCAGCCGAGCATCGAGATCGGCCAGTCGCATTGCGACGAGAAAATTTGCGAAATGAAGCTCATGTCCGGCGCGCAGGCCACTGGAGCGGTCACGCCCAGCGCCTTGGACAGTGGCAACCAGAACACCGAAAAGCCGTAAGCCATACCGATGCAAAGGTGGATGGCCAAAGCGGCCGGTGGCACCAGCCAACGGTTAAATCCGGGCTTGGCGATGATGCGCTCCTTGGACAGGAACGCAGGCTGGCCGGCTATGAGGCCGTCCGCCGTGATGCTCGTGGTCATTGTGTATCCCCCAATTATTAGTAGGGTTCGCCAGCCACTCCTCACCCCCGGCTTCTTATGCGCACGCGTGACCGTTTTGTTAGGTGAAGCTGCTTTTTGTGCGGCATCTCGTCGCAGCAGGACGGACGAACGGGCAAAGGTTACCATTTGAGCGTGGCAGAAAAGCCAAACTGATATCACCATTTGTATGTCATCCGTTCTCGTACCTCTTAAGGAGTCGCCATGCCGATCATTGTCGAACCGCTGAACGAGGCCACTTACCAGGATCAGCAAGACTTGCAGAAAATTTACCGTGACGCCCCGGACTGGCTGTACGCCCCGTATTCAGGGGATGTGCAACTGATCGAAGGCTGCCTGCGGGACGGTTCGCTGATCGCCGGACGCTTCAATGATCGACTGCTCGGCGCGGCCCGCTTGCAACGGCATCAGGACGTTTGGCACTTGTCCCAACTTTGCGTACGAAAAATTACCCGTCGGCGTGGCGTCGCCGAACGTCTGGTGAACGAAGCGCAGAAAATGGCCTCTGAGTCGGGCGCCACGCTTCGCTTGCTGGCCCCCGCCGGGCATCTCGAAGCCCAGGCCCTTGCCGCCAAGCTGAAACTGCCACTGGATGTACTTCCGGCAGTTATCGCCTGACCGGTCGTCCGCTTCAGAGCGCTATACTCCCCGGCTAAATTTCGAATTCGACTATCTACAAGGACTCGCCCATGAAAGCGTTCGGCAAAATCCTGGGTCTGGTACTTCTCGGGCTGTTGCTGATCATTGTGGCGCTGGGCTTTGCCCTGACCCACCTCTTTGATCCCAACGACTATAAAGACGAGATTCGCCAGATTGCCCGCGACAAGGCCCACATCGAGCTGACGCTCAATGGCGATATCGGCTGGAGCCTGTTCCCTTGGCTGGGCCTGGAATTGCATGAGGCCAGTGTCGCGACCCTGGCCAAGCCGACGGAGCCGTTCGCCGACTTGCAGATGCTTGGCCTGTCAGTGCGCGTGCTGCCGCTGCTGCGCCGTGAAGTGCAGATGAGCGATGTGCGTGTTGAAGGCCTGAACTTGCGCCTGAACCGCGACAAGGACGGCCATGGCAACTGGGAAGATGTCGGCAAGGTCCCGGCGCCAGTCACTCCGGCCACGCAACCAGCCACTCCTGGCGAACCTGCACCGGCGCCGGAAACCACCGTTCAGGTAGAAAAACCGGCCCAGCCGATTCGCCTGGACATTGACAGCCTGACCGTGAACAACGCCCGCGTCGAATACAGCGACGAGAAGACCGGCAGGCAGTTCAGCGCCGAAAGCATCCAGCTGAGTACAGGCCCGGTGCATGACTCGACCAACATCCCGGTCAAACTCACCGCGTTCCTCGGCACTAACCAACCGGTTCTGCGGGTGCGTACCGAGCTCACTGGTGAGCTGCGTTTCGAACGCGCGCTGCAACGCTACAAATTCGAAGACATGAAAATATCCGGCGAAGTCGCCGGTGATCCGCTGCAAGGCAAGACCATGACCTTCGCAGCCCAAGGGCAATTGCTGCTGGATAAAGCTGCGAACGTCGCCGAATGGACCGGCATCAAGATCTCTGCCAACCAATTGCGCGCACTGGGTGAACTCAAGGTCAACGACCTCGACAAGACGCCGCAGATCAGCGGCGGCATTTCGATTGCCCAGTTCGACCTGGCAAAATTCGTCGACAGTATTGGCCAGAAGCTTCCGGCCATGGCCGAAGGCAGCCTGAGCAAAGTCGAACTGGTGAGTCGCGTTGCCGGCACGCCGACCAGCGTTTCGTTCGACGACATCAACCTGAAAGTCGATGACAGCAGCTTCAGTGGCCGCATCGCCGTCGAGGATTTCGCCAAACAATCGCTGCGCGCAGTCCTGAAGGCTGACACGTTCAATGTCGACCGCTATCTGCCACCCAAATCCGCCGAAGCCAACAGCGCGACACAGGTGCGTCAGGCTGAAGTCGCCAGCACCGAGGCCAATGCCATAGCCGGCGCGGGCAGCACACCGCTGCCGGAGTCACCGACCAAGGACGCTTGGAGTACCGAACGCCTGCTGCCGGTGGAACGCTTGAGCAAACTCGACGTGGACGCCGACCTGACCTTTGGCCAGTTGACCCTCGACAAGCTGCCGATCCACAACGCCGCGTTCAAGGCCACTGGCCTGGGCGGCCTGTTGACTCTGGAGAACCTGCGCGGCGATCTGTACGACGGCAACTTCGAAACCAAGGGCACCCTCGACGTGCGCCAGCAAGTGCCTGCGCTGAGCATGCAGACGCAGATCAGCAAAGTGCCGGTGGAAAAAATCCTCGAAAGCCAAGGCAAAAATCCACCGGTCAACGGCCTGGTGACGCTCAACAGCGCGCTGACCGCCAGCGGCAACAGCCAGAAAGCGTTGATCGACAGCCTCAACGGCAACGCCAGTTTCGTCGTCAACAATGGCGTGTTGCTCAACGCCAACCTCGAACAACAGCTGTGCAAAGGCATCGCCACCCTGAACCGCAAAACCCTCAGCGGCGAGCCACGGGGCAAGGACACTCCCTTCCAGGAACTCAAAGGCACCCTGACTTTCCATAACGGCGTGGCCAGTAACCCGGACCTGAAAGTGCGCATCCCGGGCATGACCGTGAATGGCGACGGCGACGTTGATCTGCGCGTGCTGGGCATGGACTATCGCGTGGGCATCATCGTCGAAGGCGATACGAGCGCCATGCCGGACCCGGCCTGCCAGGTCGGCGACAAATATGTCGGCATCGTGTGGCCGCTGCGTTGCCGGGGGCCGCTGGAACTCGGCGCCAAAGCCTGCCGTCTCGACAATGAACGCATGGGACAAGTCGCGAGCAAACTGGCTGAAGATCGGATCAGTGAAAAAATCGACGAGAAGTTTGGCGATAAAATTCGCCCGGAACTGAAAAACGCGTTAAAGGAGCTGTTCAAGCGATGAAAGCCGAGCAGTTTTCTTCGGCGGTGCTGGACTGGTACGACCGCCACGGCCGCCACGATTTGCCTTGGCAACAGGGCATCACCCCGTATCGGGTGTGGGTCTCGGAAATCATGTTGCAGCAAACCCAGGTCAGCACCGTGCTCAATTACTTCGATCGTTTCATGGCCTCGTTGCCAACGGTCGAGGCCCTGGCCGCCGCGCCGGAAGACGAAGTGCTGCACCTGTGGACGGGCCTGGGTTATTACACCCGCGCGCGCAATTTGCAGAAGACCGCAAAAATTGTCGTCTCCGAGTACGGCGGCGAGTTTCCGCGAGACGTGGAAAAACTGGTTGATCTGCCGGGCATCGGCCTGTCGACGGCGGGCGCCATCGCCAGCCTGAGCATGGGCCTGCGGGCGCCGATCCTCGACGGTAACGTCAAACGCGTCCTGGCGCGCTTTACCGCGCAAGAGGGTTACCCGGGGGAGCCGAAGGTCGCAAAACAGCTCTGGGCCAACGCTGAGCGCTTTACGCCGCATGATCGGGTCAACGCCTACACTCAGGCGATGATGGATCTGGGCGCCACGCTGTGTACCCGCAGCAAGCCGAGCTGCCTGTTCTGCCCGCTGGAAAAGGGTTGCGAAGCGCACATGCTCGGCCTGGAAACCCGCTACCCCGTCCCCAAACCGCGTAAAACCGTGCCACAGAAGCGCACGCTGATGCCCATGCTCGCCAATGGCGAGGGCGCGATTCTGCTTTACCGTCGCCCTTCCACGGGCCTGTGGGGCGGTCTATGGAGTTTGCCGGAGCTCGATGACCTCGATGACCTGCAACATCTGGCCTCGCAGCACTCACTGGAACTGGGCAGCCAACAAGCGCTGCCAAGCCTGGTGCACACCTTCAGCCACTTTCAGTTGTCCATCGAACCCTGGCTGGTCCATGTCCAGGAAGCCGGCCATCACGTGGCCGAGGCCGACTGGCTCTGGTATAACCTCGCCACCCCGCCGCGCCTGGGCCTTGCCGCCCCGGTCAAAACCTTGCTCGAACGCGCGGCCGCCGTATTGAACGCAGGAGAGTCGTCATGACCCGCACCATCATGTGCCGCAAGTACAAAGAAGAATTGCCCGCCCTGGAACGCGCTCCCTTCCCGGGCGCAAAAGGTCAGGACATTTTTGACCACGTCTCGGCCAAGGCCTGGGCCGACTGGCAAAAACACCAGACCCTGCTGATCAACGAAAAACGCCTGAACATGATGAATGCCGAAGATCGCAAATATCTTCAGGGCGAGATGGACAAGTACTTCTCCGGCGAGGATTACGCCAAGGCTGACGGCTACGTCCCGCCGGCTGAATAATCCCGATTTCTCGGGGGTCGGATCGTAAGCGACGGTAATAATTAAAATTTTTTTCAAAACTTTCTTGACGACCCCCTGAAAAACCAGTTTAATGCGCCCCGTTGCCCAGATAGCTCAGTCGGTAGAGCAGGGGATTGAAAATCCCCGTGTCGGCGGTTCGATTCCGTCTCTGGGCACCAAATACCGAAAACCCTGAATCGCAAGATTCAGGGTTTTTTTATGCCTGCGATTTGATGAGGCACTGTTCCAGTCACCCTCGAAGCGCCGGACGAAGCATCCCCCCACCTCCTCGCGCCACGCCAGCAAGCACCTGCAACGCCTTCCGAAGCCGAGTCCCGAGTGGCATCAAGCATTAGTGATCGGCCCTTCTCGCAATCTCTCGGGTTTGTCGGAACGCTCCGTATGCTTTAACGGAAGTGGATGACATACGCTGATCATCGGCTTGGGCAGAATCGTGGGAGGAGCTGCCGCATAACCGGGAGCAGATACACAACAGGGATGTAGACAATGACTGACGCCATCAAACGGGATGTCGAAAACGTTGAGCTTCTTACTGGACAGGACATCAGAATTTTGAGCTTTGATATTCGGCAGTCAACATGGCTTCACAAGTTCGCCGAAGAACTGGCCGCCATCGGCGGGCCGCAGGCACCAGGAGCCAATTTCAAAGCCTCTCTGGCAGCCACAGAATTAAAGTTCTCGTTTTCGAAAGACCATTGCGAACTGCTGGAGGCCTACTCCAATGGCCTTGTTTGCGTGTTGATCTTTGAAGGGCTGCAAAAAATCACCGATGGCAACCCTCCAAATGAACTACCCAACCTGACATCCCTGGAAAATCGCTACGACGTCCTTTGCCTGGCCGCCCGTAATCAGATCTTGTTGAAACTGGTGGATAACAACTCCTTTGCCTACGACATGGACAACGAAGGAAAGCTGGTTCGACTAGTGGCCAACTTCAAGGGTGGCGGACTCGTCAAAATCAATGCCGAGACGGACATCAAAGAACTGAGTTCCCATTCCGGCCTCGCGCTTGGCCCGCATACCGAGGCGCCTTACTGGTGCGCCGTGAACGCGAAAGACGGGCACTCGCCCTCTCCGTCGTCGCTCATACTTTCCGCCCTGTGGAACCCGAGTCTGGAACCTACGCGGGTGATTCCGTTACCTCCCCTATTGGAAAAAATTGGCGTTACCCACTGCCTCGCACTGACCACGGGCAACTTCCAATTCACTCGTAGCGACTCCTTTGTCAGTGGCAAAGGGGAAGATGGTCGCAACGTTTCGATTCTAGAGTTTGACGACAAGGTCGGGTTCGCGGCCCGCTTCAACTCGTATCGCTTTTCGGTCAACGACAACGCCTCGAGCTTTGTCAAAACGGCCTATGCCGCCCTTTGCCAGGGGGTAAGCGAAGCAACTCCATTCAAGTACACGCTGACGCAAGAGTCGGCCATGGTCATCAATAACGTCCGATCCCTGCACTGTCGCGATGTCATCAAAGACAACAGACGGGTCCTGGTACGTATTTTCGGGCTTTCAAAATTTTCTTCCCCTGTCGTTATTTCAGAGGACCCGTTACTGCTGCAGGGCTGATTTTTTAAGCGTTCAAGCTGCGCAAGGACCAGTCATGTGATTACTGGCCAATAACTATAAAGAGGGAATGTTATGTCTTGGGATTTAATAGGCATGTTGGCGCTTGTCGCTTTTTTCGCCGGTTTTTTTGATGCGATTGCCGGCGGTGGGGGCTTGATTACCTTACCTGCATTGTTTCTGGCCGGTATAGATCCGATCAGCGCAATTGCAACGAACAAGTTCCAGGCCGCGTCGGCAACTGTTTCGGCCACTGTGACCTTTGCTCGTAAAGGAATGATCGAGTGGCGCGAAGGCCGTTTCCTGGTGATCTGCGGATTTATTGGCGGCGCCAGTGGTGCCTTGCTGGTCAGCTCTATTGATAAGCACTATCTGGAAGTTTGCGTGCCTATCATGCTGATTCTGGTGGCTATCTATTTTGCTTTCTCTCCCAAGCTGGCCAATGAAGATCGACGCAAGAGAATCGGCATTCTGCTTTTTTCGTTTACCGTCGCGCCGATCCTGGGCTTTTACGACGGTATATTTGGCCCCGGTGTGGGCTCTTTCTTTATTGTCGGGTTTGTACTTCTCTGCGGCTTGGGCATGATGCGGGCCATGAGTTTTACCAAACTTGCCAACGCCTCATGCAACCTGGGTTCTTTGTCGGTCTTCATTACCAAAGGTGTGATTATTTGGCCGATTGCCATAGCCATGGCTTTGGCGGCCTTCATCGGCGCTCAATTGGGTGCACGAGCCGCTGTTCGCGTCGGTCCACGCTTGATTAAACCCATGTTGATCGTGGTCTGCTGCGCCTTGGCCATCAAGCTGCTGAGCGTAGAAAGCAATCCCTTACGCGTCGCGATCCTTGAAACTTTGGCTTCGCTATGATTGCCGGTGCGACTCTGACCAGTTCTTGCCTTCAACTTTGATCGCCGCCGACCCACCCTGCGCAGGGTCGGCGGTTCGATGCCGTCTCCGGTACCAAATACCGAAAACCCTGAAACCAACCCCCTCATTCGCTACTGTTCCAGTGGAACACCAGATTCCTCGCGCCAGCACTGGCGATATCTGTCGTGTCACGCTTCGCTTCACCATTGCGCGTTGCCACGACCGTGTACTTGCCAGGAGGCAATTGGACGTAAACCAAAGGGCCTGCCTGCCTGAGCGTCAGCACCGGACCTTGAGCGTTCTGGACAAGCAGTTCCACGTCTGGAATGTATTCGTCTTTCGGACCGACAGAGAAGGTCATGTGCAGGTTATAACCAGTGGTTTGCTGGATAGCCTTCGCTTCATCCTCGCCAATACCACCGGACAGGTAAGCAATCCCGTTTTGCTCCTGCTGCTGAACTTGCACGCCTGAACTGTCGACGGGCTCAAGACTGGCCGCATTCAGCATCGCTGGAAACGCCAGAGCGCCGATGGCAACAAGGGACAACATGAATGCATGGGCGAATTTCATGATGACGACTCCCGGGCTTCTCAGAACCCTTTCACTCCCTTGAATTTTGATTTCCAGTACACCGGTCGAGTTTTAGATTGATTCGATCTTGGGTTCACTGCGAAACGGACTACACCCTGTATTCCACAAATACGTCCCGCCGTCGGCCTGGTCCTGCAAAACGAATCCGGCAATTCCTTCCGGCTTACCAGCGGCGTACTGCATCGCCACCCCACGCTCTCTTGTCATCCTCTTTCGCCTGCTCCTCCAGCCACGGAAGACTTCATGACCATCGTCAAAACCGATAACACCCAAGATCCACAACTCGCCTCTCTGGTGAGCAACCTTGGAGATCTGATCCGCCAGGCACGTCTTAAAGTGCTTCGAGCGGTCGATACGGCTCAAGTGCAAACCTGTTGGCAGATCGGGCGGCATATTGTCGAGTTTGAGCAGGAGGGGGCTCGTAGGGCGGGGTATGGGAAGCAGTTGTTGGCGACTCTGGCGAAAATTCTGACAGCCGAGTTCGGGAAAGGGTTTGACGCTTCCAACCTTCGCTACATGCGCCAGTTCTATCAAGCCTTCCCAATTTGTGACGCACTGCGTCACGAATTGAGCTGGACCCACTACCGCAGACTACTGCGGGTGGACAACGACCATGCCCGTCATTGGTACATGAACGAGTCAGCCCTTCAGAATTGGTCGAGTCGCGCCCTGGAGCGTCAGATCAACACGCTGTATTACGAGCGGCTGTTGGCAAGTCGCGATCGGTCTGCGGTCAGGGAGGAAGCCGCCACCAATATCCGGAGAATGGCCACTAGTCCCACTGACCCTACACGGAGTTCAGAGGTATTGGAGTTTCTCGGCCTGCCTGATACAGCCTCAGTAGATTGTCCCCAAGCACTATGAAGACTATCGTTGGCAGCTACGCGCAAAGGTCCGTCACCGATGAATTTCAAGGACACGCCTACACTGGCACCCGCTCAGATCGAGCTGCCATTGCCTGACACCACACCCGGAGCCCCCTTCAAGGAGCCCGCCGCAGACGACTTCACCCTCGGCGGGTTCACCTGGCGGCACACTCCGCAAGACCCTGCTCGCCCCGTCGTGATCATCAACGCTGCCACCTCTGTCCGCTGCCGCCATTACTCACGATTCGCCGATTACCTGTTCGCCAACGGGTTCGATGTCATCACATACGATTACCGTGGCATCGGCGAATCACGTCCCGTCTCGCTCAAAGATCTCGACGCTTCATGGACCGACTGGGGCGCGCTGGACTTTGAAGCGATGCTAAGGCGCGCTGAGCGTGAATTCCCCGGGCAGCCCATCGACGTCGTCGGCCACAGCTTTGGCGGCTGTGCAGCAGGCCTGGGGGCGTCCGGGCGTGTCATTCGACGGATGGTGACGGTCGGTGCGCAATTCGCTTACTGGCGTGATTACGCGCCCGCCCATCGCTGGCGGATGTTCGGCAAGTGGCATGTGGTGATGCCGTTGATGACGATGTTCCACGGCTATTTCCCCGGCAAGCGCCTCGGCTGGCTGGAGGACACACCGGCCGGCGTAGTTCGCGACTGGACTACACCGACAGCCCGTTATGAAACGCGCCCCAGCGGTCGACGCCTCCATGGCGGAACCGGTCGACTGCCCTTTGAGCGTGTCAGCGCGAAAATCCTGGCGATCAGCATCAGCGACGATCCTTATGGCACGATTTCAGCCATTGAACGCCTGCTCCGCTACTTCACCCACAGCACCAACACCCACTTGCGAATCGCCCCCCAAGACATCGGCGAAGAAGAAGTCGGACATTTCGCCTTTTTTCGTAGCGCATACCAAGCCACACTATGGCCCATTGCATTGTCCTGGCTGCAAAACGCCGAACTGGCCCCCGGCACACCCGGGCGGCAAGTCCCACGCAGCTGAGCCCTCTCAACGAATACGGAACGACACCCATGGCCTCCGCCAACAAACAGCACAAACGCGCCACTCGCGCCAAAGCCAAGGCCAAGCAGAACCGCACCCAACGGGCCGCCGCGCCGATCGAGCTGGACCCGAACGATGATCGCATCGACTTCGAATCGGTAGACCTGACCGAGCTGTTCAAGAAGATGATCGACGCCGAAAAGACCAGCCAGCAAGCGATGTGCGTGGCGTTCCTGGAAGACCCGCTGCTGGAATTGGTCTATGAACAGGAAGGTGAAGAAGGCGCGATGGACTTCATCCTCGCCGCGCTGATCGAGTACCGCCAATGGTCGACCGAAGTGGACGAAGCCGGCGCCCTGGCGTGGATCGAATCACCGGCCTTCCAGGCTGACTATGTGGCAGCGTCCGATATCATCGCCGCCCAAACCCAACAGAAAACAAACTGAGTTCCCATGGCATCCCCGAACAAGCAACAGAAACGCGCCAAACGCGCAAAGGCCAAAGCCAAGCAAATCAACATCCACGGCAGAAAACCCGCTGCGCTGGACGATGAACTGGGGGAAATCGGCGAGCCGATCCCGGAATACACCCTGGCGATGTTCAGCAAGATGCGTGATGCAGAGGCCGTCAACCGTAACGACATGCTTCAGGTCCTGCTGTCAGATCTCGCCGGGATCATCAGCGACCATCCAGAATTGCTGGACATGGAAAACGCCGACAACGAAGCCATGGCCGCCACTCACCTGGCCGCCGACATGCTGATCGACTACCGCATGTGGGCCGACGGCATGGACCGGGAAACGGCTCAAGCCTGGCTGACCGATCCGCAGTTCATCACCGACTTCGGCGATGCGCTGGATAGCTATCGTCAGGCGCTGGATGCGCAAGAAGAAAAAACTGATTAAACCTTTCCTCAGAATAACGGCTAATTACCAGCCGCCGTTTTCACAGGCATGCGAAGGAGCCCCATGGAAAAGAAGACCCTTTTCCGAAACGAAGGATGCAAGTCCGCCGAACGGGTCAATACGGAACCGATGTCGGATTCGGTGAATCCAGTCGATTTCGTCGCCATTGGAAGGGCTCGCGTCATCAAGCCCGCAGGAACTCAATGGAATGACTGGTTCGAAGGCGATGATGTCAGTGTCGACTTCATGACCACCCGCCATCAAACATGATTGCAAAAAAACAAAAACGGCCGCTTGTCATCACTGACAGCGGCCGTTTTCGTAGGTATCAACAACAATTGCCTTGGGTCAGAACCCTCAGCGTGCCAACACTGCGCTCAGCTTCTCATTACGACGACGGCGAGCTACCAGCACGCCAGCCGCCACCACCAGCAGGGCCAACAGGCCGGTTGCGAGAATCTCCACGCGATGCGCTTCCTGGAACAGCATGATGGTCAGGGCCGCCACGATGAAAATGATCACCGCGTAGGTCAGGCCCGGGAACAGCCACATGCTGAAGGCAATTTTTTCACCGCGAGCCATACGCTGTTTACGCATACGCAGTTGTGAAATGGCGATCACCAGGTACACCAGCAGCGCGATGGCGCCGGAGCTGGCCAGCAGGAATTCGAACACAGCGGCCGGGGCCACGTAGTTGGCGAATACCGCGAGGAACGCAGCGCCGGTGGACAACATCACAGCCCAGTACGGCGTGCCGCTCTTGTTGGTGCGTTGGGAAACGGCCGGTGCATCACCGCGCTTGCCCAGGGAGAACATCATGCGCGAGGCGGTGTACAGCGCCGAGTTCAGGCAGCTGGTCACAGCAACCAGTACCACGATGTCGACGATCAGCTTGGCATTCGGGATGCCCATGCGCTCAAGCACAGTCTGGTAAGAACCAACGCTGGCCAGGATCGGGTCGTTCCATGGCACCAGGGCCACGACGATGAAAATCGACACGAGGTAGAACAAGCCGATCCGCCAGATCACCGAGTTGGTGGCCTTGGAGATTTGCTGACCAGGGTTCTTCGATTCTGCGGCCGCAATGGTCACGATCTCGGTGCCCATGAAGGAAAACATGGTGGTCAGGATCGCGCCCAGTACCGCGCCCATGCCGTTTGGCAGGAAGCCCTGGGTGTCGAACAGGTGCGAAACGCCGCTGACCTGACTGGTCGGCATGAAGCCGAAGATCGCCATAACGCCGAGGACAATGAAACCGATGATCGCCACGACCTTGATCAGGGCGAACCAGAATTCGAACTCACCGTAGTTTTTTACGCTGAACAGGTTAGTCACCGTCAACAGCAGGGTGATGATCAGCGTGAAAGCCCAGATCGCCACATTCGGGAACCAGGCATGCAGGATGGTTGCGGCGGCGTTGGCTTCCAGCGGGATGACCAAGACCCAGAACCACCAGTACAACCAGCCGATGGTGAAACCGGCCCAGTGACCAATCGCGCGATCGGCGTACGTCGAGAAGGATCCGGTATCCGGCGAAGCAACGGCCATCTCGCCGAGCATGCGCATCACCAGCACGACCAGCATACCGGCGGCAGCGTATGCCAACAGCACGGCCGGGCCTGCGGCGGCGATGGCGTGACCCGAGCCAACGAACAAGCCGGCGCCGATAACTCCGGCAATCGACAGCATGGTCACATGACGCGGTTTGAGCCCCTGTTCGAGGCCATTGGAGCTTGGGGTACTGCTCATTGAAACTACCTTTGTAAGGAAAAGCGAATGCGTGCATCCCGCTTTGAATTCTTTCTCGTAAAAAGAAACCAACGGGGCGTTCTGGATTCTGTACGCAATAATTGCGCCAAAATGTTTCAAAACCGTCTACCACGGTGATCTCGTCCCGACCGGACGGTCATCGCAAGTCATTGAAATTAATGGCACTTTGCCAGAACGTTACCCTGCGACTCACTTTTAGAACGAATGCGCGCACCGGAAACACACCCGAAAAAGGCTCGAAGCACTATAAAAGTGCGGATCAGGGACGATTGGCCGGTTAGCGCTTCCAACACCCCGTCAAAGCTGGCAACATCGCGCCTTTTTTTACGCGACACCCACGGCTGCTTTGTATTTAAAAGCAGGTTCAAACGGCTGTTCGGTTGATAGCAGCGCGACAGTCTGCTGTAGCGATGCGACAACCTGCTACATCACTTCCGTTTACCGCCCGTAGCGCTGTTGGCTGCCATTCAAACGCTATGCTAGCTTGGCCGCCTCGCCAGGAAGGCCGCCAACAGCAGGAGCGAAACACTATGAGGAACGCACATGGCTGAGGCCACGCCCGCGCTTGAAATCCGCAATTTGCACAAACGCTACGGACAGCTTGAGGTGCTCAAAGGCATCTCGCTGACCGCCCGCGACGGCGACGTGATCTCGATCCTGGGCTCTTCCGGTTCCGGCAAATCCACGTTTCTGCGTTGCATCAATCTGTTGGAAAACCCGCACCAGGGTCAGATCCTGGTGGCCGGCGAAGAACTCAAACTCAAGGCCGCGAAAAACGGTGAACTGGTCGCCGCCGACGGCAAGCAGATCAACCGCCTGCGCAGCGAGATTGGTTTTGTGTTTCAAAACTTTAATCTCTGGCCGCACATGAGCGTGCTCGACAACATCATCGAAGCGCCGCGCCGCGTCCTCGGTCAAAGCAAAGCCGAAGCCATCGAAGTCGCCGAAGCCTTGCTGGCCAAGGTCGGCATCGCCGACAAGCGTCACGCGTACCCGGCGCAACTGTCTGGCGGCCAGCAACAGCGCGCCGCCATCGCCCGTACCTTGGCGATGCAGCCCAAGGTGATCCTGTTCGACGAGCCTACTTCCGCCCTTGACCCGGAAATGGTCCAGGAAGTACTTAATGTCATCCGCGCACTGGCCGAAGAAGGCCGCACCATGCTGTTGGTCACCCACGAAATGGGCTTTGCCCGTCAGGTGTCCAGCGAAGTGGTGTTCCTCCACCAAGGCCTGGTAGAAGAGCAAGGATCACCACAGCAGGTGTTTGAAAACCCGCTTTCGGCACGCTGCAAACAATTCATGTCCAGCAACCGCTAACGGAGCTTCCCGCATGCAGAACTACAAAAAGATCTTCCTGGCTGCCGCCGTCACCCTGGCGTTCAGCGCCGGCGCCATGGCCGAAACCCTGAAGATGGGCATCGAAGCGGCCTACCCGCCGTTCAACAATAAAGATGCCAGTGGCAATGTCGTCGGCTTTGACAAGGAAATCGGCGACGCCCTGTGCGCGAAGATGAAAGTCGAGTGCACCGTGGTCACCTCCGACTGGGACGGCATCATCCCGGCCCTGAACGCCAAGAAGTTCGACTTCCTGATCTCCTCGATGTCGATCACTGATGAGCGCAAGGGCGCGGTGGACTTCACCGACCCGTACTACTCGAACAAACTGCAGTTCATCGCCAAGAAAGACGTCGACTTCAAAACCGACAAGGCTTCCCTGCAAGGCAAAGTGATCGGCGCACAACGTGCGACCCTCGCCGGTACCTGGATGGAAGACAACATGGACGGCGTCGAGATCAAACTCTACGACACCCAGGAAAATGCTTACCTGGACCTGACTTCCGGTCGCCTGGACGGCATCCTTGCCGACAAGTACGTCAACTATGAGTGGCTGAAAAGCGACGCTGGCCGCCCTTACGAATTCAAAGGCGATCCGGTGGAAGAAAGCGACAAGATCGGTATCGCGGTACGTAAAGGCGACCCGATCCGCGCGAAGCTGAACCTCGCCCTGAAGGAAATCGTCGAGGACGGCACCTACAAGAAAATCAACGACAAGTACTTCCCGTTCAGCATCTATTGATTCTGACCTGCCGGACCGGCGCCGTACTCTGACGGCGCCAGTCCATGGCATTGCCTGCCGCGACTTGAAAAGAAACCCATGACTATCGATCTCTACGGATTCGGCCCGGCGCTCGCCGCTGGCGCGCTGATGACTGTGAAACTGGCACTCTCAGCCTTGTGTCTTGGGCTGGTGCTCGGTTTGCTCGGCGCCTTGGCCAAGACATCCCCGTACAAGCCGCTGCAATGGCTTGGCGGCACTTATTCGACACTGGTTCGCGGCATTCCGGAATTGCTCTGGGTGCTGTTGATCTACTTCGGCACGGTCAACCTGATGCGTGCCCTGGGCGAGTTTTTCGGCAATCCCGACCTCGAACTCAACGCCTTTGCCGCCGGCGTAATTGCGCTGGGCCTGTGCTTCGGCGCGTATGCCACCGAAGTATTTCGGGGCGCGATTCTGGCGATTCCCAAAGGTCACCGTGAAGCGGGCGTGGCGTTGGGTCTGTCGAAATTTCGCATCTTCACCAAACTGATCATGCCGCAAATGTGGCGCATCGCCCTGCCGGGTCTTGGCAACCTGTTCATGATCCTGATGAAAGACACCGCGCTGGTATCAGTCATCGGCCTGGAAGAAATCATGCGTCATGCGCAAATCGGCGTGACCGTGTCCAAGCAACCGTTCACCTTCTATATGGTGGCCGCGTTCATGTACTTGGGCCTGACCGTGCTCGCCATGAGCGGCATGCACTTAATGGAACGTCGTGCCGCTCGCGGCTTCGCGAGGAGCACCCAATGAACTGGGACATCATCATCAAGTGGCTGCCGAAGCTGGCCCAAGGCGCAACGCTGACCCTGGAGTTGGTGGCCATCGCTGTAATCGCCGGGTTGCTGCTGGCGATTCCGCTGGGTATCGCGCGTTCGTCGCGACTCTGGTATGTGCGGGCATTTCCCTACGGCTACATCTTCTTTTTCCGTGGCACGCCGTTACTGGTTCAACTGTTCCTCGTCTACTACGGCCTGGCGCAGTTCGATGCAGTTCGTAACAGCTCGATGTGGCCATACCTGCGCGATCCGTTCTGGTGTGCCACCGCCACCATGACCCTGCACACTGCGGCCTATATCGCCGAGATCCTGCGCGGCGCGATCCAGGCGATTCCGCCGGGTGAGATCGAAGCAGCGCGAGCATTGGGCATGTCTCGCGCCAAAGCACTTTTCTACATCATCCTGCCGCGTGCCGCACGTATCGGCCTGCCGGCGTACAGCAATGAAGTGATCCTGATGCTCAAGGCCAGCGCCCTGGCCAGTACCGTGACCTTGCTGGAACTGACCGGCATGGCCCGCACCATCATTGCCCGGACCTACCTGCCGGTGGAGATCTTCTTCGCCGCGGGGATGTTCTATCTGTTGATGGCTTACGTGCTGGTTCGCGGCTTCAAGCTGCTGGAGCGCTGGCTGCGCGTCGATGCCTGCCAAGGGCGTTGATGCCTCCTGCGTGCTGACGGGCGAGGACCTACTCGCCCGCTTCATCGCGCTGGATGCTTTTCTGATTGAGCATCAGGCGCTGTGGAAACCACGACCGTTTACTCATCTGCAACTGCCTTGGGAAGCGTCCTATCCAGAACTGGCGCTTTGGTTGCGTGGGCGGTCGCTGGAAGACGCGGAAGTTGCTCATAACCAACCTTGTTTGCTGGATGCGCCGGAGCCGTTTGCTTCATTGGCGACGTTGTCGGCTGTGCTGAGTACGGTCAGTGAGTTGCCGGCGCACGCACTGGAAGCCGCCGGGCATCGGCTGAATGTCGATGTACCGGGGCGCAAGTGGCAACAAATTGAGGCGTTTGCCAGTCGCCTGTCGTTTGCTGCACCGCCCAAGCATTGGCTGGACTGGTGCTCGGGCAAGGGCCACTTGGGGCGGCGTTTGCTGCAAACCGGGCAACAACTGACCTGCCTGGAATACGACCCGGCGCTGGTGGCCAGCGGACAGGCACTCAGCCAGCGTCATCAATTGCGTGCCCTGCATGTCGAACAGGATGTGCTCGCTCTTGGCGCCGCGAGTTTATTGAATGCTGAGCAAACGCCAGTAGCGCTGCATGCCTGCGGTGACCTGCATGTGCGATTGATCCAGCTCGCCAGTGCGGCAGGCTGCAAACAACTCGCCATCGCGCCATGCTGCTACAACCGCATCGGTCTGACCGAGTATTCGCCGATATCCCTGGCCGCAAAAGGCTCCGCCCTACAACTCTCCCTCGATGACCTCGCGCTACCAATGAGCGAAACCGTCACCGCCGGTGCTCGTGTACGACGTCAGCGCGACACCTCGATGGCCCGGCGCCTGGGTTTCGACCTGCTACAACGGCAACTGCGCGGTGTTGATGAATACCTGCCCACCCCTTCCCTGCCGAGTGCCTGGCTAGACACATCCTTTGCCGAGTACTGCCATCATCTGGCCGCACTGAAAGAGTTATCCACAGTCGGCCCGCAAGACTGGTCCGCACTCGAAGCCGCCGGCTGGCAACGATTGGCACAAGTGCGCAATCTGGAGCTACTACGCGGACTTTTTCGACGCCCGCTGGAGCTTTGGCTGGTACTTGACCGAGCACTCTTCCTGAGGGAGCAAGGCTATACCGTTCGTCTGGGTACTTTTTGCGAAATCCCGCTCACACCCCGCAATTTCCTGCTCTTGGCGGAACGTGCGTAAAAAAGTCGCAGCCTGTGGATAACTCTGTTGATGGAATTTCCGTGGATCCAATACCTGAGCCTGTTTCAGGGGTAAAACGACACTGTTCATTTTTTATACACTTGCAAAAAAATCCGGAAAAACAGCGATTTGCGGACAAATGAGAACTGGTCCACAAAAACAGTAATGAACGAGGCAAAGCACCAACCCCGTTGTGCATAAGCATTTAACACAAACGACATAAGCGCCTAAACCCGGACGTCACGCGGGGAAAATTGCACCGCTTCCCGACTCTTGTTATACAAACACGCAAGGGCGCCGACAGCGCGCCCACGAACAAGAAAATTCGACCGACAGGATGCGACAGTGACGTTCATTTCTTACGCACAGAATTTCGAAGACATACGCCTGTGGCGCGCCCTCAAAACCGTCGAGAACGGCTTCTATATCGACGTCGGGGCCAACGATCCCACCCACGACTCGGTCACTAAAGCGTTCTACGACCACGGCTGGACCGGCATCAACGTCGAACCGATGCCCAACTACTATGAAGCGTTGTGCCAGCAACGCCCCAAAGACACCAACCTGCAATGCGTGGCCGGTGAAAGCGCCGACAACCTGACCTTCTACGGCATCGCCGGCACCGGCCTCTCGACCGTCGACCCGGCCATGGCGCAAATGCACAAAGACGCCGGCATGGACGTGCGCAGCCAAACCGTCCAATCCCGCACCCTGACCTCCATCTGCGAAGAACACGCCCAGGGCCGTCCCATCCACTTCTTGAAAATCGACGTCGAAGGCCACGAAGAAACTGTCCTGCGCGGCATGGACTTCAGCCAGTGGAGGCCGTGGGTCATCCTCATCGAAACCCCGTGGGACCGCGACCAGACCTGGGAAACCCTCGTCACCGGCGCCGGCTACCAATCCATCCTGTTCGACGGCATCAACACCTACTACCTCGCCGAAGAACACCTGAACCTCAAACCCGCCTTCGACATCCCGCCCTGCAACCTGGACGAATTCCAGTTCTGCAAAGGCCACAACTTCAGCCACCCCGTCGGCGACGCCGACCACCAGCTGGCCGCCGCCTTGCAACGCGCAGAACAGGCCGAAGCACAGCTGCGCGCAATGCAAAATAGCCGGACCTGGCAGGCTATCCAGAAACTCAAGAAAACCCTGCTTCGCGCCTGACCTGAAGCCTGCGCAAAAATAGTCTGAATTCAGGGGTTTACAGAACCAATCCAATCGCTATAATCGTCGCCCAACACGCCGGTATAGCTCAGTTGGTAGAGCAACTGACTTGTAATCAGTAGGTCCCGGGTTCGACTCCTGGTGCCGGCACCATATAGAACAACGAAAAAGGCTCACCTTGCGGTGGGCCTTTTTCGTTTATGGGTCTTTCGCTCCTGAGTTTCCCCCCGTTCGCTCCCCATTTCGTATTCGCCCCCCTCTTCTGGTCGCTTTCGCCCCTCTCGCTGAGGGGTGGTGATATTCAACACAGGTGCGGAATCGACGTATCCAATTCTGGTACCGCGTGTCTGCATACCTCACCGAAACGATGAGCGGTTACGGTCGAAAATCAGTGAGGCGGCATAATGGCGGCAGTGCTTATGCACAATCTGCCACTTCACTCCGCCGTTGCGAGCCCCTTTGTAATGAACACCGAACGACGTTACTCGATCATCTTGGAGCACAGCGCGGAGGTGCTGCTTGAGCATGCACCCATGGCGCAGATAGAGGCATTTTGGGACGCCAACGATACCCGCTACTTCGGGTTGCGCATGGAGGACGAGAACAGCGCGCACGCACGAGTGATTGTTACGGACGAAGTCCCCGACGACGAAGATGTGGAGCTTTCTTGTCTGTAGCGAATGGAATCACTCGCCACCTACTTGAGGTGGGGAGGCCGGCCAGATGATTCCCAGATCTATTTTTCAATCTGGTGCCGGCACCATACAAAACAAAGCCCTCGTAGAAATACGAGGGCTTTGTTGTTTCTAGCGTTTGCAAACCAGGCCTTAGTGACCAGCGCTCTGCCCACCATCCACATGCAGGATTTCCCCGGTGACAAAGTTGGCGCTATCCAGATAAACAACCGCCTGAGCAATGTCGCTGATCTCGCCCATGTGCCCAACCGGGTGCAGATTCCCCAGCGCTTCATGCGTTTCCTCACCATGCATCGGCGTCTTGATGATGCCTGGGGAAACCGCATTCACCCGAATCCCACGCTTGGCGTACTCAATGGCCAGGGACTTGGTCGCAGCGTTCAAGCCCCCTTTAGTCAGCGAAGCCAGTACCGACGGCACACCATCAATCGCATGGTCCACAAGGCTGGTGGTGATGTTGACGACGTGGCCTTTGCCTTGTTTTTCCATCTCGGTGATCGCGAGTTGGGTAATGTAGAAGAAGCCATTCAGGTTCACCGACAACACATTGGCGTAGTCTTCAGCGGTGTACGCGGTGAACGGTTTGGCGATGAAGATCCCGGCGTTGTTGACCAAAGTATCGATGCGGCCAAAACGTGCGATCGCTTCACGGATCACCTGCTGCGCAACAGCCGGGTCGCCAATGTCGCCCGCCACGGTGAGGATATCCGGGTCGGTGGACGGTTTGATCGAACGCGAAGTGGCGACAACCTTGTAATCCAGATCACGGAAAGCTTTGACCATGCCCGCGCCGAGGCCTTGGGATGCACCGGTAATAACGATGACTTTCTTCGAATTGCTCATGATGAACCTCTGCTAATAAAAGATGATTTGAAAAGTAAGTAATCAGGCTTCGGCGGGGGCCTTTGCCATTTGTCTCAACATTTGTTCGTAGTACTCGACCGACTGCGATCCGGATACCAGGTGACGACCGTTGAGGATCATGGCCGGGACAGAGTTGATGCCGTGCTGGCGGTAGAACTCCTCAAGCTCGCGCACTTCTTTGGCGAACGCTCCGGACGCCAACACTTCTTGCGCAGCTGCCGCGTCGAGCCCGGCTTCACTAGCCAGACGAACCAGAGTCTCGCGATTGCTCGGGTTCTGGCCGTCGGTGAAGTAAGCGCGCAACAGGATCTTCTTCAGCTCGATCTGCCGCCCTTCCTGCAACGCCCACAACAGCAACCGGTGCGCATCAAACGTGTTGTAGAAGTGGGTGCGCTTCTCCAGATCGAACGTGAAACCGATGGCCTCGCCACGAGCGATCTGCATCGCTTTGCCAGCGACGACGTCCTCGGCAGTGCGTCCATACTTGCGCATCAAATGCTCGACGGCTTTCTCGCCGACCGCCGGCATGCCCGGGTTCAACTCGAAGGGCTTGTAGGTGAGCTCCACTGAGACTTCACCGGCCACGTTCTCGATCGCCTGCTCCAGCGCCGTCGCGCCTAATGCGCACCACGGGCACACCACGTCGGAGACAAAGTCGATAGAGACGGACGYGGTCATGACTTGCCCTCCGCCTCAGCCAGTTGCTTGCGGTACTGGGTGGTGGTGATGCCGGCGTAACCCCAGTTATCGGTGTCGACTTCTTCAATCACGATGTGGGTCAGGTGCGGATCCTTTTTGAGAACGCGTTCCAGGGTTTCAGTGATTTCGGCGATCACCTGAGCTTTCTGCTCTGAGGTAACGCCATCGCGGGTAATGCGAACGCTGACAAAAGGCATGAGGAATCTCCAAGTGACCTGCCCTTCGGAATGAATGGGTAGGCGTTGGAGCTCAATGTAGGGAGTTAGCTGGAGGGGATAAAGGTGGGGGCGGGAACATCATTAGTTACTTGGTGTAATGAGTAATGCCTCGCAGACACAATACGTTTGCGTCAAAACCGATCAATCGACTAGCCTGCATTTATCGTAAATTTTAGATAACTCAAAGGAGGGAGACGTTCATGGCAGTTCAATTTTTCGACAGCCCATTCCATGCCACGCATGACAGCGAAGTCGCCAGCAAACAAGCGTTGAAGATGGAGCTATCGATCTTCATCACTGACTACATCAAAACCCTGGGCCTCAAACAAAGTGAGGCTGCGGCCAGGTTGAACGTGACCCAATCACGCGTCTCAGAGCTCACCACTGGCAAGATCGAGAAATTCACGATCGATGCAATGATGGACATGCTGGATAAACTCGGCTTTCGAACGACTTTTACGTTGCCATCCAACGATGCCGGGGCTTTGCCTCAGATCGTAATTTCACAAGCTAACGCCTGCTAGATGTTGTGCGATTTTGCAGTAGGACTCAGCCCCTTTTGATGTAGTCCGTCTTGTTACGTGTCGCTTTTTTCCACTTTCAGCGACACGTTATTAGAACGTGTCGCTGGAGACGACATATGCGAGTCGATGCGTTCCTTCGTTAACGGCCTCACCTCAGCGATTGGAAGCGCTTGGCTCTCATTCATTTCGCGTACAGATTCCAGCAAATCCTTTTGAAACTGATCCAATTCGATATCCATTTCTGATGCCTTCTTCAACAAGTCGGGGGCTTCAGCAAGCCTTTTTCAAATTATGAAAATTATGGCTGGGCAATAATTATTGCCCAGCCATAAAAATCACTAAAACGTTCCCCCACGCCACCACCTAGCCACGATTGCGCATCTGTCCCTCTCAAGCTACCTTCAAGTCGTCGCTGCCAATTCAGCGACCGGGCCTGATAACCCGAGTAAGATACAGGCGCACAAGCGCCCATAATCACGATTGTTGGCGTTTTTTTGTGCCTGCATTTCCGTGTAATGGCGGCTGTGCGTGGGAGACCTTCGGGTCTGCCGGGTTCCTGTATCTCCGGTTTATCAGCCCGCGCATAGCTGCCACCCATTCGCCTGATAACGAACGTGGTAGCTCTAACTTTGATTCAGGAGTTTTTGCTAATGCCCGCTATCAGTCCGTCCAAAACTTGCGCTACTGCTCCACCTGTTCATACCCACCACCGCCCAAAAACCGGAGGTGCCCAATGACCAACCCTCAAGACCTCAAAACCATCGGCCTCACCCCCTTCTCCTACCACGCCAACGAAGCACTGTTCCGCATCAACGCCGGCGTCCCGGTAATCCAGGCCCTCTCCCACGCTTCCGACCTGCTCCACATCGCGAAACTCCTTGCATCAGATGCTGCGATGGTTCGCGATACCGACCGGTATGCTTGGGCGTCACATTATTTACAGGATATGAGTAAGGCGATCATCGATGACGTGGTGAAGGTGCTCGCCGCACCGTGTAACAACCGAGCCAATAGCGTCGCCTCATGATTTAAACCGCACACAAAAAAGCCTCGAATGGCTCGAGGCTTTTAGCGTGAGGAACATCGTTAGAAATTCAGGTCTTCTGCATAAAAACGAGTTTTCGTGCACAAAAACGATCATAAAACTGCCGTTTTGCATAAAAACGTTTCGAAATTGGCCAAACCACTCTGAAGTATTAACAAACGTTGCATACCCGCTCAGTTCTCACTCACATCTGAAAACCAGCATTTTTAGCCTTGAGTTGACACAAACCCCACTTGTTGCCGAGACTGGCCTCCAAGAGCGCGAAACCGACTGCCTTCAAGTGGCGATAGTCGACGTTAGGAACCCCGTTGATGACTTGAACATCAGCGCTCGGGTGAGACCTCTTGTTTTTGAAGCAGCCTGATTGATCTGGTCCAGTAATTTTGGACATTGTTTTCGGTTCTCACGCCGCCATCTTTTCTGCCGCTACCGGCGAGTGGTAACCGTTGTAGCTGTGGCGCCTTACATTGTTGTAGCGCGCCACATATCGGTTGATATCTACTCGGGCCTCATATTCCGAGTGGTAGCCCTCTTCAGGCACCCAYTCGGACTTCAAGCTGCCAAAAAAACGCTCCATCGGGGCGTTATCCCAACATTGGCCTTTTCGACTCATGCTCTGCTTTAGCTCGTGGGCCATCAGTTCGTCCCTGAATTTATGGCTGGTGTATTGGCACCCTTGGTCAGAATGAAACAGCACACCTTTAGGTCGTCCTCTCAATTCGACAGCCATACGCAGTGACTCGCTTGCTAGGGTCGCGTCGGCGACCAACGAATACGACCATCCCACCACTCGT
>NZ_JBFUIH010000048.1:0-41967 GCF_056401975.1 Pseudomonas sp. P4_C8 | reverse complement strand
CCCATGATCACTGCCGGAGATGTTCGGACGGTTCAGGGTGTCGGCCGTATAGGTATAGGTGCCACCAACCTGCGCGGCGTTGAAGTCATCGCCCGGTAAATTGGGGGCTACTCCTCCGACGCCAAATGCACCGTTGAGCAATACGCGCCCCGCCGTGGAGTCCCAGGCGTTCGACTGTTTAACCAGTGAGCCACTGTCCCACTGCTTCTTCCAGGGGGACCACGTAGAGCCAGAGCCACTACTTCCTCGCGTATGTAGCTCCCCGGTGCTAAACGCGATAATGAGCTGTGAGGCGACATCCCGCCCATTGCCGACGATCATGACCGAGTTAGTTATGTCTGCTGGTCCGTTTACGGGCGTGTCTTCAATACGATAAAAACCAGCAGTGCGGATGGTGTTGAGGTCAGTACCAGGCGCCAGAACGATGCCCGCCCCGCCCAACCCGAACGCTCCCACCTTCATCAACGCATCCACCGTGGCATCGTCCAGATCGGTCTGCACATCAAAGGTCGCGGCGGTTCCCAGCCCAAGGTTGTCGCGGGCCTCTGCGACATCCTCGACATCAGCAAGGTTATTACTGGCCGCCAGGGCGTCAGTGATGCCGTACCCATCCAGGGTGGTCGGGTTGGTGCCAGCGATCACACGCCCAAGGGCATCGACGGTGACACTGCGAAACGTGCCCACACCGACCCCACTGCCGCCCGCGATCATTTCAAACTGCAAACTGGTGGTGCCGAGGGTGATCGGCGCGTCGGTGACCAACTGCCAGAGGCTGTCACCATTGACGCTGCCCTGCTCCACATGGATAAACAACCCCGGGGTCACCTCCAGGCTGTTGTCGGCATCGGCCGCCCGGGGCCAGGCGTCGGCGCTGACCACATAGAGACCGTTGTCTTGGGCCTGCGCCTGCGCGGTCACCAGCACCCGGTCACCGACGACCACGGCCACGTCATCGAGGGTCTGCACATTGTTCAGGGTGATGGSRRCCGTGGCCGCSACCCGYGCTGACTGTTTGTGATCCAGCTTGGCCAGTTCCTCCTGGATCTTGAGGTCCACGTATTCACGGGTGGCCAGCACCACCGCCGGGTCGATCTTCAGCACGATGTTTGCCGAGCTGCTGACGATGAAGTTCATCCGCACCACTTGGGTCTTGCCGGTGCCTTGGGCCAACAACGGTTTATAGCTCGGCGCACAATTGGCCACCGCCACCAGGTCGCCGTCGACGTCGTACAGGCCGATCTCGCGAATCCACTCACCGCCCACCTCGGGCGGAATGATCTGCTCGGTGATAACCGTGTTGGGATTGGCTGGATCGACGCGGATCTGGTTGAGCGGCGCCCGGCGCCATTCGTTGATCAACTCGGTTTGCAGGCGATCGGGAATCGGGTCGGTGCCATTGGCATCGCCCAGGCCCATCTCGGTGAACATCCAGTCCAGGCCCAAGGCGATGGCATTGGCGTGTTTGGCTTCACCGACCGCCGTGAGAATGGCAAAAAACTGACTGCTCTTATCAATCATAGGGATAAACGTCCAAAGTATCGGTTTCATCGACGCAGAGCGCCGGGCCAAAGGTGCCGGTCACGTCGATGTCTTGCGGGGCCGGCGGGTACACGTCGATCTCTTCGCCCTCTTCAACGCACACGGCAATGCCCAGCACACCCTCGGTCTGCAGACTGAGCGCCAGGTTGGTCATGTGCCGGCTGACCGGACGGGCGTCGTCGATCAACCACGCCAGTTCCTCGTACAGTTCTTCGGTGATGCCGGCGTCATTCAGCCCGACCTCTAGGGCGAAGGTGCCGGGCACGCCTTCCGGCACGGTGTTGAACCATTCGACGACGTCGATCAGGTAGCCCAAGGGCTCGACCACCCGCCGCAGCGAACCGATGGTGCCTTTGCGTGCATGCACGTCGTACGCCGAACGGATCGCCGTGCGCTTGGCCTCCTGGGTCCAGTTGTTGTTCCAGCGGTCCACCGACCAGGCTGACGCCAGATACGGCAACAGGTGTTCCGGGCAGGTGTCGGCGTTGTACAAACTGCGCAGCGGAATCAGTGTGTTTTCGTAATTGGCCGCTTCCACGGCCAGCTCCAGCGGCGTGCTGTTGAGTGGCAGCTGAGTACTCATGTCAGGCCCCCAGCGTCACGCTGTAGCCGGTGCAATACGCCGCCTCGGCCTTGCTCGGCTTGAGATCGGTCCAGCCCAGCAGCTCGACGCGGGCGATGCCGGGAATGTGCAATTGCGCATCGATCCCCGAGCGCGCCACTTCCAGTCCCAAGCGGCGGCGTGGGTTGATCCACTCGCTCAGGCGTTTCTGGCTTTCCGCCAGATAGGCTTCGTTTTCGGGCCCCGGTGCCTGCGGGTACAGCACCGCTTCAATGCGGTAATCGATGACCACAGCGCTCTGCACCGTGAGCCGATCCGCCACCGGCCGCACGTCTTCGTCATTGAGGTGCAGCCGGACCTCTTCCAGCAGTTCCGGCGAGGCGCCGCCGCTGCCTTCCAGGCTGAGCACGGTGACCACCACCACGGCCGGTGACGGACTTTCCGCCGTGGCATCGGCGACCAGGCCCGAGGCGTTGCGCGCATGCAGGATGTAGCTGTTACGCGGTCCCGCCGTGGTCAACCCCTCATACGACAGCTGCACCCGCTCGCGCAGGGCATCGTCCTCTTCAAGCACCTGAGGCGTCGGTGGCACCGTGCTCGAATCTCCCGCCTGAATCACCAGGCGCTGCAGGTTGACGTTGGCAGCCAGGTGATCGAGGTCGGCCCGCTCGGCATGGGCCAASAGCAGCGCCTTGCCCGCGTCGTTGACCCGCGCCCGGTTCTGCAAGGCGCCATACGCGGCCTGCTCGATCAGYTTSAGCACCGGGTCGCTTTCCAGCTCCGCGCTCCAGTTGTCGCCCATGCTCAGGCGGAAGGCTTCSAGYTTCTCCTGGTARACCWCYTCAAAGTCGAGGTCYTCCAGCACTTGCGGCGGCGGCAGGGCCGCCAGTTCCATGGTCATGCGGACACCTCCAAAGTCACGTCGCTGCCCAGGTACTGCCCGGTCAGCTCAAAGGTGATACGTCCGTCGAGGATGGCCACGGCGCGCACCCGGCCCAGCTTCAGGCGTGGCTCCCAACGCCCCAACGTGCTGGCCACCTCGGCCTGCACGGCACTCTTCCAGCCGTCATTCACCGGCAGGTCGACAAAGCGCCGCAGCTTGCTGCCGTATTCCGGGCGCATGCGCCGGCTGCCCAAGGGCGTGGACAAGATGTCCTCGATGGACTGGCGCAGGTGATCGAGGCCGGAAATGAGCTGGCCGGTGCGGCGATCCAGTCCGATCATCCCGATCATTCGATCAGCCCTCTACCGGGACAAAATCCTTGCGACCGTGCAAATACTCGATCGCCACCGTGTCATCCGAGGCCACCGCAACCTGGCCCTTTTCCACTTTCAAGGTGCGCTCGGCCTCCAGCAGAATCAGCACCCGCGAGGTGTACAGCGTGTCGCGAAAGAGGCTCAGCGTGGCCGGCGCGGGCGCCTCACTGGCGGCTGATACTTCCTTGGTTTTGCTCGTCATGGTTTTCTCCAGACATAAAAAAAGCCTGCGCGCGGCGGGCCGAAGATAAATGTTCACTCAATGCGAGTGGTTGCTGCTGTTGCCGCCGGCATCCATGATCGTGCCGGCACCGCTGATGTCGCCGGATACACTCAGCGCACCGTCGATGCTCACCTCACCCGCCAGGGTGATCTGGCTGGCCGTCACCCGGACCTGAGCCGGCGTCACTTCAAACTGCGAGCCACCGACCGTGATGGTCGCGCTGCTGCCGTCGGGTAACGCGATGCTGTAGCTGCCGGCTTCCCAGTCGTAGACCAGAGAGCCGCCATCGTCGAAGTACCAGGCCTCGACGTGATCGCGGTTGTCCGGCGGCGTGCCGGCGTTGCCATACAGCCCCGGGATAAACGTGCCCATGGCCGGATCACCGCTGGGGCTGAACAGCGTGCCCTGCTCATTCAGGCTCGGCGCCCGCCAATGGCGAGCCTTGCCGGCGGCCAGGCTGTGCCAACGCACCCAGGCACTGACCCAGGTACCGGCCTTGACCCGCACCCGGGCAGCCAGAAGATCGACGCCAACCACCACGCAGGGCATCAGCATCGCCGCGATCATCCGGTCATGTTCGGCGCTGGCGTATCCCATGCCAGATCCTCCGGTTGAAAGTAGTGATCTTCATTGCCGGTACCGGTGCAGCCATCGACGTTCAGGTACAGGGAACCCGGCGGTTCGACTGGCCATAACCATTCGGTTTCGCCAATCTGGAACACCTGTTTCCACTCCACGATCCACACCACAAATTGCGCCAGCTCCGGCATCGAGTCGTCCGGAAATGCACGCACCTCCTGCACCTCTTCGACAAAGTCCAGACCCCAATACTGCCCGCGCAAAATCTTGCTGATCTCGGCGGCCAGAATGGCGGCCTGCAAGGACGCTTTGCTGATGGTCGAATCGACCATGATGCACACCTGAAAGCGGCCACTCAGGGAGGTTTTGCCGCTGCCATTGTCGGTTGCTTCGCCGATTTCCGTCAGGGCAAACAACACCGCCGGCAGACCGACTTCAGCATTCAGCTCGGGAAACGCCTCGACGCTCACCACCGACGGCAAGCCGGCGCGGAACGTCGCCTCGATCGCATTGTGTAAGGTCGTCAGTTCATCCATTGTTCAAACTCAGTATGAAGTTGACCATGCCGGCACCGTCCGGCTCGCGCTTGCTGACCTTGTAGCGACCGCCACCCTGCTCCACCGGCAGATCGATGGTAAGAAAGGTGTCTTTTTCGATGCCCACCGCCTCCACCACTCGAGCCGTAAAGGTTGGCGCCAAAACGTTATCCGTCACGATGGCATTACCCAGGCGCACGCTCTTCGATTTGCCACCGACATCCGCACCGACAAAGGGCGAGAAGAACGCACCGGACAGCGGCAGGCCGTCCGGCTTGATGGCGCGATCGCCTAAGCGATCGACCAGCACTGCATCCATCCGGGCCGTGACGTCACGAAAGCGGCCCAGCGTGGTCACTGGATCAACAACGCTTCGGCAATACCGCCGACCGGAGCACTCAGCAACTTGCCGAATGGCACCAAATCACCGGTGGCCGTGAGCGGATCAACCAGCACGCCGGCTTGCAGGGCCACCTTTTGCCCCTGCAGCAGCGCTGCATCGGCAGGCAGACGCCAGACGCCGTCGAGATGGCCGACCAGGACATCACCCGCCACGCCACTGGCGATCGGGATGACTACCGTATCCACCAGCACCAGTGGTACCCCCGCCGTCGCGCCACCGTCTGGAGCCACAAAAGTCAGCGTGCTGCCGGGACCCGAATAATTCTTGGACATACGAATTTCTCCTGTACAGAAACAACAAACCCCGCTCGCGGCGGGGTGTTAGGGGACTCTTCAACCGTTAACGGCTTACTTTCGCAGGTGGCACCACACCGACTGACTTGTTCAGACCGCGATAATCCAGCGCCGCGACCCCGGCATCGATCCGCACCTTGCTCGTCACGCCGTCAATGGTGAAACCCTGCTGCTGCTCCATATAGGGCTGTTCAACGCCGTCCAGGTAAGCGACTTCGATGGTGTCAGCACCTTGGCGGGCGGCTTCATACCAGGTGACCGGCGAATCATCGTCCAGGCGTGGCTCGGCGATCACCGTGGCGAAATTGCGGATCGGGTTGTCGATGCCGGCATTGGTATCGACGCCAGGCACCGACGCAGAGCGGATCAGTTGGTTGGTCTTGTCTTCCAGCGCCACCGGTACCAGGACAAACGCCGGGCGAATGTTCAGGGTGCGGGCCTTGCCGCCCTCGACCTCGGTTTTCTGCAAGGCCATGGCGGTCTTGGCCCTGCTCAGCGCTTCGATCGACATGTTCGCGCCGGTACCGGAGAACAGGTTGTTGCGCTCGGCATCGAACAGCGCTTTGCCGTCGCTCATCACCGGCGAATGGATCAGCGTGTCATAGACCAGATCGCCGATGGTGCCGCGCGCGGCCAGGCCCATGTTGTAAGGCACGGTGCTCAACTGGTCGAGGTCATCGTTGATGATCGCCTGACGGGTGATGCTGAACATCTCACCGTAAGTGGCCAGGCGGATTTTTTCGCCACGGTCATTGGTGGTGATGTACTTGTATTCAGCCCCTGGGCGAACCTCACGCAGGCTCGGGAACGCCCCCATGCCGACCCGGGACGCCACCTTGAAGTCACTCAAGCGGCCCTTTTTGGTCCACAGGTGATAGGTCTCCGGCGCCTCGTCCCAGCCGAGCAGGACCGACTTGGCGGCGCTGTCCACCAGGATGTTGCCGAAGTCGCTGGAGTCATGAGTGAACGCCAAGCCGACCATGGCCATCGGATCAAGGGTGGCCACCAGAATGCCGCGATCATGCAGCGAGGCGCGGGCCAGTTCGCGCAGGCTCATGTGGTTATAGGCGTTGTCTTTCTGGTTTTCCGCCTGGCCCAAACGACCCGCCAGCGAGGCACGCACCGAATCGCCGACCAGGTTGCCGTTGCTGATGTGTCCATGGTGGTGGGGGCCACCCGTTGGGGTGGTGGTCGAGCCCAGCGCAACCAGCAGTTTTTCTCGCGCCATCTCGGCCGTACAGCTCAAGTCATTGAGGCAGGTGTTGAGCAGCTCGGTGTGGCTGGTGACCAGCGAACCACAGAACGCGGCATTGATCGCCGTGCGGCGAGTGCCGTCCGCCGCCATGACTTGGGCACGCATCTGATCCAGGGTCAGCGCGACCGGCGCCGGATCGACCGCCGGGGCTGGGATCGGGGCTGGAGCTGGTGTTGGGGCAGGTGCTGGTGTTGGGGCAGGTGCTGGGGTTGGAGCGGAGGCGCGTGGATCGAACAGATTTTTTGCCGAGGTAGGCATATTGGTGAACTCCTGCATGCGTTTTGAAGTGAGTTGAGCAGCCGCCTTGAATGGATCAAGCACCTTGTCAGCGAAACCGGCGGCCACCGCTTCGTTGCCATCCATCCAGGTTTCAGCCTTGAGCAGTACTTGGATGTCCTCGATCGATTTGCCTGACTTGCGCATGTACGCCTGAATCAGCGTGCTCTCGACCTTGTCGAGTAGGTCGGCGTACTCACGCATGGCGTCGGCATCACCCACCTGACCACCCCACGGCTTGTGAATCATCATCATGGCGTTGGCCGGCATGTTGATTTCATCGCCGGCCATGGCGACCACGCTGGCCATCGAAGCGGCGAGACCGTCGATGTACACCACGACCCGGGCCGAATGGCCGCGCAGCAGGTTGTACATGGTGGTCCCTTCAAACACGTCACCACCCGGCGAGTGGATGTGCAGGTTGATCTGAGACACATCGCCCATGGCGGCCAGATCGCGGGCGAACTGTTTGGCCGTAATGCCCCACGCGCCAATTTCGTCATACAGCATCACCTCGACCACCCCGCGTTGCAGCGCGGCGCTCAGTGAGTACCAGCTTTCGCCGGGTTTATTCGTCGGAGTTATCGAGGCTCTCGGCCTCATCAACGACAGGTTTTTTTGGCTGTTCATCGGTTTGCGTTTTTCCATAAATCTCGTGATAGAAGTCCGAACTGAAGACCAGTCCCTGCTCCCGGTTGGTTTTGATTTCCGAAGCCCGGGAACGCTTGAGTTCCTGCGGATTGCGCTGCCGCGCCCGTGCCACTTCCGACTCATCGGAAAAGCCTGCTTCGACCAGAATTTTCCAGGCATTGGCCTCATGAATCGGGTTAATCCAGGGCATCACCGGCCCCTGATAAATCGCACCGAACACGGTGTCCGGATCAACGTCAGCCGGCACCGTGATCACCCCGCTGGCGATCGCCATGTGCAGCCATTCGCGATAGACCGGACGACTCCAATAGTCGATAAATTCGTGCTGCAGCAGGTCGTAGCCCGCCTGCCCTTCGACCAATTCCTGACGTTGTGCGGAATAGGTGCCGTCATAACTGCGCGCAACGCTGGAATAGGTGCCCCGGGTGCCAGCGGCCACGGCCTTGAGTTGGCCGTTGCGAAAGCCTTCGAGAAAAGGGTTAGGCCGGTTGCTTTCGATCATCCCGACGTCTTCGCCGGGCAGCAGGCCGTCGAACACCATGCCCGGGCCGATGGGAATGCTGCGAGCAGCGGGAGTCTGGCCATTCACGGCAGACGGTGCGGTGTAGTCGTCCGGCGTCCCTTTCTTGATGTACATGGCCAGCGCCGCGCTGATGCGGGCGGCGACCCGTTCGCTTTCCTCGTAATCCTTGATGTCCGCCAGGCGGACTAGCACGGCATGTAGCAGCGGCTGCCCGCGGTTCTGACCGATGCGCTTTCGGTGCGCGATGTGAATCATCTGCTCGGCTGGCACACGCTTGGTAGCCAGGGTCAGCTGGTAACCGGCGGCGTGCCCGGGGTGATGTTTGACCAGGTGATAGGCACGGACCCGGCGCCACTGATTGCGCTCGATCCCCTGCACAATGCCCTTGGCTTCATCGCTGTATTCCCACGGCAGGTAATCCGGCTCCAGCAACTCCAAAGCGAAGGGCACCACGCTCAAGTGCTCATAACTGGGCACCCGCCCCTTGAGCTTCTGCGCCAAGGCTTCGCCATCGCGCAGCCAGGTCCGGCACACCTGTCGCTCCATCTGCGGGCGGGACAGCTCGCCGGACGTTTCCGGGCGCAACGACCATTCGGCCCAGCGGGCCTTGATCTGCGCCGCAAACTCCAGATGCACTTCCCCGGCGTAGCTCAAGGGAAACGGCTCGACCGCGATGCCCATACCGCCCACCACCCGCTCTTCCAGGCGATCGAACAAACCAGTAACGATGTCGTGGTCTTCGTCCAGCTTGCGGCATTGTTCGCGCAGGGACCGCGCCGAACGCTGCAGCGAGCGATCCGCGCTGGCGGATTGTTTCTTGGCCTGATGCGTGCGAGTCATCTGCGCTGCTTCAAAGGCCATGATCTTATGACGGGCATGCAGACGTTCAGCCACCAGCCCCGGAAACACCGGGGCCAGCACGCGATCCAGCAGGTTCATCGGAATGTCGCCAGAGCGTACGGCGGCTGCCCCGCCGCCGCTGCCTGTTGCGCTCGCACCCGGCGCTCCCATTCCAGTCGACCGGCGCGGATTTCTTCCAGGTCATCCATGATCAGCTTGCGACCGTTAAAGAGGATTTCCTTGCCCTGCAGGATGGCCATCTCGGCCTCCAGATAGCGGTCCACCATGTCTTGAGCGGTTATAGCCATGCGCCTTGTCCTGTATTAAGCCAGCCGCCCGACTCGGCGGGCTGGTCGGGTGAATGTTCAGGCTCTACCTCAGGCACCGACACCGTGGCCGGGGTCAGAGCGGCAACGGTGGCCGGTTTGCTTTCCTGTTCGTTACTCACCGGCACAGCCCAGGTGCCTGACGGCAACTGCTGCGCCAGCAAGTCGAGATTCATGCCAAAGCGCTGCTGCGTTATGCGTAACGCCGCCAAGGCGTACACCAGACAATCGAGCGCTTCGTTTCGTCGCCCGCCTGCGTCCCAACGCTGGACGCGCTGGTGTTTGACGATCACCCACTTGCGGCGCTCGGCGGTCAGTTGCCGCAACTCGTCTTCGCCGCAAATCATCTCGTTGGCAGGCAGGTGGATACAGCCAGGCACAGGCGCACCCGAACCGTCCGGCTGCATCTTGAGGCGGCCATAAATCAGCTCTTTGGCATTGTCGGTACCCACTTCGACCAGATACGCACGTCCGCCTTTGACCTTGGTCTTTTTACGCGGCCAGGTCGCTATTGGCTTACCGTAGGTCGAGGCACCGAACACCGGGATTACCCACTGGGTGCCGTGCTTGATGCATTCCTCACGCACTTCATCGCAGTAGTGACCACCTTGGTCCCAGCACCAACGCTCGACGCCCATCACCGTGCCATCCGCGCGGGTGAAGGTCTTGTGGATCTCGATGCCGACCTTGGCCCGTAGCTCGATGCTGCCTGGATCACCTTGCAGCACGAACTTATGAACCAGCCACGCTTCCTCACCTGCGCCAAACGCCCAGACCCGACCTTCATAGCGGTCATCCTGGGTATCGATACCGCCGAACAGGGCAACCGCTTTGGCCGGCACTTGCGGGTAGATCTCCCGTCGCGCGTGCAGCTGCTGCCATTCCAACTGCTCGCCTTGGTCCTCTTCCCACGCTTCGCCCAAGGTGGTGTTGACGAAGGTTTTTAGCTTGCCTCGATCCTTCTTGATCTTGAGCCATTCCGTGACCACTTCGGCCCAGGTCACAAACTCCGAGTACACCGTCCAGATATGGAAAGTCACCGAACGTGGCGGCGACATCGAAGTGTCCTCAGCGGAGAACCAGTCCATGCCGTCGCGTGTCCAGATGCCGGTGCGCTCGCAGATGTAGCGACCGCTGACGGATGCCGCGACCATTTCGTGGTATTCGAAGGTGCAACCATGGCCGGACTCGCACAGGTACCAGGCCTTGATTACCTGCCCCAGCTCGTCCAGATTCCACTTGATACCGAATGGCGTAGCCGGGTCGCCCCACTTCAAGTACTGCTCGGTACCGCAGCACGGGCACTTGATGTTGAAACGCAAAAAGTGGGGGGAATCGTTGGCCGCCCGCGTGATCTGGCAACCCTCCCCCGAGGTTTCCTCATTGTCGTCAGCGACCACGACTGTCGTCGGGGTCGATCCGCGTATGGACTTCTTGAACGTGGCACCTTCCAGGCGCTTGTCGCCCAGAATGGTCGGGGCGCCCTCGCCCTCGATGTCCGCGTTGAACTTCGAAAGCTCGTCATAAATCACTTCATCCGGGCTTTTCTCCCGGTAATTTTTCGCCGCCGTGCCACCGAGGCACCAGAGCATTTTGGCGTTATCGAAGCGCTTTTCATCCAGCGTGTTATCGCGATGCTTCACCCCATACCAAGGCGCCAAAGCGCGCACCACGGGACTGTCACGAATCATCGTTTCGATGTGCCGTTTCATCATGCCGTCAGCGTCGCCATCGGTTGGACACCAGACAATGACATTGCGTTTCTTGTGCTGGACCTTGTAGCCCATGTTGGCCACCAGCATTTTGGTGTAACCAACCCGCGCCGATTTCAGCACGTTAACTTCACGGATCAGGTCGTTACCCATTGCGTTGAGAATCGCGACCTGAAACGGTGCCGTTGTCCAATCGCCTTCCTGATAGGACGACTCGGACGACAGATAGAAATGCTCATCGGCCCACTCAACCGCTGTGCGCGGCGGCTCTTTATAAAGCCCGGCGAGTCCCTTACGGACACCCTCAACCAGCGCCTTCATCCAAGGTGTCGACATACTCATCAAGCAACTCCGGTAAAAGATCAGCCAAGCCGACCGCATCGTTACGCGACACGGCGACTTCCCGCTGGATTGCCTCAAGGTGACGCACCTCGATGTCGGGGCACTTTCGCTTGACCTTCAAATGCACGGTGTCGAGGGTTGACCCGAGCTTTGCGCTCAGGCGAGACAATGCGAACAAGCAAAAATCAACCGGCACCAGCTTCTTGGCCTTCACCTTGTTTCGCATTTCCTGAGCATCCGCCTGCTCAGTTGTCAGCCGCAGTTTTTGCTGCGCCTGTTTGTACTCAATGAGTGGATCGATCGGATCACCGTCGTCGTCCACAGGTTGGTCTTTTGTCACCTGATGTTTGAGCCGGTTATCCAGCACAGATCGAACGTCGTAGAAGACATCGCGACCGATCTTCGCAACAGGCTGAACGCCCCATTTATCAAAGGCTTGAGTGGTGATGCCGAGGCTGGCCGCCATGCGCGACTTGTTGAGCCAATGCGGCTCACGGGAGATAGTCGGATTGGCCATGGACTAAACAACAACCTCGAATCAAAAATGGGTCATATATAGCGAAGCAGCGGGGCCCGAATTACCCCCTAGCCCCTACCCCATCGGGAGGACCCGTTAAATTCGTGCAGGGCAAACAAGTCAAGCAATACAGGCACATAAACAGCCTTTCTTGCTCTCTGTCAGGGCTTGGCGGTGGCCATTGCATCGGCAAATGCACCGCGGAACTCAGCGCTGTAGTTGGCCTTGACGATGTTGTTCGCGATCTTGAAGAACGGGAAGATCGTGCGGTACATCGGCGCGCTGCGGCTGAACACAAACACCGGCCGGACTGCATCGCCGAACGCGGTTTCTTTACGCTCCCACACCCCGGCCGTGCCATCGACAACACCGGAAAAATAGCTGCGGGCATTGCCCTTGCGCTGGCTGCGCTTGCTGCCGGTGGCATTGGCTTTGTAGCCGCGTCGGCTTTCTGCCGCACCGAGGCCTGATAGGATTTTGTTCATTAAGCCGCGCGATACGTTGCCGTGCTTATCGAGGACATTCGGACTGGGAATAGCGTATTGACCGGACCTCATTAGGCCGTTCGATATCAGCGATTTTTCAAAGCGTTTATGCGGACGTGGCCCGCCCCGGACGGTCTGCTGAAGATATGTATCAGCGGGAATACCCGAGGTCCAAGAGTCCTTGAAATAGACTTCGGCTGGCTTGCTCTTGGTGGCGATTTTGACGAACAGGCTGTTCATCGTGGTCCGGGTTGGCCGGTCCAGGCGCTGAGCCATTACGGTCAGTTCACCCTTCTTGACCCGCCGGGCCAATCGGGTCGCCGTCAGGGCAAGCACATGAGGAATGTGCTTTTTCTCCAACTCCATCAGCGCCTGTGACACAGGCAGCATGTCGGGCGTGATGTTGATTTTGACCATTTAGCGAACCACTAAGGCAAGGATACAGCTGTCTGGTGGCCTTCCAGACATGGAGCAGGCGCCTCGCCGACCTGATGAAGCTGGGCGACCAGCAAGTCATCCAGATGCTGGAAGAGACGGCCGAACACACTCACCGGTGCACCGGTTTCGTTTGCCCGGACGGTTGCTGGGCCATATTGAAAAGTGGACAGCAGGCAGGTTGTCGACTCGATTGCCGCAATCAGCGGAAATTGAGAATAAGGTGAAAAACCCGCGAGCATTTCGATCGTTCCCGGCTTCGGTGGCTCACCAGGCACCAGTACATCATTCAGCGTGGACTTGCTCATAGACTGACCTCTTAGAAACGAAAAAGGCCCGCCGAAATGGCGAGCCTAGAAAAAATTGGCAAGAGTTCATGCTTCGTGAGGCATAGGCCATCACGGCACCGAATCCGATTTAGGAATTTTGCTTTCAGCAATCCGATCAGCCCAGTGGGCGACCTTCTTCACGCCAAGGAAGCCCACCCAAATGCCGACTGGCTGGGCTAGCGACGGCGACAACCCCATCAGCTCGAAACCCCAAATAATGCTCAATGAAAGCAGGACACACATGGGGCCTTCGATCAGYGCRTCYTTCCAAGTRCCGCCGGTGTAGAACACACGCARCACAGTCATGCACAACGACAGAAATGCTGCCCAAATGGTCTGCGAATGCTGACTCAGCCACACGAATACAACAGCCCAGGTATCTGGTTTATCCGGCATGGGCAACATCTCGGCGAGTTCCCRATAAGGGAGTTGAGGTATCAAAAGGTRGCGYTTTCCGCTGATGGGAATCCCAAAAACAAAGAAGCCCCGCACAATGGCGAGGCTTTMGAGCASCAAATAAAAAGCYCGGCGCAATGGCCGAGCTCCTCTGTGGTGTCGCGGTGTACAGCWGAACACGTTGCTATAAAAGCAGAGCTATTCCATATGGACAACTGTTTTTATAGGTATTCGAAAAATCCTGTTCTATTTGCGAAATCGACACAATTGAGCAGTCATTTTCACCGGCGCGCATGAGGCAGTCGTCGCGACCGATATGTCGACGTACACTGGAGATGACGTATGGCAAGAAACGACTCGAAGCGATTTTTAGCGCCGTCCGCCCTGGTACGCTTTTAATATCTCGAATGGATTCTGGAATCACTCACAAAACTCAGTTGAGGTTGCGAAACGTGAGAGCCAGATTGATTGGGGCCACCACCATCATCATCGCGGTGATTGGTGTGCCGACGTATAAGCTCATGGAGTGGACATCTATCGAGAACGAGCGAAAGGATACGGTGTGCAAGGCAGCACAGCAGCATATGAAAACCCTGGAAATTCGAGCGCGAGCGGAGGCTGAGGGACTGTCTATCGAAGCTTACGCAGAGGCCGAGAATTCTGAGGTGGACAAATTGGTCAGCGCCCTGGATACCGCAAACAATGAGGCTGAGGTTGAAGCTGTCATAGACACACACGCTGCCCAGTTAGAGGCGAAAGACGCTACAACCGATGCAGAATTGAAAAACCAAGGGAATCAGGTTTTTCTCGAACAGCAACTCAAAAAACAGCGCATAAACACTGATATCAAGCAAGAAATTAAACGCACCGAGAAGGCTGTAACTGAGGCCTGTGATTAGCGTTCACTCCAAATTTCACCCGCCCCCTCTAGCCAAATACGCTCACAAACGTTTTCACGCAACTGGGTCGTTTGTGGCCCTTCCTGACAGGCAGAAATCGGCCATAAGCGGACGCTCCCGAGTAACTACCTAATAAGGGGCGATTCATTGTTCTAAATGGCACAGTCTTTCAGGCACGAGGCACCGGCTTTTCGGTTGCCGAGGTCAGTGTTCATAGCTCTCCCTCATCCGAGGCGATACAACCTTTGCTATATCGCTAACACCACCGTGCCCGTCGCTTGGTGCGTTGCCATTTCAGAGCGAAGCTCACCAATCAAATTTGCAATGGCTCGGCTGGACGTCAGTTGGCTGGTCGTGACCGCAGTGGCCAGGAGAGAGACTCGGCCAGAGGTCGAATCGAACACCTTGATCATCAGTGATCCGTCTGGATTGACTGAGCAGGTGCACGAGAGTGGCTGGAATCCACACTCAATAATGTGGCGAAGCTCAAGCGTGGAGACCATGACTCACCTCCATAGGGACAAGTGAATGGGATCTAGCCTATTAATAGTAGCTACCGATATTCAATGTTGGGGACTGAAATCACATCTCGTTACATCTCATCCTTGATGTCCGCTAGGGTTCGTTTACTACCCTTGGCGACAGGTAACAATCGGCCATTTGTTGCCCTTCGCCATGGGCAACTTTCGGCCAGAAACGGTCAGTCGCTAAAGACACATCAAAATCACTGATTGCTAAAGCAATCTGTCACTTTTTTGAGTTAGGCTGGCTCTATATGTTGCATTCGTCGAGAAGCGCGCCATGAAAACGGCATTTTCATTACAATTCAATGACAAGCGTTTCGGGCCAGAAGATGAGAGTCAGAGCTACAGTCATATGCGAGAGAGATAGGGAAATCTTGTTCGTTCGCAAACCGAGATCAAAATGGTCTTTGCCTGGTGGCAAGGTGGAAGCTGGCGAAGCTATCGCTAGAGCTGCAGTTCGAGAACTCCAAGAGGAAACCGGGCTAAATGCTGATCAGCTCCTGTACCTTTTTGAGCTCGATGCAGGTAGCACACGCCACCATGTTTATGAGGCATCTGTTCCAGATGCCGAAAGCGCCGCACCGCAAAACGAGATCATTGAGTGCATTTGGCATTCCTTGAGTACGTTTCATGACCTAGACACAAGCGAAGCTACGAAATCAATTGTCAGATTATTTCTACGGCGCCTTTAGTCCCCCCTGAATCATCCCGTGGCATCATTCCGAGTGCCCGCAATGGGTCGAACGCGGCCGGTCGTCACTAGAACGTGGCCGCTCAAGCCCCTGCAAAAGATGGTCAATACTGATGCAATGCCTGGTCAGGTGGTATGCAATTTTGGGTCAAATCGGTGCAATTACCAGCTGTGATTTCGACAATCCCTAAGGGTGGGCTATCGGAATGGTTTCCCGAATAATTTGTCCAACTTCCATCCTTGATACTTTCGAGAACGCAATCAATCCAAGCCACACCGGCCTTCATCAGCTCCCGAGCTTTCCCCTCGCTGACGTGGTGATACCGACCGACCCGAACTGCCGGCCATTTCGCTCCGAAGTACAGCCAGACAATATCCCCCATCTGCTGATCACGTTTACACAGGCGAGCCAACGCGGCATCCACGACACAGGCAAGCTCGTCGGTGATGCAGTACGACTTGGCTGGCGACGGCATTGCATCGCGCATCAGTGCCAACATGGGCGAGGCATAGCTGGGGACTCCCCTTCCATCCATACGCCACCATCCCCATTGCTCTAGAAGGTATTCCGTATCGCCTAATGGGTGCAGCGCTGGTTTTCGAATCATCATGTGTTGTACCCCTTAGTCCCCGGTGAAATTCGTCCCGCCGACACCGCGACGGTTGTTCTGTTGGTAGTACGCAGCCGGGCCGGATAACGATGGACCCCGCTTCAGCACCTCAAGTTCGCGCTGAGCCTGCTGCAATCTGAGGCTAAGCTGTGTCACCAATTCGTCTGTAGAAAGCACCAACCGACTCCCCGCCATTACCCAACCTGAGCCGTTGCAATCGATGCACACCAGCTCATGAAACACCCCTTGCACCACGGCTTTTCCCTTGCAGGTCAAGCAGTGCTCCAGCTCGATCTGCGCCTTACGAAAGCCATGGGCCTGGGCTTTTTTCATGTTTTAAATCCTCTCCTGTGGTTGTTTCTTGAACGGCATCGCAGGCCTTGTTGTGTAAGGCCACCAGAGGTTTATCGGAATCTTCGGATCTAACACCGGTCAACCCGTGGATCAGGGAAAAACCCTTCTGATCTAGATAGATGTGCCACTGCTCCAAGGCATCGAGCTTGCGACTCATGACGTCCGACTGGATGTACACCTTCACGTTGTGGCCCATGGCGTGGTTGATCAGTAGCTCGCCGATCAGGTGGTCAATGCCGATATCTGCCCAACCGGTACGAGCCAATTTGCGCAGATCGTGGCTGGTCCATTCGCCCTGCCCCAACCGGGTGAATGCAGCACTGGCCTGCCCTTCACTGAGAGCTTTGCCATGGCGCGCCGGAAACAGGAATTGGCCGTCATACCCTTTGGCTTGCTGAATGTCGCGATAACGAATCATTAGCTCGCGCACCTGGTCAGTCAGCGGTAGGTGATGCTCGACGCCTGTTTTGGTGTGCTCTGCCGGGATGAACCACTCGCGCTCCGCCAGACTGATATGCGACCAGCGTGCCTGCCGGGTTTCGCCGATACGCGTGCCATGACAGAGCATCATCAGCGCCAACATGGCGTCGGCCGGCGCCGTCAGCACGACCTGGGACAACTGCTCCAGTAACTGCGGCAACTGAACACCGCGCAACCGGCCAGGCTTGGCTCCGACTTTCGTCTTGCTGAAGTCGCTGAATTTGATTCCCTCCATCGGGTTAACGCGGATAAAACCGAGCTTGAACGCTTGGCGCATCGCCTGGACGAAAAGCTTGAACACCAGCTGCACGTAGCCCGCTGAGTAGTTTTCCTGCAATGGCCAGATCAGCTCGCTGTCGAGCATGGCTTTGTTGATATTGCTGAGAGGCAGATCACCCAGACGTGGCATTAAGTGACGTTTGATGGCCGAAGCGGCAGTGCTCTTGCGCTTGCTGGAAAGGCTGCGATCACGGGACATACGTTCGGCGTACCATTCCAACAGCTCGCTGATCGCGACCCACTTGGACAACGACGAACCTTCGTTGGCAGCCACACGTAAACGCACTGTTGGCAGTGCCGAGACCACTTGCTTGGTGCTGAGATCAGGGAAGCCGCCGATACGGTGCCAAGTGCGTTTGCTGAGCAGGTACCAAGAGCCACGGGAACGATTCTTCGCAAAGCGAAAGTGCAACGCCGGGTGACTGGCATCGCGCAAATCTCGAACATGCAGCTTCTTGGCATTGCGTTCGATCTCAGCATCCGACAGCTTCACCGTCAGGGTTTTCGCCAAGGCCGTCATTTTTTAGCCCCGTGAGGATCTTCAAGGTCAACAACCTGAAACGTTTTCGGCCACATCCAGGCGCCGTAGCGCTCGGCCATTGCCTGGTCAACGAACAGTGCCAAAGCGTGATCGGGGGTGCTGCCCATGTCCATCTTGAACGAGCAGCAGAACACGGCGAACCGATAGTTCGCCGGGTTCGGTACAGCCAGACGGCGATCAGGCATATCCAAAACGATCGCCATGCGCTTGCCCATTAGCCCCCCTTCAGCAGAGATTGCAGCAGCTTGAATTTTTCGAGCGATTCAGCGGTGGTCTCACGTTCCGCCTCGACAGAAAGCGCTACTTCCTCGATACGCGCCGCCAGCTTTTTCATGCGCTGTCCGACCTCCTCGGCAAAGTGGATAACTTCGCCAGACAGCATTGCCAACGTATCCAGAGCGCTGGCCTCGGCTTTTTGAATGGTCATGGCGGCCGGCTGGGTTGGTTTTGACATGCTCTGATCCCTCGGGGATTTGATAGTAATGGCGGTACGCTGGAAGTGACCGTTAACGGGTTCGCGAATCAAACCTGCTTCCTTCAGCTCGCCCAAGCCGCGACGGACAGCCGGGAACTGGGCACCCGTGGCTTCGGAAACCATCAACGAATTGAAAATATCGTGGGCACTCCAACGCTCCTGGATTGGCACGATCTGGAACACCTTGCGGGCAAGTGAAGATTGTCCGGCGAGCATGTTTTGTTGCTTGGCTGCATTCATCAGAAGCCACCTGTGGGATTGAATGGATCAGGGAGGGAGTTCAAGCGGGTACGTGGAAGCGAGGCTTGTTGCTGCTCGCGTTTTCCCGGGGCACTGGCAAAACGAGCCAGCAACTGGGCGCGGGCGACCTTGCCGTCAAGCGGGATCGACTGTTGCGACATGGTCATCAACAACCGCGCCTCGCCGTACTCTTCCGCGAGTTGCGTTTCGGGCTTTTGCGAGTCGTGGCCGATGCCAATGGCGATGTCTTCAAGCGGCTGTCCGCTGACCAACATCCGGATGGTGATGTCATAGGCGCGATCAAAGACCTTGCTGGCCTTCTCGGACACCAAGCTGTTCAGGTTATGCATCTCGCATTGAAGCGCGGCATGACGTACCGCCGGGTGCGACCACTCGCGGGAAAATGCTCGGCTCGGGGCCAAATTGATCAGCGCTTCACGGAAGGCCTTATCGTGCGAAGGAATGCCCAGCATTTCGGGCGTTGGCTGACACCACTTCACAAACTTACCGACGCTCGGCGCGAAATCGCCGCCGTGCTGTCGGCAGTTCTGCAAGCCATAGCGAATCTGCTCGAGGGTATTGATCCCGGCTGCGATGAAAGCCTTGACCCAGCTGCGTTTTGCAGCGCGTAGGGCTTCATCATCGGGCCAAGCTTGCTTCCACGCGGGGAAGATCGCCTGCAACTCCTTGAACAGCGCGTTGACGACGTCAGCGGTACCAGGCGGCAATTGTTTCGGCTGCTCCAGCGTCACGGGCGGCAGGTTGCCCATCTTGCTCAGCAGCTGGTTGGCGCTCTGGGGGACGCGTTTGGCTTGGCTCATCACAAGTCACCCAGATCATCAGACCAGGTCGTGTCGTCGAAATCCGGGCCGTTGACCTGCTTCACGGGAAATTGCCGAATGTTGGAACTGGCCGTTTGGGCAACATCGCGCTTGATCCACTTCACGAGCAGGCTGACCCAGGCTGCTTGCGTCTCGAAACGACCACTGGCGGTGTAATGGCAAACGAAAGCAGCCGTGGCCTCCGAGGTGAACGTCGTCAACGGTAGGGCCATCCGTAGTGCGTAAGCCTGCAAGAGCTGTTGATCAGGCATCCACTCAAGCGACATCTCGACTGCCGCCGAACGATCGCTCGCGCCCGGAGTGTTGTGTTGATCTTTATTCTTCTCTACATCTTCTTTAGGTAACGCATTGCTAACGCTTGGAGCGTTACCTTTGGCGTTAGCTGCTTTGTGGTTGGCTACCCTTTTGGCAGTAAGAAGCCGGTTTTTGGCGGTTTTCCCGTTGTGACGCTCGAAATGCGGCAGGCTGATAACGCCATCCACTTCATGCATCCATGCCACCGACTTCATGTGTTCGCAAAAACCGATAACGCCCACCAGCCGATCGAGTAACTTTTTGCTAACGCTCGGAGCGTTACCGTTCTCCGTCTGCTGGTCGAACCAACCCCATACACGCATCAATTTGCCCACTACCGCGTCCGGGTCGATGTCGGCTAAGTCAGCAATCTGGCAGACCTCTGGCTTGTCTAGGGTAGTGAGTTCGAATTTGATCCAATCGCCGGCCATTACTCGGCCTCCTGCAGAAGCTCAGCAAGGCGGGTAAGGCCTTTCGGGGTAATCATTGGATCGAATGCAGCTCGCTCGATGCCGATTTCCGGATCCGGTTGCAATGCCGTTACCTTGTGGGTCATGTAGGGGGTGTCGTTCGACGAAACGACCCTCTTGGCAACCAGCGTTCGGACTGTCTTCAGAACGTTGTCATGCGTGCTGCCGGTCAGCTCGGCAATCTCGCGTGACGACATGGTGTGCCATGACACGTTTTGCGATTTACTGAGACGTGTCACGACATCGAAGGTGTTGCTGGGGGTGACGCGGTTGTGCATAATCAAATCCAGTACGTTTTACCGCTGTTTAAAAAGCCGACCTCGACCGTCGGCTTTTTTATGTCTGTATCTCAGGCAATCGATTTCAACGCTGGGCGAGACTTTTCGATCATCTCTTCGGCTTTCCGGCCAAGCTCCCCTGCCCTTGCTTCAACTTGCCGGCACTCCTTGGCGAACGCCGGTAGGTGCGGCATGTCCTTTTCACTCATCACCTGGTCGTCGAACACTTCGCTTCCGGTGTCGATCACGTCCCCCAGAGCGCGTATCAACGCACTGAAGCTTTTGTTCCCGCATTCTTCGGTCGCCATCTGGCGGGCACCAATCAAACCGTGACGGCTGGCCAGTTCATTGACGCAGTGATCACGGAACTCAGGCTCGAGTGCATTCACCCAGGACTCTTCCAGCCAAGAAGGAATTTCCTGCTCGCTCGATAGCCAGCGTTGAACACGCTTCAGCCAGCGACCGGTTGCCCTCACGAACTCGAGGACATTGTTCAACCGGGCCAGCTCATCGAAATCAGGAACCTTCGCCAACTCGATCTTCGCAGCAGGGACAATTGAGTAAATTTCCCGGCTCAGCGCTTGGGCGAAATCGTCCTGGCTCAAGTTGGTGCGAGCGATCTGATTTGCCGCATGCGCGACTAGCACCTGATCACGGGTTTGCATGCTGTGTCTTGGACTGGACGTATCCATATGAACTGCTATCTCCTAATCTGGCTTCAATGGAGCGCTGGATGATGTATTCGGTTAACCAGCAAAGCGCTGGGGTTGGGCGGGAAAGGGCTTCACCTCTTCCGCCTCGAAGCTGCCGTCATCAAACTCGGTTACATAAACCTCTCGCCCTGCCTTTAAGGCTTTGCTGATGCCGCCTTGGCTCATACGAAGCGCTGTCGCTGCTTTTAGCTGGCCAACTTTCGTCACAAAATCTTTGAGTGGTATGCGCTGCATACAGGACCTCTTTCACCGTGCATGCACAAAAGTATTACCTGCGGTCTTTATTAAGTCAATATCGGCGGTCTTAGATTGATATTACCTGACGTAATACAGTGCTTTTATGAATAAACCTTTGAAAAAACGCCCCTTGAGCGACGTAGAGCAGCAGGAATGCGCCGCGTTGAACGCGCTCTATAAAGCGAAGAAAAAAGAACTCGGGCTGAGCCAAGAAAAAATTGCTATAGAAGGCCTAAAGGCCAATAGTCAAAGCGCTGCGAGCCATTATTTGACAGGGCGAAACGCCCTGAATATTGAGGCCGCCTCTGTTTTTGCGCGCTATTTGAAAGTCCCTGTTTCAGCCTTTAGCGAGCGCCTTGCTAAAGAAATCGACAGGCTTTCAAGCTCTGAGCCTTCAAATGTCGCTTCAACTCGACAACCTCTTGAGTCTTTCCGCTACCCAGTCATCAGCTGGGTTGCCGCTGGTGCATGGGCGGAAGCAGTCGAGCCGTTTCCTCCGGGATTTTCAGATCGATACGAGCTATCGGACTACAACTCTAAGGGCCCTGCCTTCTGGCTTGAGGTAAAGGGCGACTCGATGACGTCTCCGGTCGGGACAAGTATTACGGAAGGGACGCTAATCCTGGTTGATACCGAGGCTGACGTTCAGTCGGGAAAACTAGTGGTGGCCAAATTGGCTGACAGTGACCAAGCCACCTTCAAGAAGCTCGTAGACGACGGTGGTCGACGTTACCTAAGACCCTTGAATCCTGCCTACCCTACAGAAATGTGTGCAGAGAACTGCCGGGTCGTCGGAGTCGTGGTTAGGGCGCTACAAAAGCTATAGGACATTAAGCTCCCATCTTGTCTGCCTTCAGAGAGCCCGCCATGCGCGGGCTTTTTCGTGTTCAGCCCACAAAAGTTTTTTCACTTCTCCCGAGAACGCGCTCTTTTTACATAAAGATTTCTGCATCTGGCCGAAATGGTCTATCCCAACCCGTCAAATGTTTGACATTTTGTGGTGACATTTCCAACGATAAAACAAAGGATCACCGTATGCATCGCCCTCCTCCTGCAAACTCATCTGAGATTTCATGTGAGCTCCTACGCCGACGGATCCAACGCCTCATTGCTGCGCCGCATGCGCAGAAGATCCAATCCGTCGTAGTCACCAGATTAGAAGACGAATCTGCCGAAGCATGGCTCCAGATTCTGCAGGAGATTGAGGAAACCGATGGGATCTGTATGGATAGGCTTGAGAGTGGYGCCATCAGGATCGGGTGGCGGGAGTACTGCGAAGCGTGAAGAAAGCCCGCGATTGAGCGGGCTTTTTATTATCGGTCGCATTTTATATTACCTGCGGTCTTGACTCGTTTTATTATCGCTAGTAATTTATCTCTCAAGTCATCGGCCCAGTAGCGAAAGCCGCGCCACTCTTTAACAATCAGCGCAACAAACAACAGACCGCATTGCCTCTACCGGCGACCGGCGAGCAGACAGGCCCGAAAGCCTGCCAACGACAGGAACAACCTGGACGGCTGATCGATGGTGAAACGCCAGAACCGTGTGAATGACCCGGCAAGCAATGCGCCCCGCCCCTCCGGCGGCAATAGGACAGACAGCATTACTGCCGATATTCGCCAGCACCCTCCCCGCGCCACCGGTTCAAGCGGGTGGCCAGGGTGTTGCCAAATATCCGCAACCTTCAGGCTCAAGGAGTCGAAATGAATCAGACCATTCGCCAAAAACAAGCAGTCCTGCAGGTGTTGCGGGATCGCCTCTCAATGTCCACCTCGGAGATGTACCAAATGATCGGTCAGGAAGAGCCAGTACGGACACTCCGCTTCACCATTGTCTCCCTGGGCGCAAATCAGTTCGACGTGATAGAGCGCTCTACCGGCCGCTCCCGCGGCGCCCAAACAGGTCATAACTGCGCCTGCCAATACGCACAACAGCTTGAAGAAAACGCCGACGCCATTGCGTCAGTTGGCATGTCTGCCCGGCGCTTCGGTAGCCTCATGCTGCGCTGGGTTGTCGGCATGGCTGGGATGCTCGGCGTATTTGCTTTCTTCGGAGCGCAATAATGATCGGCGGCCCTATTCCTAATCCGCACCTAGAGGCGCAGGCCGACATCAACCGCAAGACTGCCGAGTACTTCGGTGTCGGCGGCAAGGTGGCCGAAGCGCCAAGCTTCCAGACCCAGCATCCACCACCACGGTCTGCTGTAATCGATCCTGAAACCGTGTTGAAACGGCGACGACCATCCCCGGCCCAAGCCGAACGCAAGGGGTCGCAAATGCTCGCGGAGACACTATGAGCAAGCGGAAACCAAATAACATGCGCGTTCGAATGGAGCGTGTGAGCAGGGCAAAACTCAACGCCCATCACGTCGCGGTAATCCACATCGATCCCAGCGGACGCCAAGGGATGATTAACTGGAAGAGCTGCGAGAGCATCCGGCCAGGGCAACGCATGGCCGAAGCAGTCTGCGACTTTGCTCACCGCTGGACGATCTATGTCAGCGTCCAGTGTCGCGATCAGAATGGCCACCGCTACAGCAAATCAGTCGAGGTTGCGCCCCTAGGCAACTATCTGGCCGCACACCTCGAAAACGTAATCGAGGAAACCTACAAGGACCTGGTCGCCGAGAGCAATCCGAATCATCGGGTCGCATCGGGCTGGATCGCCATCCCCGCCGAAGTTTCGCTGACAGAAGAACAGGCCGCCCGGGTGTTCGACGCCGTGGGTGTCTGGGGTCAACAGAGGGCGGCATGAGACGGATCAGCAACCAGGTGCGACAGCGCCGACGACAGACATGGCTGGATCTACCGGCCCACGGAATTGAAGAGGCAGTCTATGGCCGAGGACTATCAGCCGACGGCGGAAGCTATCAAGCAGAAGAAAAAGCGGGAAAAGGAGGCAGCAAAGAACGCCGCACTTGGCATCGATAGGTTCACGGTTGAGGTAGCCGGTGTGTTCAAGCCGGATCTCAAGCGCGTGATGAAAGAGCACGGCATCAACAACCAGCAGGACGTTCACCAGCGACTGCTGGTCAACCTAATCAATGCCGACTTCGATACAGCAGCTCGGATGCTTTCGTGTGTCACGACACCTTACGAAATCAGCGAAAAGGTGTCGCGAGCATTTCACGAACATAGCATCGCAGAGTCAAATCGGCAGCAAGGCGATGAAATTTTTCTGCCACAACCTATGAAAGCAGGTGCGGATTATGATTAACAAACGCACTCACGGTCTTTACAAACTCTTCGAATGTTTTGAATCTCCTCGGAAGTTTCGAATTTTCCAAAATAAAGGAATAAAACGAGTCGTTGTTCTGGCAATTTTCCCATGTTGCAGTTGGGTACACCGCCTTATATTTGCCAATAGCCGTCACGACTTCGCTATAAAACTCTGTCCCCGTAGATTCACCCGGCTCATAGGTACTCGGGGCGAAGTCACGAGAGACCCGCCGCCCCATCCGAGCAACCTCTCTTGATAGATCCTGCATCATATCCAGCATAACTTGATCGGGCGTTCCTACAGTTTGGTCCACTGAAGCCACTTTGAAACTGCCAAAATTCTTGAGAAAAGTTGAATGATTAGGATCATCCTTAGAAGCTCGATAGGTGGCAACAACCTTATCGGCCAATGACTTCTTAAAAGTGACTATACGGGAAAAACGGAGATCCCTCGGATACAAAAGATGTTCAATTACTCCTGTATCAAAGGAAAAATCCGTCTTATCATCCTTGATCAAAATAGTTGGCTTGTCGAATGCCAGCCTCATTCCCAACTCGAACATCACATTGGCGTTTTTGCAGCTTACATCACAGATAACAATATCAGATGAATAGATATTTTGAACAATGCGCTTCTGAATTACGCCAACATCATCCTGATCGCTGACGAGCCTTGGTACGAAGGTAATCTCTTCAATACTCTCAACAGCATCACTAATAATGTTCTTAACCTCGATCCAATGTTCTGCGCTGCAGCCATCCATTGCTGAAATAGGCATTACTAAACCACACGTTAGAGGCGCCTTCTCTGCGTCCTCGGGTTTCTTCGCCATGCAATTACACTCCCGGCATATTGCGATGGCGTAACGCCACCCTCAAGCAGAAAAAATAACTTAATTCAACAAATTACGCCAGCCGGCGAGGCAATCGGCTGCCTGGAGCAATTATGAATTCCTATCTGATCACGGGCCCGGCCCAGATCGGCATCAGTGGTGGCCGCACCAGCGCCCACATGGTCTACAAAATCCTCGAAGCGCACGGCGGGACTTTGCCACCTGACGTACACCTGTTCTTCCAGAACACCGGCAAGGAACGTGAAGAGACACTATTTTTCATCGATCAGATTGCCAAGCGCTGGAACGTCAACATCGTTTGGATGGAGTGGTGTCGCGTGTATGGGCAGCCGGATGACGCGCCCTGGTACAGGCTGGTGGACTTCGAAACCGCAAGTCGAAAGGGCGAACCGTTCACCTTGATGCTCGAGTATTACGCTGCTTACCGGAAATCCGAAAAGGACTTGCCGCCAGTGCTGCCGAACTTCTCGAACAACATGTGCACCGCGTACTTGAAGGTGAAGATCGGCGAGAAGCACATGCGCTCACTGGGCTACACCGAGTGGGATTGCGTCGTCGGCATCCGGTACGACGAGCCGAAGCGTTATCACCGCATGATGGCCGCCAACGATCGAGGTGGCACGCGCTGGGACAACGTCTGCCCTTCATATATAGCGCGCATTACCAAGGATGACGTTGCCGAGTTCTGGAAGGATCAGCCATTCGATTTAGGCATCGATTCAGATTTCGGCAACTGCGACCTTTGCTGGAAGAAAAACGAAGGGAAGTTGTTGAAGACCATTATGGAAGAGCCGTCGCGGGTCATCTGGTGGTCTGGCACTGAAGAACGATTCGGCCAGGTCTTCCGCCAAGATCGTGCTGACTACAAAACGCTCGGATGGTCTGCCGAACAACGCTCCCGACAAACCGACTTCGATTTTGACTATCTCGCCGAAGACATCGACTGCTTCTGTGGCGACTAACCCCCTCACCACCTTCTGCCGCCACGCGCGGCACGGAGCATCCTTATGGAAACCGAAATTCTCTCGGACGAAGAGCTGGCGGAGTTCACCGGCTACAAGGCCCGGGCGTACCAACGGCGCTGGCTGGTAGACCGCCAGTGGGTGTTCGTCGAAAGCCGCGGTAAGCGCCCGCTTGTTGGCCGAATGTACGCCCGCATGAAACTGGGCATGATCACGCCCACGATTGCTGACCCCAACCCTCCACCGGCGGCGCCGGCATGGACGCCCGATTTCTCGCGAGTGAACTGATATGCGCCCCCGCAAGACCGAATATCACCACCTCCCCCCGCGGATGTATCAGCGGTCCCGCAAGCGCAAAAATGGCGCCGTGTGGACCGCTTATTACTACCGCGATTTACTGGGCAATGACATTCCCCTGGGCAAGGACCTCGACATGGCCAGACTCAAATGGGCCGAGCTCGAAGCGAAGGAAAAGCCCCTAGACCTGCGCACGATGAAAGGCATCTTTGACCGATACATCCGCGACATTGTCCCCAAGAAGGCGCCGCGCACGCAGAAGGACAACCTGTCGGAGATCAAGCAGCTCCGACCGATGTTCGATAGCGCTCCCATCGATTCGATCACCCCAGCGACCATTGCTGGATATCGGGATGCGCGGTCGGCCAAGGTTCGGGCAAATCGTGAGATCGCCACACTCTCCCACGTATTCAATATCGCTCGGGAGTGGGGCCTGACGACCAAGGAAAACCCCTGCCAAGGGGTGCGCAAGAACAGGGAAGCGCCGCGGGACTACTACGCGAATGATGTGGTGTGGGGGGCTGTTTACCAAAAGGCAGCTCAAGAGCTGAAAGACGCGATGGACCTGGCCTACCTGACCGGGCAGCGACCGGCAGATGTCCTGGTGATGCGAAAGGATGATGCTGAAGGGGGGTATCTGAGAGTGCAACAAAACAAGACGCATAAAAAACTGCGCATCCAGATGACGACTGGCGGCGAGGCAAACAGCCTGGGCAAACTTATCGCGCAGATATCTGAACGTAATGCTCAACACGTCTCGAGTTACCTGATCGTCAGCCGACACGGCAAGCGGATGACCGCGACGATGCTGAGAAAGCGTTGGGATATTGCTCGCGAAAAGGCAAAGCTGGCCGCGGTCGAGATCGGCGACGAGCTACTGGCGGCCAAGATTGGCGGATTCCAGTTCCGGGATATCAGGCCGAAGGCTGCGTCGGAAATCTCCGATGTTGGCGAGGCGAGCCTGCTGTTGGGGCACACCAAAGGCGACATCACCGAGCGGGTTTATCGCCGTGTCGGTGCCATTGCTAGACCATCAAAATAGCCGTAAAAAGCGTTCCATAACTCAAAATAGACCCCTTGTAGAATGCGGCCTGTAGAGGTGCTGAAAAATGAAAGTAATGGAACGGAAAATCGCTACAAGCCGCGGCCTGATTTCATCTAAATACCGGTCTTGAAAACCGTCGACTGTAACAGGTCCATGAGTTCGAATCCCATCGCCTCCGCCATATTCGCATCTAAAAGGCCCCAATTATTGGGGCCTTTTTGCTTTCAGCCTTCTGTGTTCTTCCACCTGCTGCTCCCCCACTCTCCATCTTACCTGACCTGCTGGATTGCCCGTCGGGGGGCGTGAGCTGGCCTCTTAATCGTTCAGTAAACACCCTATGTTCCACAGGTTTCGCTCACTGAGTTGCAACTCTCCCGTCCTGCGCCACGGTTTTAAAGTCTTGGACTAGACTCATCCGCCATGGGGGGTTGCTGTACAACTTGGAGAGTAACCATGAAAACAACCTTATTATCCTTAACACTTGCTATCGCACCTCTGCTCGGCGGTGCTGCCGTCGCCGATACATCCAAACCGAATATAGTCTTCATCATGGGAGACGATATTGGATGGATGCAGCCAAGCGCCTACCACCGAGGCTTGATGGTCGGCGAAACACCGAATATAGATCGCATTGCTAATGAAGGATCGATCTATATGGACTATCTCGCCGAGCAAAGTTGCACCGCTGGACGCAACGCATTTTTCACCGGCATGCATCCACTGCGCACCGGCATGATCCCGCCACAACTACCAGGCAGTCCCTCCTATCTGCGGCCCGGCACGCCAGCGCTGGCCAAATTCCTCTACGATTTAGGCTATTCAACGGGTGAGTTCGGCAAGAACCACTTGGGAGACCACCCGGCAGCACTGCCAACGGCTCATGGTTTTCAAGAGTTTTGGGGCTACCTCTATCACTTGGATGCGATGCAAGGGGTGAGTTTTCCCGATATCAACAAGTCGCCTACTGAACAAGCCATTGCGCCACCCTGCAAAAACGAACCGCTGCCCGGAGTTCCCGAGGTTCCAGGGTCTGTCGACCCCAGGACAGCAAACTGCCTGACACCGCCACGACCGGTGCTTGCTTGCGCGTCCTCCGACGGCACACAACAGAATCAGAAGTGTAAGGATGAAGGCCCGTTAACCCTTGAGCGGTCAAAAACCGTCGATGAGGAAATCTCTGCGCACGTCATAGATTTCCTCGACCGCAACGACCCTAAAAAGACGAACAAGCCGTTCTTCGTTTGGTACAACCCCGCACGCATGCACATTACTACCGTGTTGTCTGAGAAGTACCTGAACATGGTCGGCACCCCAGGTGGTAAGGATTGGGGGGTCAATGAGGCCGGGATGAAGCAAATGGATGACAACATCGGGTATGTCATCAAGAAGCTTGAAGACATGGGGCAACTGGAAAACACCATTATTGTGTTTACCACCGACAACGGTGCTGAAGTCATTACCTATCCTGACGGCGGCGTTACACCCTTCAAAGGTGGCAAGCTGACCACCTGGGAAGGCGGTATGCGTGCACCGATGGTTGTACGTTGGCCAGGACATATCAAGCCAGGCACCGTCAGGAATCAGTTGTTTGCATCGCTGGACTGGGTGCCAACCCTGGTCGATATAGCCGGTGGCCCAAAGGGGAATGACCTGAAGACACAGATAGAAGGTGGCAAGTACCCTGGCATCGTCAAAACCACACTCGATGGCGTCAATCAAGTCGACTATTTGACAGGTAAGAGTGAGAAGTCCGCGCGCGAGATCTTCTTCTACTACACCGGCGCGAAGCCTTCGGCAGTGCGTTACAAAAACTGGAAGATGTACTACACGATGGTGCCAACCGATCCTACGGGAGCTATGAAAGGAGCTGTAAGCTACTCCTGGACCATGGTTGACAATATCAAGCGCGATCCTTTCGAGATTGCTGGTGGGTTGGACGATCCTAAATCCATCGCGGGTTACGCCGGCGCACTTGCTGCACCCGCCACGGCTTATATCTACGACTGGAATATGTTGCCCCTTGGTCAGTTGCTGTGGATGAAAGAACTGGCAACGTATAAAGAGTTCCCACCCTTGCAAGCACCTGAAACCTACAACCTGGACGGTATCATGGCGGAAATGGCAGCCTCCAGAGCGTCGAGTCATGCCGGCGAATAGGACGCGGGAGCGAGTGTGAAATAACCACCGATTTCCTGCGCTGCCATATCGCTCAAGAAGTCGGTGGTTAACCGTTCAGTCACGCGAAACGCCGGTTTGTTAGATGTGTTTGCTCGCACGAACATCATCAATCAAATCGGCGTTCTTGTTTCTGTGTTTCCCGGGATTCCGTGAAGAACCAAAAAAAAAGGAGGGCATCCAATGCCCTCCCCTCCGTTGTCCGCGCTCCCTGCGACAGTACTGACCAGGACCTCAAGTAGCCAGAATGAAGTCCGTGGCAGTAACGGTTGTTGCGTCGGCCACACCTACCAGGCGGATGGTGTCATTTCCGATGGTGACCAAGGTATCCGCACCGACATCGGCGACGTTGACGCTACCGGCAAAGTCCGCCGCCGTGATGTTGAATGCGGCAATATTGAGCCGATCCTGACCGCCGCCGATGGGATTGGTTTCGAAACCGATAATCTGATCGTTTCCGAAACCTGCGCTGAACACGAAGGTGTCATTGCCAATGCCACCCGCGAATACGTTGTCTGACGCATTGCCGACCACCGTGAAGTTGCCGGTACCGCCAAAGAACGCATTCTCGACGTTTGCACCCAAGGTGTAACTGTTCAGGGATGTCCAGACGGTATCAACCCCTCCCCCGGCACCCTCGATCACTGTGTCGCCGGCATCTGTCACCTCGAAGACGTCATTCCCGGCGCCGCCGATTAGCGTGTCAGCACCCGCACCACCAAGGATGATGTCATTCCCGGCCCCTCCTCCGATCACGTTATCCAGCTGATTGCCGACCGCAATGGAGTTGCCGGTACCGCCAAAGAACAAGTTCTCGACGTTTGCGCCCAAGGTGTAATTGCTTAGGGAAGTCCAGACGGTGTCAACCCCTCCCCCGGCACCCTCGATCACTGTATCGCCGGCATCTGTCACCTCGAAGATGTCATTCCCGGCGCCGCCGATTAGCACGTCAGCACCCGCACCACCAATGATGATGTCATTCCCGGCGCCCCCTGCAATCACGTTATCCAGCTGATTGCCGACCCCCGTGAAGTTGCCGGTACCGCCAAAGAACAAGTTCTCGACGTTTGCGCCCAAGGTGTAACTGCTCAGGGAAGTCCAGACACTGTCAACACCCCCTCCGATGCCCTCGATCACTGTATCGCCGGCATCTGTCACCTCGAAGACGTCATTCCCGGCGCCGCCGATTAGCACGTCAGCACCCGCACCACCCATGATGACGTCATTTCCGGCTCCCCCCCCGATCACGTTATCCAGCTGATTGCCGATCGCAATGGAGTTGCCGGTACCGCCAAAGAACAAGTTCTCGACGTTTGCGCCCAAGGTGTAACTGCTTAGGGAAGTCCAGACGGTGTCAGCCCCTCCCCCGGCAACTTCGATCACCACATCGCCGGCATCCGTCACCTCGAAGACGTCATTCCCGGAACCGCCGTTCATGACATCCGCGCCGAGCCCACCGATGAGGATGTCATTGCCGTCCTCACCATCCAGGAAGTCGTTGCCGTCCCCGCCGTTGAGAGAATCGTCGCCAGTGCCGCCAATCAACTGGTCGACACCGCCCAGGCCACTGAGCGTATCGTTCCCGCCCAGGCCAAGAAGCACATCGCTACCCGCGGTACCGATAAGGATGTTCGCCAAGGCGTCTCCCGTCTGCACCGCACCCACTATCAATACCGCAGCCGTCGCCGCAGAGGTCACCGACTCCGGCGTGCCGAAGCCATCGGTGTACCGCACGATCACCCGCAGTTGCAGATTGAGCTGCGGTGCACCAGGAGTGAAGGTCGCAGCGGTCGCGCCGTTGATGTCGGTGAAGGTAGCACCGCTACCTTGCTGCCATTGGAAGCTGAATGCGCCCAGCCCATCCACATCGGCAATCCCGGCAGTCAGCGCGGTCAGCACCTGACCTTGATTCGGTGTCGTATCGCTGATCAGCAACGCGCCTGTCGGTGCATCGTTGGCGTTGGCAACCGGGTCCGAAGGGTCGGACGTAACGCTTTCGGCCACACCGAAGTCATCCACGTAATTGACCACCACGCGCACCTGATCGCCAACCTGATCCTGACCAAGCGTGAACGTGCTACCGGTGGCTCCGACGATGTCGACAAAGCTAACCCCGTTGGTCGCCTGCCATTGGAAGGTGAACTGCGGATTGCTCAGGCCATCAATGTCGATGATGGTCGACGTGTCAGCGGTCAACACCTGGTTCTGCACCAGAAGCCCGGTGACGGTCGGCCCTGCGGTCGGTGTGTTGTTCGCCGACGAGTCGACGATTTCCAGCGTACCCTTGGCATCCTGATACACCGCCCGGACGCGGAGACTCAGACCCGCTACATCGTCCGCCACCTGATAGGTGGTGCCAATCGCCCGCGATACCTCGCCAGCGGCGACAAAGGTGATGTCTTCATAGATGCCCGAGCCAGCAATGGTTTCGACCTGCCAGTAGTAAGCCACACCACCGGTAACCGCGCCGGTCGGATTGAGCAGGCTTACGTTGTCCGCGTCGCGTACCGACTGATCGCTGACGCGCAGCAACTGGCCGGCGACCGGCGCATTCTCACGCGCACCGGTGTCCGCATCAAGGATCGCCAGACGACCCGATGGGTCGATGTTTACTGCGGTGCCAACGCCGGACGGCTGCGAAACGTCAGAGAACTGCAGACGCTCGACACCCGTCAACCGATCGACGCCATCACGCCCTGCCACCAGATCGGTCACGATGACGGTGCTGCCCTCGACAGAGACGCTGTACTCCGACGCAATACCGGAGTACACCGCAGTGTCGAAGTTGTCTGTGCCGGTCAGAATCTCCCGCACGATGACCAACTGGCCCGGGTTGTAAGTACCGTTCAACATAAACGGCACCAACGGCTCCATGCTGTCGAACGTGGCGATTTCCCCGCCAGTGCCATCAGCGTTCGCCCGTACGCTGATGCGTACGTTCAGCCACTTGTCACCATCGATGATGTCGTCACCACCGCGACCTTCGATGAGGTCACTGCCGCTACCACCGAGGATGATGTTGCCGCCGTCGAAGAACGTCGCTCCGGCTGGCAGCAGACCCGCCAGGCCATTGATCAGGCCGATGTTGGTCAGCACACTGCCGGTTGCACCCGCGGTGGGTAGCGAGGTGGAATCTTCGTTATCGCCGCGCAGGAAGTCACCGTGCGCTGAACCCGACAGACCTTCCATGATGTCGAAACGCACCAGCGCCGAGGCACCTGAACCCGGCACCGGTGGCACATCGAAAAAGCGGTCGCTGTAATCGATGGTCACGCCCTGGGCCAGTCCCTTGAAGGTCGCCCAGTCATAGCCGGAGCCGCCGATATAGCGGTCACCGAAGCCGAGACTGCCGACCATGATGTCGTCGCCGCCTTCGCCGTTGAACTTATCGTTCTCGTTACCGCCGATGAACACATCGTGGCCGATCACCGGATCGTTGCCGAGCGGATCGAAGTTGTCGCCAGGTGCACCGTCCGAAGTGCCCTTCTCGATCCAGTCGTCGCCTTCGTTACCCATGTCCTGTTCGTTGGCTTTGCTGCCCAGAATGAAGTCGTTGCCCTGGCCACCAATGGCCTCGGAAGCGTCCTCACCGGTGACGATGAAGTCGTTGCCGAACCCGCCAATGATCAGGTTGACGCCATTGCCGCCGTGCAGCACGTCGTTGCCGTCGCCACCCTGGATGTTATCGTCGCCACCAAGGTCGGTGATGATGTCGTCGCCGGCGCCACCGCGAAGTTGGTCGTTGCCGTTACCGCCTTCGATGAAATCATTGCCGGCATCACCCCAAACCGTGTCATCGCCTTCACTGGAGATGAGGATGTCTGCTCCGTTGGTGCCGCCCAGCACGATGTGCTCTGCACCGGTGTATTTGATGTAGTTGGTATCCGGCCCCGCCGTCAGCGGATTATCGCGGAACACCACCTGCGCGCCGAGATTGCTAAGCGGATCGACATTCCCCAGGCCTTCGTTGAACTGCTTGCTCTGGTCCACTTCCAGATAGAACCCTGGGTCCGAGAACACCAGGCCCGGCAAGTGGGTGGCCGAGGTGTTGGCCATGATCAGCTTGGCGAACGAGTTGCTTTCCAGTTCCGCATTCATCGACAGGCMAGAGGTACGCTCCAGGTAGTAGAAGCGGTCGCCGTCCTGCAGTTTTTCCAGCTGGTTCTCGAACACGAAGTTGAAGGTCGTGCCGAGCATGCCGCCGAACGGGGTTTTCTCTTCGGCCAGGCCGCCGATCCAGAGGTCGATGGCATCGACGCCCGTGATCGTCACACCCTTCAGATCGTCGGCAGTACCCAGCACCGTATCCTTGCCGGCCAGCGTTACGTTGGCCCAGTCACCGCTGCCGTTGAGGAAGTCCAAGCGGTCAACCGGCTCACCCGTACCACCGAATACCAGTAACAAGGCTGCAGCGCGTTTACCTTCCAGCGTGGTCGCCGCCGTGATCGTGTCATGCGTGCCATAGGCCGCGATGAAGTTGATCAACGACTCCGGATGTTTCAGGTGCTGCACCAGGTCAACCCAGCTGTTGTAAGGCTTGAGTTGGGTATCACCGGTTTGGTTGTAGATGTCGCGGCGAATCGCATTGAGCGAAGGAATCCCGACGTCGCGGCCACGGGCGATGTTGAGCGCCGGCAGGTCGAGCGGCAGGCCGAGCAGGTTATTGCGCAGCGCCTCGGTGACGAACTCGTCGATTTCGTTACCGGCCTGGCGAGTCAGCCCACGGATGATCGCACTGGTCGCATCCTCTGGTGTCAACCCGCTGGCGGCGTACGCCAACGGGTTGAGGAACGCCGCGATCAAGCCCAGTTGTTGATTAGGATCAGCGCTGTTCGGATCGCCCACCACGCTGAAATCGACGTTGAAGCGATCGACGGTCTCGGTCAGCATCGAGTGGCCAAACCGATACACGGTGTGGGCGAACTCGGCGACGATCGAGGCATCGAGGTCGACGTCATAGACCTGGGTCGGTGCAAAGAACAGGTCGACCCTTGGCTGGATGGTCCGCGCAAACTCCTCGAACACCAGGTGCTGATACTGCATCTCGGTGCCGAACTTGGCAGCCTGGAACAAGCGCTCGCCATTCCACACCAGCGCATCAATCTCAGCCTGGCTGGCTGGCAACGCGTTCACCGGATTGAGCAGCCACTCGTTGAGGAAGGCCACATCACCCGAATCGAGCACGGTGTCCATGGTTTGCGCAACCAGCCGATTGTGCTCGGCGTGGAAGATCGCATGCACCGCGGTCAGGCCGATGTTCTCGTTGACCCGGCCGTCGCCAGCGATGTAGTGAGCGTCGAGCAGTTCGTTGTCATAGGTCAGGTTGGTGCCGCCTGGGCCAGGTGGCTGCGCATTGCCGACATCAGAGTCAGCATCCGCCTGCAGAACCCCGCCGACGATTACCGGCGCTGCATTGTTGTTAATGTCGACGAGGAACTGGTGACCGGTGCGCACAGCATTGGTCAGGCTGATCGGGGCATTCGGATTGCCTTGGACAAGAATGTCATCAGCCGTGCCGCCAAGCCCGTCAGCACCTTTCATCACAACCATCGGGAAGCCGTTCGGCCCCTTGATGAAATTGCCATAGGCGTCGGTCGCCAACAGCGGTGCATTATCGACGTCGGCATCGGTCAGGTTGATACCGAGAACGTCACGCGCCTGCGCCTTGACCACTTTCCAGGTCGCCATGCCACCAATTTCAATGTCGTCGCCGGTGCCATACTTGCCATCCAGTCCCAGGTCAACGTTAGTGATCAGCCTGCCGGTCGCTATTGGGCCGGCAGGGGTCAACTCATAACCGCGCAGGAACACCTGGTGCGACGGGTGCGAGCTGTAGGTCTGGTTTTGGTCCACGAACGGCGTGGTGGTGTTGGTTTGCTCATGGATGTCGTCGGCCGTGCCGAGAACGCCATCCGCCCCTGGCAGGTTGGTCGCGCGGGTCAGCACCATGAAGTTGGCGCTACCGCCTTCCACATACAGCGGATCATCCGGTTGCAGCGGGATGAAGATGGTGCCCGAACCGCCTTTGGTGACCAGGTCCAGACCGTGATCGAAGAACTGCCCGAAGAAGGTCATCCAGGCGTTAAACGGCGCGGACAAGCCTGCATCCGCCGCGGTGTTCTCGAACAGGTACACATCGTGATCGTCGGTAGTACCGAACTGACCATCCAGGCCGGGGCTGGCGACTATCCGTACGCCATCCTTGAGCACGTCGTCGTTACCCGCCGCGCCGAAGTTGAGCACACCGTCTATACCTGGGTCGTAAGCCGTTGCATAGGCCGCCGGGTTATTCGCCGTCTGGTCGACGATCAGATTACTGATGGTGCGCGGCTGCGAGTCAAACACAAAGCCGCTGTTCTGCGCATACGACGAACCCGGGATGGCTGGCGAGCCGGGGCCGAAGAAGCCGGCAGGAGCACCTTCCGCTGGATTGAAGACCGGATCGGTCAAGCGCGGAAAGACGTTATCGGCAGCACCAAACTGGGTGTTGTTGTTGCCATTGAGGTTCAGCAGGTTGTTGTTCGACCCATCGACCGCACGCAGACCCAGCGGCGCGCGGATATTCGGGATCAGCGAGAGAATGTCCTGACCGTCCGCTTCAGCCTCGGCAATCTTGATCTGATCGAGAATGAAGTTGAGGTCGGAGCGGACCATGTGCAGGCCTTCGCCACCCGCCGTGGCATCGACCACAGGTGTCGGCGCCGTCGGCACAACCGGCGCGCCGGGAGCTACCACGGCAGTCGGTTGCGAGAACACTATTTCAGTCGTGCCATGACCATCCTGGTAGATCGCCTTGACCCGCAGTGACAGCCCGGCAAGGTCCGGAGAGACCTTGAACGCGGTGCCGTCGGCACTCTGGAACGCCAGGTCGCCGGCCGGTAACAGAATGATGTCCTCGAATACGCCGCTGCCAGGATTGGCCTCGAACTGCCAGTAGTAGGACACCGAGGAGTTGTTGAGCGTACCCGTCGGGTTACCCGCCGCGATGTTGTCGTTATCGCGCACCGCGGCCACACTGACTCTCAGCGTGTCGCCCACCGTGATTGCCCCGCCGTTTCCATCCGTGATGGTCGGACTGTTAACCGGTTGGGCATTGAGCCCCGTCACCAGCACTTGCTGGGTGTCGGCGAACTGCAAGCGTTCGATATGCAGCAGGGTATCGGTGCCGTCGCGACCCGCTACGGTATCTGCCACCGTCCAGACATCGTCCGCCAAAGTGGCCGTGCCACGGGTGTCACGAGTCACCACATACTCGTCCTGTACCCCGGAGTAAATGGCGGTGTCGAAGGCCGCACCGCCCGTTGAGGTGCCGGGCAGAATTTCGCGCACGGCCTTGAGCTGACCCGGGTTATAGGTGCGGTCCAGCATGAACGGAATCATATCGACCATGCTGTCGAAGGAGGCGATCTCAGGCCCGGTATGGTCGACGTCGCCAGCGGCATACACCGCAATTCTGACGTTGATCCATTTGTCGCCATCGATCAGATCATCGCCGCCGCGACCTTCGATAAGGTCACTGCCATTGCCACCGAGGATGATATTGCCAGTGGCAAAACCAGTGGTTGGCAAACCGGCATCGGACAGAAACTGCTCCAGTCCGCGGATCAACGCCACATTGGTCAGCGCACTGCCCGTGGCACCACCGTGGTTGATGATCGTATCCGCATCCACATTATCGCCTTTGAGCACATCGGCGAAGTTCGAACCGGACAAGCCTTCGACCTCGGCAAAACGGTCGAGTATCGAGGCCGGCGAGGCGCCGACCGGATTGAATATCCCGGCGTTCTGATTTGGCGCGTTCCCGTGTGGCTGCGCCAGCGCGGCCAGTGACAGGTCAGCGGTCACGCCGTACTTGTCATTTTTGTAGGTTATCCAGTCGAAACCGGACATGCCGTCCATCTTGTCCTGCGCATCGCTGCCGACAAAGATGTCATCGCCACCCTCGCCGATCATTTCGTCGAAGCCACCGCCACCGACAAAGATGTCGTTGCCGATCACATCGTCATTGAGCAACGGCGAGAAGTTATCGCCAGGCGCGCCGTCCTGGGTGCCTTTCTCGATCCAGTCATCCCCTTCGTTGCCGGTAGGTGGCAGGTTGGTCTTGGCACCGAGGATGAAATCGTCACCCCGACCACCGAAGGTCGTGGTGATGTCTTCCGTGGTGACAATGAAGTCCTGGCCATCTCCACCCAGGATCAGGTTGCCTGCAGCAAGCATGCTACCGACCACGATCACGTCGTTACCGGCATTACCTTCCATACGGTTGTCGCCGAACGAGTCGGTGATGATGTCATCGCCCGCACCGCCAAGAACCGCATCGTTCCCGGCACCGCCTTCGAGGCGGTCATTGCCTTCGTCGCCGTAAACGGTGTCATCGCCGTCACCGGAGATAATGATGTCGTCGCCAGCGGTGCCGCCCAGCACGACATGGTCTTCACCGGTGTATTGCAGATAATTACTGTCCAGACCTGGGGTGTCGGGGTTGTCGCGGATCACCAGCGACACGACTTCCACACCGTTGATCATGATGCCGCCCGTTGGATCGGCTTTGAGGTCCGCGCCAAGGCCCGTGAACTGATTGGCCTGATTCACTTCGAGGGTGAACGTCGGCGTCAGGAACACGGTGTTCGACAGGTGGGTGACATCGGTGTTGAGCATCATCAACTTGGCAAAGGAGTTGTTTTCCAACTCGGTGCCGAAGTTCAGGCCCGCGGTACGCGACAGGTAGTAGAAGCGGTCGCCGTTCTGCAACGCCTCCAGCTGGGTTTCAAACACGAAGTTGAACGTCGAGCCGAGCATGCCGCCGAACGGCATTTTCTCCTCGGCGAGGCCACCGACCCAGAAGTCGATGTCATCAACGCCGGTAATGGTTGCCCCATTTGCCAGGTTGGCATAGAAGCCGGTGCTATTGAGGAAGTCCAGGCGGTCAGCCGGCGAACCGGCGCCACCGAATACCAGCGCCGCGGCTGCAGCGCGTTTGGCTGCCAGCGTGCTCACCCCCGTAATCGTGTCATGCGTACCAAAGGCAGCGATGAAGTTGACCAACGATTCGGGGTGCTTGAGGTTGTCCACCAAGTCAGCCCAACTGATGTACGGCTTGAGTTGGCTGTCGCCGGTTGAAGCGTAGAACTCACGGCGCGCCTCATTCAACGTGGGGATGCCAGTGTCGCGACCACGCGCCAGGTTCAGGGCCGGCAAATCGAGCGGCAGACCGAGCAGATTGTTGCGCAACGCTTCGGTGACGAACTCGTCAATCTCGTTGCCGAGCTGACGGGTCACACCGCGAATGATCGCCCCTGCCGCTTCGTCCGCAGTCGCCCCGCTACCGGCAAACGCCAGCGGGTTGAGGAAGGCTGCGATCAGGCCGAGTTGCGAGTCCGGGTTGTTCGGGTCAGTCAGGAGCGGATTGAACGCGGGGTCGAAGCGATCGACGGTCTCGGTCAACATCGAGTGACCGAAGCGGTACACCACGTGGGCGAACTCGGCGAGGATGGCCGGGTTGATCGAGGTGTCATACCCGTTGGGTGCAAGGAATCCGTCGATCTGCGGCTGAACGGTCCGCGCAAACTCCTCGAACACCAGGTGCTGGTACTGCATCTCGGTGCCGAACTTGGCGGCCTGGAACAGGCGTTCGCCGTCCCACACCAACGCCGCGATTCCGGCAGGTGTAGTCGGTATTGCGGTCACGTCGTCTATCAGCCACTCATTGAGGAAGGCCAGATCGCCGGAGGTCAGGATGGTTTGCTTGGATTGCTCGACCAGGCGGTTGTGCTCGGAGTGGAACACATGGTGCACGGTGGTCAGGCCGATGTTCTCATTCGCCCGGCCATCGCCGGCGATGTAGTGAGCATCGAGCAATTCGTTGTCATAAGTCAGGTTGTTGCCACCCGCACCAACAGGCTGCGCATTGCCGATGTCGGCGTCAGCATCCGCCTGCAAAACCCCGCCGACGACGACTGGCGCGGCATTGTGGGCGATGTCGTCGAGGAAGCCATGCCCGGCGCTCACGGCGTTGGCCAGACTGATCGGAGCATCCCGGTTGCCTTCGAGCAGGAAGTCATCCGTCGTGCCGCCAATACCGTCAACCCCTTTCATCACCACCTGCGGCATGCCACCCGGTCCCCGGATGAAGTTGCCATAGGCATCGGTTGCCAGCAGCGGCACGCTGTGCACATCGGCGTCGGTCAGGTTGATACCGAGAATGTCGCGGGCCTGGGCCTTGACCACTGCCCAGGTCGCCATGCCGCCATCTGTGCCGTCGCCATCATCGGCAGTGCCGAACTTGCCATCGCCGCCCAGATCGCGGTTGGTAATCAAGCGCCCCGTTGCAATAGGGTCACCTGCCGCGTTGATAACGTACTCACGCAGGAACACCTGATGCGAGGGGTGCGAGCTGTAGGTTTGGCTCTGGTCTACGAACGGCGAGGTGGTGTTGGCTTGGCTATCATCGGCAGTGCCGAGTACTCCGTCCGCGCCGGCAGTACGCACTGCACGTGGTAGCACCATGAAGTTGGTCGAGCCGCCCGGTACGAACAATGGATCGTCCGGCTGCAGCGGAATAAACACGAAGTCGCTACTGCTCTTGGTGACCAGGTCAAGACCGTGGTCGAAGAACTGACCAAAGAAGGTCATCCACGAGTTGAAACCGGCGGTCAGACCGACGTCTGCCGACACGTTGGGGATGAAGAACACTTCCTTGTCGTCGGCCGTGCCGAACACGCCATCCAGACCGGGGCTGATCACCGGGGCCGCACCGCCGCTCGCCGCTACCGCTGCCGGGTTATTGGCGGTCTGGTCGACGATCAGGTTACTGATAATCCGTGGCTGCGGGTCGGTCACCGGGCCAGTCCCAGCGTAAGCCGCGTTTTGATACTGGGGATCAAGCAGTCGCAAGAAGGAATTGTCCGCGGCGCCAAACTCGCTTTGCCCGGCGACCAGGTTGTTGAAGCTGCCATCCACGGTACGCAGGCCGAACGGCACCTGACTATTGGGTAGCAAATCACTCAGGCTGGCGCCGTCGGCATGCGCCTCTGCAATGAAGATTTGCTTCAGGATGAACTCCAGGTCCGCTTTGTTGAAATCAGCCATTTTTATTGCCCTCGATCTTTATGGAGAAAGGCACGGGACGATAAACATCCACCCACGCCCAGTCAGGTGCTGGCTTGCGCAGTTTTATGGTTTTGTTTTTGGGCGAGAGCAGGCGCGGAAAAGGCAAAGCCGTTCCCCGGGATATGCACCTGAAATTCGCGGAATGTAGTGCTCGCCGGAAGATCAGGCAGAGCAAATCCGAGCCGTGGGTGGGCCATGGAAACTGGAAGTTATGGCGAACTTCCTGAACGGCCCCGTCACTCTGCAATAGAACGAAATGATCGACATGTTTTGCTCCTTCAGGGAAATCACCGCGCCTTGCGTTGCCAAAGTAATGGCAAGCTCCAGGCAGGCGCCCCCCCCGTATAACTAAGACTAAAGTTCCATCGCAAAAGAATGTCAATTTTACGCCGCAAAAACAGACAGCCGGCCATATGACATATAACTGACTGTTTTTACGTGACTTATGGGTTTTTCACAGCAGCTATAGAGCAAAATGTTATTTCAGAGTGTTGTGCTACGACCTACGCTTTTGCTTGCGGGAGCACCGCAGAGATTTCGCAAGAATCGCCAATAGAGCGACCCGCCTGCGAGTCGGCCAGCGGCCTACAAAACCACATCTACCGTTAGCTGTTGAGCTGGTTGGAACCGGCATTTCGAAGGGGAGATCCATATGCACAAGCAGTCGAGCACTCGTTCCGAACTGGCCGACGCGCTCTTTCGCCTGCGCCACAGTTTTTACGCGCTGGCAGGGTTCAGTGGCGTCATCAACGTCATGATGTTGACGCCAGCCGTGTACATGCTGCAGGTCTATGATCGGGCCTTGGTCAGTCGAAACGTCACAACATTGACGATGTTGACCGTTTTGGTGATAGGCCTGTTTATGTTGATGTCCACGCTGGAAATGGTCCGCACTCGCAT
>NZ_JBFUIH010000047.1:0-44254 GCF_056401975.1 Pseudomonas sp. P4_C8 | reverse complement strand
CGATAACGCGAACGAGGTGATCCTCAGGGATCAACTCCTCCAGCGAAACCGGGAACAAACTGGTCTGGGTACGGGACTGTCCCTGGATGTAGGCCATAACGAAAAATGCTCCGTATCTTTCGATGCGGAGCATTTTCTTTGATCGCCAGGCAGATTGCTAGGTTTTCACACAGTCTGACAAGGCCGGGTTTGTTTTACCTGTCAGCCGACATCAATGCAGAATCTGGCTCAGGAACATCTTGGTCCGTTCATTCTGCGGGTTATCGAAGAAGTCGTTCGGCGCGGCCTGTTCGACGATTTCACCCTTGTCCATGAAGATCACGCGGTTGGCCACGGTACGGGCGAAGCCCATTTCGTGGGTTACGCAGAGCATGGTCATGCCGTCTTCAGCCAGGCCGATCATGGTGTCCAGCACCTCTTTCACCATCTCGGGGTCGAGTGCCGAAGTCGGTTCGTCGAATAGCATGATTTTCGGCTTCATGCACAACGCGCGGGCAATCGCCACACGCTGTTGCTGGCCACCGGACAGTTGCCCCGGGAATTTATGCGCCTGCTCCGGAATGCGTACGCGCTCCAGGTAATGCATGGCGATTTCCTCGGCCTGGCGCTTGGGCATTTTGCGTACCCACATTGGCGCCAGGGTGCAGTTCTGCAGGATGGACAGGTGCGGGAACAAGTTGAAGTGCTGGAACACCATGCCGACTTCACGGCGGACCGATTCGATCTGCTTGAGGTCGTTGGTCAGCTCCACGCCATCGACCACGATGCGGCCCTGCTGGTGCTCTTCCAGACGGTTGAGGCAACGAATGGTGGTGGATTTACCCGAACCCGACGGGCCGCACAGCACGATACGCTCGCCCTGTTTGACGTTCAGGTTGATGTCTTTCAATACGTGGAACTGGCCGTACCACTTGTTGACGCCCTGCATCTGAATAATGCCTTCAGGGCTCGCAGGCTTTTTGATTGCTTCGCTCATTACAGAACTCCTAACGCTTGTGGCCAGTGTCGAGCTTGCGTTCCAGATGCATGGAATAGCGCGACATACCAAAACAGAAAATCCAGAACACCAAGGCCGCGAACACATAGCCTTCAGTGGCCATGCCCAGCCATTTCGGGTCGGCGGCAGCTTGTTTGACGCTGTTGAGCAGGTCGAACAGGCCGATGATGATCACCAGGCTTGTGTCCTTGAACAGCGCAATAAAGGTGTTGACGATGCCAGGGATTACCAGCTTCAGGGCTTGCGGCAGAATCACCAGGCCCATGCTGCGCCAGTACCCCAGGCCCATCGCTGCAGCCGCTTCGTACTGACCTTTTGGAATCGCTTGCAGACCACCGCGCACCACTTCGGCCACGTAGGCCGACTGGAACAGGATCACGCCGATCAGAGCCCGCAGCAATTTGTCGAAGTTCATGCCTTCGGGCAGGAACAACGGCAACATCACCGAAGACATGAACAGCACCGTGATCAACGGCACACCGCGCCAGAATTCGATAAAGGTCACGCAGACCACTCGAATCGCCGGCATGTTCGAACGACGGCCCAACGCCAGGACAATACCCAGCGGCAGAGCGCCAGCGATACCGACAGTCGCAATCACCAGGGTCAGCATCAGGCCACCCCACTGGCTGGTCGCCACGGCGCTCAAGCCAAACACGCCGCCGTGCAGCAGGCACCAGGAAATGATCGGGTACAGCACCAGGAAGCTCAGGCCATACACCGCTTTATGGTGAAAGCGCGAGATGAACAGGGGTGCCACGCCGATGACTGCCAGCCACACGGTCAGGTCCACGCGCCAACGCAGATCCGGCGGGTAGTAGCCGTACATGAACTGGCCGAAACGCTGTTGGATGAACACCCAGCAGGCGCCCTCCTTGGTGCAGTCGGTCTGGCTGGTGCCAACCCAGTTGGCGTCGAGGATCGCCCAGTGCAGGATCGGCGGGACAACCAGGTAAATCAGGTAGAACGCAAACAGGGTCAGCAGGGTGTTGAGCCAGCTGGAGAACATGTTGGCGCGCATCCACGCCACGACACCGATGCTGCGGTTCGGTGGCGGCATGTCAGGTTTGAAAGTATGAGTGCTCATGCGCTTTTCCTTACCGCTCGATCAGCGCAATGCGCTTGTTGTACCAGTTCATCAGCAGGGAAATGCTGATACTGATCGCCAGGTACACGCTCATGGTGATCGCAATCACCTCGATTGCCTGCCCGGTCTGGTTCAGCACCGTACCGGCAAACAACGAAACCATTTCCGGATAACCGATACCGGCCGCCAGCGAGGAGTTCTTCGCCAGGTTCAGGTATTGGCTGGTCAGCGGTGGAATGATCACGCGCAGCGCTTGCGGGATGATTACCTTGCGCAGGGTCGGACCGTTGCGCAGGCCGAGCGAATGGGCCGCTTCGGTCTGGCCGTGGCTGACCGACTTGATGCCCGAGCGCACGATCTCGGCGATGAACGCCGCGGTGTACACCGTCAAGGCCAGGGTCAATGCCAGCAGTTCGGGAATCAGCACCCAGCCACCGACGAAGTTGAAGCCTTGCAGCTTCGGCATTTCCCAGTGCAGCGGCGCGCCGAAGATCAAGGCGCACAGCGCAGGGATCACCAGAAACAGCGCCAGACCAACCCAGAACTTGTGGAACGGCACGCCCGTCGCTTCGAAGCGTTTGGTCGCCCAGCGGCTCATCAGCACGATGGCGACAATGGCCACAACGATGCTGACCACAAACGGCCAGAAACCGTCCGCTACCAACGCTGCGGGCATGTTCAGGCCGCGGCTGCTGACAAAGAAGGTGTCGCCGAAGTTATGGCTGTTGCGCGGCCCCGGCATGGTCAGGAACACCGCGAAGTACCAGAACAGGATTTGCAGCAGCGGCGGAATATTGCGGAAGACTTCCACATAAACAGTTGCCAGCTTGGCGATGATCCAGTTCTTCGACAGCCGTGACACACCGACGATGAACCCGAGGATCGTCGCCAGGATCACGCCGATGAAGGTCACCAGCAGGGTGTTTAGCAGGCCGATGACAAACACCCGGGCATAGCTGTCCGATTCGGTGTAGTCGATCAGGGTTTGAGCGATGCCGAAACCGGCACTGCGCTCCAGAAAGTCGAAACCGGAGGTAATGCCCCGGTGTTGGAGGTTGGTCTGCGTGTTGTCGAACAGATACCAGCCCATCGAGACCACCGCAACAATGGTGATGATCTGAAATACCCACGCACGCACTTTGGGATCGCTGAGGCTGAGCCTCTGCTTTGGTGCGCCGATTGAATTTTGCATGAAGTGCCCCGGATGTAATGGAACAGAACATCACCCGGCGGTTGGCCCGCCGGGTGATAGAACCATCAGCGCACTGGTGGTGCGTATTGAATGCCGCCAGCGTTCCACAAGGCGTTCAGCCCGCGGTCGATTTCCAGCGGAGTGTTCTTGCCGAGGTTTTTCTCAAACACTTCGCCATAGTTGCCGACTTGCTTGACGATCTGGACGACCCAGTCCTTTTTCACTTTCAGGTCTTTGCCGTATTCGCCATCGGTACCCAGCAGACGGGCAACGTCAGGGTTCTTGGTGGACTTGGCTTCAGCTTCGACGTTCTTCGAAGTGATGCCTGCCTCTTCAGCGTTGAGCATGGCGTAGCCAACCCAGCGCGCGATAGCCAGCCACTCGTCGTCGCCATTACGCACGACCGGGCCCAGAGGCTCCTTGGAAATGGTTTCCGGCAGTACCACGTAATCCTTCGGCGAGGCCAGCTTGCTGCGCTGGGCGAACAGCTGGGACTTGTCGGAAGTCAGAACGTCGCATCGACCGGATTCCAGCGACTTGGCGCTTTCGTCGGAGGTGTCGAAGGTGATCGGGGTGTATTTCAGACCATTGCCGCGGAAGTAGTCGGAAACGTTCAGCTCGGTGGTGGTACCGGCCTGGATGCAGATGGTTGCACCGTCCAGTTCCTTGGCACTCTTCACGCCCAGCTTGTTGTTAACCAGGAAGCCGATGCCGTCGTAGTAAGTGATAAAGCCAGGAAACTTCAGGCCCATGCCTGAGTCACGAGAGCTGGTCATGGTGGTGTTGCGCGACAGAATGTCGATTTCGCCCGACTGCAGCGCGGTGAAACGCTCTTTGGCGTTCAACTGACTGAATTTGACTTTGGTCGCGTCGCCGAAAACGGCAGCCGCTACAGCACGGCAATAGTCAGCATCGATGCCAACGATCTTGCCAGTGGAGTCCGGAACCGAGAAGCCCGGCAGACCGTCACTCACACCACACTGTACGAAACCTTTTTTCTGCACTGCATCCAGGGTTGCACCCGCCTGAGCGAACCCGCTGATACCGAGTACTGCGGCTGCAGTCACGATAGCCAGGGTGGATTTCAACATCTTCATTCAAACCTCCAGTTTTGCTCTTGTTGTGTCGGAGCTGAATCCTGCCGCACCCTTTTGAGGCGTAATCGACCCTTATTGGTTTTTTTTAGGGTCAACCGGCGTAGGACCTGCGCTATGAGTCTAGTAGGAGAAAATCCACATCATGGATAACTCACTTCTCACCAATCGGCCGAACGGGCTGTAGCCCTTTCACGTTCGCGAAGCCCGTAACGGCCACTGGCGAACATCCATCACCGGATTCTTTGCTATCCCGCGGCCAGCAGTACACTGATAGTGTTACCGCAAGGCGCGAGATGGGTTGCACCGTTTCCCCTTAGCAAAGCCCGTACCAGACCGCTTGCTGAAGCAATTGCGCGACAGGTCAATAGCAAAACTTGTAGCCTTGCGACATCTTATTAACTGATCAACCAGACGCGTACTCGGGTCTCGCACCCAATGAGAGCGCGCGCACAACATTGGAGCAGCCATGACCGAGCCCCTTATTCTTCACCCCGTAAAGCCCGCAGATGCTTGCGTTATATGGCTTCACGGCTTGGGTGCCGATCGTTACGACTTCCTGCCAGTCGCCGAAGCCTTGCAGGAAAAACTGCTGAGCACCCGCTTCGTTCTCCCGCAGGCACCGACTTGCGCGGTCACCATTAATGGTGGCTACGAGATGCCGAGCTGGTACGACATATTGGCCATGAGCCCGGCGCGAGCGATCAACCGCGATCAGCTGGAAGCGTCCGCGCAGCGGGTCTTTGATTTGATCGAAGAGCAAAAGGCCAGCGGAATAGACGCCTCGCGGATATTTCTGGCAGGTTTTTCCCAGGGCGGTGCCGTGGTGTTGCACACCGCATTCCTGAAATGGCAGGGGCCACTGGGTGGCGTACTTGCCCTCTCCACTTATGCCCCGACGTTCAGCGATCAGCTTGAGCTTTCAGCCAGCCAGCAGCGTATTCCGGTGCTGTCCTTGCACGGTCAATACGATGACGTGGTGCAAAACTCCATGGGCCGCTCTGCCTATGAGCATTTGAAGCAGCGTGGTGTCACCGCGACATGGCAGGAATACCCAATGGGCCACGAAGTGTTACCCGAAGAGATTCGCGACATCGGCGCCTGGCTTGCCGAGCGTTTGCGTTAACTGTCAGGCGAATTGCAGCCCTTTGATCATCCCACTACGCCGCGCCCGATTCTTGCATTACACTGGCCGGCGTACATTCCTTAACCAATTGATGAGATGACCGTGCTCAAAGCACTCAAGAAAATGTTCGGTAAAAGCGAGACTGAGCAGCTCGCGCCAGTTCCCAGCGCTCCGTCTCATACCCCCAGCCACCGCACCGACGGTAATCAGCCTGGCCGGACCGCAACCGCAGCGGTACCGAAACACGAGCCGATGACCACACCGGTCAACCAACCTGCCCCGGTCGTTGACTCTGAACAACCGCGCAGCGAAGCGCCGAAACCGGCAAAACCGCGTCGCGAACCCAAACCCAAGGCACCTGTCATCCCCTGGAAACTCGAAGACTTCGTCGTCGAACCCCAGGAAGGCAAAACCCGCTTCCACGATTTCAAACTCGCCCCGGAACTGATGCACGCCATCCAGGACCTGGGCTTTCCGTATTGCACGCCGATCCAGGCGCAGGTGCTTGGCTTCACCCTGGCGGGCAAAGACGCCATCGGTCGCGCCCAGACCGGCACCGGCAAAACGGCCGCGTTCCTGATTTCGATCATCACCCAGCTGCTGCAAACCCCGCCGCCGAAAGAGCGTTACATGGGTGAACCGCGGGCGCTGATCATTGCACCCACCCGCGAACTGGTGGTGCAAATCGCCAAGGATGCGGCCGACCTGACCAAATACACCGGCCTCAACGTGATGACGTTTGTCGGTGGCATGGATTTCGACAAGCAACTCAAGCACCTCGAAGCCCGTCACTGCGACATCCTCGTGGCCACCCCGGGCCGTTTGCTCGACTTCAACCAGCGCGGCGACGTGCACTTGGACATGGTCGAAGTCATGGTGCTGGACGAAGCCGACCGGATGCTCGACATGGGTTTCATCCCACAAGTACGTCAGATCATTCGCCAGACGCCGCCGAAGAACGAGCGTCAGACGCTGCTGTTCTCCGCAACCTTCACCGAAGACGTGATGAACCTCGCCAAGCAATGGACCACCGAGCCATCGATCGTCGAGATCGAAGCGCAAAACGTGGCCAGCGAAAACGTCGAGCAACACATCTACGCCGTCGCCGGTGCGGACAAATACAAACTGCTCTACAACCTGGTCAACGACAACGGTTGGGAGCGGGTGATGGTGTTCGCCAACCGCAAGGATGAAGTACGCCGCATTGAAGAACGCCTGGTGCGTGACGGCGTGAACGCCGCGCAACTGTCCGGCGATGTGCCGCAGCACAAGCGCATCAAGACCCTGGAAGGCTTTCGCGAAGGCAAGATTCGCGTACTGGTCGCCACCGATGTCGCCGGTCGCGGCATTCACATCGACGGCATCAGCCACGTGATCAACTTCACCCTTCCGGAAGTCCCGGACGACTATGTACACCGCATCGGCCGTACCGGTCGGGCAGGCGCCGATGGCGTGTCCATCAGCTTCGCCGGTGAAGATGACTCTTACCAGCTACCGTCCATCGAGGCGTTGCTGGGTCGCAAGATCAGCTGTGAAACACCACCGACGCATCTACTGCGGGCGGTTGAGCGCAAACGCCCGTAACCGGGGATTTGCAGAAAGAGGCGCAGCCGGAAACGGACTGCGCTTTTTTTTCGACTGGTTTTTTTCAACAGGAGCTTGCCCAAGACAACTAAAAGTCCATAATGGACAAATTAGTTTAATTCAGCACCCGGAGCCGGCCATGTCCAGTACGCCTTACGTGATCACCCAATCTCAGGCCCGCGAGCTGTTGGCGAAAGTTGACGTGCCGCAGATCCTGCGCAAGCTGTTCCGCGACCTGGCCGCGGGCCAAGCCGTACAACCGGCGCAGCAACTGGTGGAATTCCCCCAGGGCGCTGGCGACTTCATCAATTACCTCGGCGTACTGGCGCAAGACGGTGTCTACGGGGTTAAAACTTCGCCGTACATCGTGCGTGAACAAGGTCCGCTGGTGACCGCGTGGACACTGCTGATGTCGATGCAGACCGGCCAGCCGTTGCTGCTTTGCGATGCCGGTGAATTGACCACCGCACGCACAGCCGCAACCACCGCCGTAGCAGTCGATGCACTGGCGCCGTTAGAGGCGCAGCGTCTGGCGATCATCGGCAGCGGCAAAGTCGCCCAGGCGCACCTCCACTACGTCAAGGACCTGCGTGATTGGCAAAGCATCACCCTGTATTCGCCGAGCCTGAGCGACAAGCATCCAGACGCATTGGATCAGCTCAAAAGCCTCGACCCACGACTGACCATCGTCGACAGTCATGAAGCGGCGATTGAGGACGCCGATGTGATCATGCTGTGCACCTCGTCCGCAGGCCCGGTGATCGACCCGTCAAGCTTGAACAAACCAGCGCTGATCACCTCCATCAGCACCAACGCCCCGCGCGCCCACGAAGTGCCGCCGCAGAGCCTCAATGACATGCAGGTGTTCTGCGACTATCGCCTGACAACGCCGGGCTCGGCGGGTGAGATGTTGATTGCTGGTGAGCAACATGGCTGGGACAGCAGTGCAATAGTCGGCGACCTGCCCGATCTGCTGAGCGGCAAGGTGCAGCGCCCCGATTACAACCGGCCGGTGTTCTTCCGTTCCATCGGCCTGGGCCTGGAAGACATCGCGCTGGCCAATGCCATCTACCACCTACAGCACTGACACCACAACTCACTGTGGGAGCGGGCTTGTCCGCGATGCAGGCGCCTCGCTCCGTCAGGCACGCTGCGGTGATGCAATCGCGGGCAAGCCCGGCTCCCACAGGGTTCCTCTATATCAATGGCATTTGCGCCCCATCAGGAGACGTTCATGAGCCAGGCAGATTTCATCATCATTGGCGGCGGGATTGCCGGGGCTTCCACCGGTTTCTGGCTGTCGCAGCAGGCCAAGGTGATTGTGCTCGAACGCGAATCGCATCCGGCCTATCACTCCACCGGACGCTCCGCCGCGCTCTACACCGCCGCCTACGGCACACCTCAGGTTCGCGCACTGACCCAGGCCAGCCGCGATTTTTTCGACGCACCGCCCGCCGGTTTCTGCGAACACCCGTTGCTGACGCCGCGCGGTGAGATGACCGTGGACTTCACTGGCGACCCCGCCGAACTGAACAATCAGTACCTCAGCGCCAAAGCGACGGTGCCCGAGATGCAACTGCTCAGTGCCGACGAAGCCTGTGCGCGCATGCCGATCCTGCGCCGGGAAAAAGTCCATGGCGCGATCTACGACCCGACCGCCAGCGACATCGACACCGATGCCCTGCACCAGGGCTACCTGCGCGGTATCCGTCGCAACAAAGGCGAAGTCATTACCGACACCGAAGTGCTCGGTCTGACCCGCGATGCCGAGGGTGTGTGGCAGGTAACCACCAACGGCCAGACCTTCAGCGCCCCCGTCATCATCAATGCGGCAGGCGCGTGGGCTGACAAAATCGGCGCACTGGCCGGCGCCAGGCCGCTGGGCCTGCAACCGAAACGGCGTGCGGCCTTTATCTTCGCCGGCCCTGAGGGCGTAGATATCCATAATTGGCCAATGCTGGTCAGCCTCGACGAATCTTTCTACATGAAACCCGACGCCGGCATGTTCCTCGGCTCACCCGCTAACGCCGACCCGGTTGAACCGCACGACGTACAGCCAGAAGAACTGGACATCGCCATGGGTATTTACCAGATCGAAGAGGCCACCACCCTGACCATTCGCCGACCGACCCGAACCTGGGCCGGGTTGCGCAGCTTTGTCAGCGACGGTGATTTACTGTCCGGATTCGATCCAAATGTGCCCGGCTTCTTCTGGGTCGCGGCACAAGGCGGCTACGGCATCCAGACTTCGCCGGCCATGGGCCAAGCCAGTGCTGCGCTGGTAAGCGGTGAAAGCCTGCCCGAGCAGCTCACGCGTTTCGGGCTGGACGCCAGCATGCTCTCCCCCGCTCGCCTCGGCTGATCGCCTGTTCAGGTGACGTGTTGACACGATTACGGCAAACTTCCAGCGCCCCTTTTGCAGGGCGCTGACGCTGCCTGGAGCTCCACTGTATGAACGCACCTGAAAAAGACCCGGCGCTGGACAATTACCGAGCGATTGCCGATGCCATCGCCACGCTGTTTTTCCCCCATGCCGAGGTGGTGCTGCACGACCTGCGCACGCAAAAGATCGACTACATCGCCAACAATCTGTCCAAACGCGAAATCGGCGATGACGCGGCGCTGGAGGACATGCTCAGCGACGATGTCAGCGAAACCAACATTGGGCCGTACGAAAAGCTCAATTGGGATGGTCAGAAGATTCGCAGCTTGAGCACGGTATTGCGCGACGGCGAAGGTCATCCGCTCGCGGTCCTGTGTGTCAACCTGAACATCTCGCTGTTCGAAAATGCAAAAGCGGCGCTCGACCTGTTCCTGTCGCCCAGCAAACTGATTCCGCAACCGGACTCACTGTTTCGTGATGACTGGCAGGAGCGGATCAATACCTTCCTGCACGCCTGGCTGCGCGAACGTCAACTGAGCCTGAACCTGCTGACACGCGACCACAAACGCGAACTGGTTTTGGCGCTGCACGCCGAAGGGGCTTTCAAGGGCAAGAGCGCATCGAACTATGTGGCCAATGTGCTGAACATGGGGCGGGCGACGGTCTACAAGCATTTGAAGGAATTGAAGGGCTGAGCCCAACGAGGTGTGTTGGCTGAAAGGGCCCCTTCGCGGGCAAGCCCGCTCCTACATTGGTCCTGCATACACAGGTCCATTGTAGGAGCGAGCCTGCTCGCGATAGCTATCGATCAGTCACCATAGATATCGGACTTGAAGTACTTGTCCGAAATCTTCTGGTATTCGCCATTGGCGCGAATGCCATCAATGGCCGCGTTCAGTTCGCTCACCAATTCAGCATTGCCCTTACGCACCGCAATCCCGGCGCCCTCACCCACGTATTTCGGGTCTTTCAACTCCGGCCCGACAAACGCATAGCCCTTGCCACGCGGCATCGACAGGAAGTCATTCAACGGAATAGTGTCGGCAAAAATGGCATCAAGGCGACCGGCTGCCAGGTCCATGTAGATTTCTTCGTTGTTGCTGTAGCGCTTGACGTTGATGCCCTTGGGTTCGAAAACCTCGGTGGCGTAACGGTCGGTGGTGGTTGCGCGCTGCACGCCAACGGTTTTGCCTTTGAGGCTGGCGTACTGGTCATCGACCACCGCGCCGTCCTTCATCACCAGCCGCGACGAGGTGAAGTAGTACTTGTGGGAGAAATCGACCGACTTCTTGCGGTCTTCGTTGATGGTCATGGAGGACAGGGCCATGTCGATTTTCTTCACTTTCAGGGAAGGAATCAGACCGTCGAATTCGCCTTCGACCCACACGCACTCGACCTTCATCTGCGCGCAAAGGGCATTGCCGATGTCGTAGTCGAAACCGACAATCTTGCCCTCGTCGGTTTTGGAAGCAAACGGCGGGTAAGCGGCTTCAATACCGATGCGCAGGGCTTTCTCGGCGGCAAACACGCTGCTGCACGCCAACAGACTCAGGGCCAGACCGGTGATGAGGGGGAATTTCTTCATGTTCGTTCTCTCGCGGGTTGTTGTTGGTTTGGCAAGACAGAAGAAAGAGCTGGAACGGGGAACGTCTTTTTGTACTTTGAATTCCATACTGGACTTTTATGTATTAGCCGTCAATCGGACAAGCGGGATCATGTCTGGCCGATGGTCGGGTGGTGAATCAGGAGGTTATTGGGTGAAGCGAATGGCCCTATCGCGAGCAGGCTCGCTCCCACAGGGGATCTTTGTCGTACACAAATTTGGGGTTCATGAAGATCTACTGTGGGAGCGAGCCTGCTCGCGAAGGCGGCAGAGCAGACAACAAAGAAACAACAAGTTGTTTACTGCTTCCAGCGATCCGCCGCCGCATGATCACTGTCACGCCCTTCCACCCAGCGCGGGCCGTCAGGGGTGTTTTCCTTCTTCCAGAACGGCGCACGGGTTTTCAGGTAATCCATGACAAACGCACAGGCATCGAAGGCTGCCTGGCGGTGGGCGCTGGCGGCACCGACGAAGACGATCGGTTCTCCCGGTTCCAGAGCGCCGATGCGGTGCAGCACTTCCAGCTTCAACAGCGGCCAGCGCTGCTCAGCCTCCAGGGCAATCTTGCCCAGGGCCTTCTCGGTCATGCCCGGGTAGTGCTCAAGAAACATCCCGGCCACATCAAGTCCGTCATTGAAGTCGCGCACATAGCCGACAAAACTCACCACCGCGCCCACGCCCACATTGGCGGCGTGCATGGCGTTGACTTCGGCACCAGGATCGAACGCCGTGGACTGCACGCGAATCGCCATGGATCAGCCCCCGGTCACGGTCGGAAAGAACGCCACTTCATCGCCATCGCTGACCGGTTCGTCGAGCTGGCAAAGGTCTTCATTGCGGGCGCACATCAGGTTCTGCTCGCTCAGCACATCGGCACCGTCGCGCTGAGCCAGCAGCGCGCGCACGTCATCGACCGTGGCGAAATCACCTTCAACCTTGACCGAGTCCACGCCAAGCGCTTCGCGATATCGAGCAAAAAACTTCACGGTGACGTTCATGGTTGATCCGCCTGGAAATGCCCGCTCTTGCCACCGACCTTCTCCAGCAGCCGCACGCTTTCGATAGTCATGCCACGATCCACGGCCTTGCACATGTCGTAGATAGTCAATGCCGCCACGCTGGCGGCGGTCAACGCTTCCATTTCGACGCCGGTCTGCCCGGACAACTTGCAACGCGCGACGATGCGCACAGTGTCGTCACCTTCGGCACTGAGTTCGACTTTGACGCCGGTCAGCATCAGCGGATGGCACAGAGGAATCAGATCGCTGGTTTTTTTAGCCGCCTGAATGCCGGCAATACGCGCCACGGCAAACACATCACCCTTGGGGTGACCGCCACTGACGATCATCTGCAGGGTGTCGGGCAGCATGCGGACAAGCGCTTGGGCCGTCGCCTCACGGAACGTCACGGCTTTTTCGGTGACGTCGACCATGTTGGCGCGACCTTGGGAATCGAGATGAGTCAGCACAGGGTTACTCCTGATCAGGAGCGTCGATTGTAAACCTGCGGGTCAGATTTCCGCACCCTTGATTATCCATTCACCGCAAAGCCCCCTGTAGGAGTGAGCCTGCTCGCGATTACGGTCTGGTATTCAACATTGATATCGACTGACACACCGCGATCGCGAGCAGGCTCACTCCTACATTTGGATTTGTGTGGGCCATAAAAAACCGGGCGGCTGTTGGGCCGCCCGGTTCTGGTGAAGCAGTTACAAATGCGACTCTGCGTATTCGGCCAGAATCGAACGAGGCACCCCTTGCAGGGTGATGTGCACACCGTTGGGGAAGTCTTTGAAGCGTTCGGTCAGGTACGTCAGCCCGGAGCTGGTCGCGGACAGGTAGGGGGTGTCGATCTGCGCCAGGTTGCCCAGGCACACCACTTTGGAACCGGCGCCGGCACGGGTGATGATGGTTTTCATCTGGTGCGGCGTCAGGTTCTGGCATTCATCGATCAAAATCAGACTCTGCTGGAAGCTGCGACCTCGGATGTAGTTGAGGGATTTGAACTGCAACGGCACTTTGCTGAGGATGTAGTCGACGCTGCCATGGGTGTTTTCGTCATCCATGTGCAAGGCTTCGAGGTTGTCGGTGATGGCGCCCAGCCAAGGCTCCATTTTTTCTGCTTCGGTACCGGGCAGGAAGCCGATCTCCTGGTCCAGGCCCTGCACGCTGCGGGTGGCGATGATCCGGCGATAGCGTTTGCTGACCATGGTCTGCTCGATCGCCGCGGCCAGTGCCAGGATGGTTTTACCCGAGCCGGCGGCACCGGTCAGGTTGACCAGGTGAATGTCCGGGTCCAGCAAGGCAAACAGTGCCAGGCTCTGATAAATGTCACGCGGCTTCAGGCCCCAGGCTTCCTGATGCAGCAGCGGTTCCTGATGCAGGTCGAGGATCAGCAAACGGTCTTCGGCAATCTCCTTGATCCAGCCGACAAACCCCTGTTCGTCAATGATGAACTCATTGACGTGCACCGCCGGCAGGTTGTCGATCAACTGCACCTGGTGCCAGGTGCGGCCATGGTCCTGACGGGTTTCTACCTTGCTCACACGGTCCCAGAAGGAGCCGGTCATGTTGTGGTAACCGTTAGGCAGCAACGAAACGTCGTCAACCAGTTGGTCGGTGCTGTAGTCCTCGGCCGCGATCCCACACGCACGGGCCTTGAGGCGCATGTTGATGTCTTTGGTGACCAGCACGACGGGCAACTTGGGTTCGCGCGCGTGCAAATCGATCAACTGGTTGATGATGATGTTGTCGTTCAGGTGTTCGGGAAGAATGATGTTCGGTTCGGTGCGTTTGCTCATCAGAATCGACAGCAAACCCTTTGGCCCACTCTTGCCACGCTGGATCGGTACACCCAGCTCTACATCTTCAGGACTGGCATCGCCCAGCGTCTTGTCAATCAGGCGAATGGCCTGACGGCATTCCGCAGCCACGCTGTGATGCCCGCTCTTGAGCTTGTCCAGCTCCTCAAGCACGGTCATCGGGATAGCAACGTGGTGTTCTTCGAAGTTAAGCAGGGCGTTTGGATCGTGAATCAATACGTTGGTATCGAGTACATAAAGGATTGGCTGGTTGGAAGAAGAACTACGTCCGTGATCATCCATACTCGGTCACCTTTGTGGGAGCCAGTCGACGCAATACCATGACAGTGCTGCGCCTCGAAGTGGCCACCGAATTCACCTGCGAGGATTCAAGTGAACTGCATACAAGCTGGGTCTTGGGAGACGCCACCTGTGTTGCAGGTTTCGGCGGTCTGTCTTCGTAATACTCCAAAACGTGTGACAGAAAAAAGTACTTTGACGCTTTTTTGAAGTTTATTTTTCAGAGTGACCAATAACACTTGGCGGACTGTCATCACCCCGTTAAAGTCGGAAGTCCACCTGCATCGAAATCTCTCCCAAAAACGCCCCAAACCCAATGATTACGGGGTTTGTGCGTTTCAGCGAAAACCGTCCTGACAGTCTTCCCAACCGATCCCGCTTTGCGCCGTTTGCGTGATGAGCCAGGGCATCGCCGTTTTCACCGCGTCCTGCTTTACATTGAAATTGATCACGCCGTGGCGCCACAGCAGCATCAGCGTCAACACGCGTTGCGCGCTCGGGTTGCCCTTGAGCTTGCCCGCCCCGTCCTGCGCATCGATATCCCATAACGCTACCCGCAAGCCCTGAGCGTTGAAGAAGCCTTCGGCATCGGAGCGGCGCTGGCCATCGGGCGGACGAAACAGCGGCACGTAATTTTCCGGTAACTTGCTTTTGACCAGTTCAACGCTGCGTCGTACCGAGTCCTGCCAGTCCTGCCAGTGGCTGTGGGAGCGGAACTCCCAGCCCTGGACGCCGATGCATTGCTGCGAGTACATCGCTTGCAGGCTGGCCACCGAGCCTTCAGCCAGACGCGTCTGAATGTCCTTGCCGAGGACGAAAAACGTGCCGCTGATGTTCGACTTGCGCAGGTACTCGGCGACCCAACCGGTGTTGTCTGGTGCGACGTTGGCGGCGCTGTCGAAGGTCAGCAAAAACAACCGGTCATGCATACCGTCGCCGTTGCGCTCATAGTCGCCAAAACGATCGACTTCGCTGCTGGTCTGCGGAAACAGGGCAGCCTTGCGCAGTTGCTCGTCCAGGTACTGGGCGTGGAACAACCGGCTCGGCTCGGCCCACTTGATGTAGTAGCTCTCTTCGCTGACCTGGAACTTGGCCGCTTGCCCGCGCAAGGTGTCCATGTCCTCGACCAGGAAACAGAAGGACGCATCCTGATCGCAGCTTTGCTGGGCGAAGTTGTAGTTGGTCAGCAAGCGCTGCCACAAGCGCTGGCGCAGTTGGCTGACCGCTTCCAGATTGATTTTGCGTAACCCAAGATGCTGGGCCAGGGCGGGTTCATCCAGCGATTCGCTGGCCAGCAGCACGCGGGCAAACATGAGAATTTCGGCCCGCGACGCCACGTCGAACAGGGTCGGGCTACTGAGCTTCTCTGGCCAGGTGCTGCGATCCAGCGTCGCCACATCGCCGGGCGCCGCCATGGCGCCAAAGCTCAACAGCCAGGCCGAGAATAGAAAAACGATACGCAATGGGATGTCTCCATAACAAAACCCGCGCGGCACTATATATCGAGACGTTCAAAAGATCGCAGCCTCGCGTTGCTCGGCAGCTGCTACACAATCCAATCCCAACTCGGTCCTGTAGGAGCTGTCGAGCAACGCGAGGCTGCGATCTGCCCCATGACACCACCCATCACCTATGACACCCATAGCTGGAGTCAACACAGACAACCCCCTAGAATCGCGCCCACGATTAAAGGAGACGACTTCATGCTGATGGTGATTTCCCCCGCCAAGACCCTCGATTACGAAACACCGCCGGCGACCCAGCGCTTTACCCAGCCGCAGTACCTCGATCACTCCCAAGAGTTGATCATGCAGCTGCGCGACCTGACACCGGCGCAAATCAGCGAGTTGATGCACGTTTCCGACAAGATCGGCGGGCTCAACGCCGCACGTTTCGGCAGCTGGACTCCTGCATTCACACCGGAAAACGCCAAGCAAGCGCTGCTGGCCTTTAAAGGCGACGTGTACACCGGCCTTAATGCACAAACCTTCAGCGAAGCCGATTTCGATTACGCCCAACAGCATCTGCGCATGTTGTCCGGCCTGTATGGCCTGCTGCGCCCTCTGGACCTGATGCAACCGTATCGGCTGGAGATGGGCACCAAACTGGCGAATGCCCGTGGCAAGGATCTGTATGCCTTCTGGGGCACGCGAATCAGCGAATGGCTGAACGAAGCGCTGGCCGATCAAGGCGATGACGTGCTGCTGAACCTGGCGTCCAACGAGTATTTCTCGGCGGTCAAACGCAACGCCTTGAACGCGCGCATCATCAATACCGACTTCAAGGACCTGAAGAACGGCCAGTACAAAATCATCAGTTTCTACGCGAAAAAAGCCCGCGGCATGATGAGCCGCTTCGTCATCGAACAGCGCATCAACAACCCTGCTGACCTCAAGCAATTTGACGTTCAGGGTTACCGCTACAGCGCCGAGCAGTCCAAACCGGACAATCTGGTTTTCCTGCGCGATCACGCGCCCGAATAAATGCACGTATAGGGTGCACGACATCGACAACCTCGTCGTGCACCCACCGCAGATCGTCCAACAATCTTCCCCCTGTACAGCCGATTTATTGGCGCCAAAAAAACATCACTCGCTTTTTCTAACTTTAGTTTCACTCGACTTCGATCTTTTTTTTCAGTAGTGGCACTGAAAATATTTATCGGTAGTGGCATAAAACTATCGAGCTCGGTAATCACCCTATGTATCAAGGGTGAAACCGCTAGTGCCATCAATATGAAAGCAGTGCCATCTTTCTCAATATTTCAAGAAATTTCAGGTTTCGCGATGGGCGGACTGGAACTATGTCCAAATGCGTAGCTCATACCACCGGTAACGATTATCAACGTGCTTGTACGAGATAACTTACGCAGACAAGAGATTCACGTAGCGAAGTTGTCACATTAACTTCCGATCATGAGTCGCTTATTTGGGCAACACACAAAGGACAGGATATATGCACCATTAATATCCCCTTTCGAGGCCAAGGCAGCGCCCCTGTAAACGTGCTCACCTGAGCACCCAACCGCTTGATTTACAGGCATATTGCCTGGCATTGAGCGTGCAAGATCCTTGCACCAGCGTCCTCAGGCCAGAGGATTTGATGCATAACAGGGCACGTCACAACAATAAGGCCTAGTTGCGCACATCTTGAGTGCACTTATTTAGACACTCGAAACTTAATATGCCTGCACACGGCATTGTGGCGCCTGTAAGCCACACTTTCGAGTGCCCTATGACCGCTGAACACCCTTAACTCCGGCCATCTAATGGCTTGTGAATACAGTCTTGATAACAGTGAGGTAATTGCGATGCGCATCAGCATATTTGGTTTGGGTTATGTCGGCGCTGTTTGTGCCGGTTGCCTGTCTGCACGGGGCCATGACGTCGTTGGCGTCGATGTTGCCAAAGACAAAATCGATATGATCAACGCCGGTAAATCACCGATTGTTGAACCGGGTCTGGGCGAGCTTCTGCGCAAGGGTATCGATACCGGCAAACTGCGCGGCACGACCAACTTCGCCGAGGCGATTCGTGACACCGACCTGTCGATGATCTGCGTTGGTACGCCGAGCAAGAAGAACGGCGACCTGGAACTGAACTACATCGAAGCCGTGTGCCGCGAAATCGGTTTTGTCCTGCGTGACAAGACCACCCGCCACACCATCGTGGTTCGCAGCACCGTGCTGCCGGGCACCGTGGCCAACGTGGTGATCCCGATCCTCGAAGACTGCTCCGGCAAGAAAGCCGGCGTTGATTTCGGTGTGGCGGTGAACCCTGAGTTCCTGCGTGAAAGCACCGCGATCGCCGACTACGATCTGCCGCCAATGACCGTCATCGGCGAGTTCGACAAAGCGTCGGGCGACGTTCTGCAATCGCTGTACGAAGAGCTCGACGCACCGATCATCCGCAAGGACATCGCCGTCGCCGAGATGATCAAGTACACCTGCAACGTGTGGCACGCCACCAAGGTCACCTTCGCCAACGAGATCGGCAACATCGCCAAGGCTGTCGGCGTCGATGGTCGTGAAGTGATGGAAGTGGTCTGCCAGGACAAAACCCTGAACCTGTCCCAGTACTACATGCGTCCAGGCTTCGCGTTCGGCGGCTCTTGCCTGCCAAAAGACGTGCGTGCCCTGACCTACCGCGCCGGTTCCCTGGACGTGGAAGCACCGCTGCTGAACTCGCTGATGCGCAGTAACGAATCCCAGGTGCAGAACGCCTTCGACATCGTTTCCAGCCACGACAAACGCAAAGTGGCCCTGTTGGGTCTGAGCTTCAAGGCCGGTACTGACGACCTGCGCGAAAGCCCGCTGGTTGATCTGGCGGAAATGCTGATCGGCAAGGGTTACGACCTGAGCATCTACGACAGCAACGTCGAATACGCCCGTGTCCACGGCGCGAACAAGGATTACATCGAGTCGAAAATCCCCCACGTCTCGTCCTTGCTCAATTCCGACTTCGACGACGTGATCAACAGCTCCGACGTGATCATCCTCGGCAACCGTGACGAAAAATTCCGCGCCCTGGCGCAGAACGCTCCGCACGGCAAGCAAGTGGTCGATCTGGTGGGCTTCATGACCAAAGCCACCAGCGTCAGCGGCCGCACCGAAGGCATCTGCTGGTAATACGGAATCCCGTCTCCGACACCGCGCTTTTGCGGATGAAACACCTGTAGGAGCACGGCTTGCCGGCGATGACGCATTTGAGATCGCCATCGCCGGAAAGCCGTGCTCCTACAGGGGCGCGGGGCTTGTAACTGACTTTAGGATTCCGATTATGCACAGGCTAAAGCACGGCCTCCTTCAGGCCGCCGGTTGGCTGTTTTACCTAAGTTTATTGATGGGCATCGCCATGGCGTTGCCTGCGTCCACGTTCGACTCCGAGTCGAAGGACTTCATCTTCCTGATTGGTTTCATCGGGATCTGGCGTTACTCGATGGGTGCCACGCACTTTCTGCGCGGCATGCTGTTTCTGTACGTGGTCTACCCGCACCTGCGGCGCAAAGTGCGCAAGCTGGGGAAAGCGGCAGACCCGTCCCATGTGTTTTTGATGGTTACCAGTTTCCGTATCGACGCGTTGACCACCGCGCAGGTTTACGCCTCGGTGATCCGCGAAGCCATCGACTGCGGCCTGCCGACCACCATGGTCTGCTCCATCGTGGAAATGTCCGATGAGAAGCTGGTGAAGAGCCTCTGGTCGCGAATGAATCCGCCAGACCGGGTCAAACTCGACTTCGTGCGCATTCCCGGCACCGGCAAGCGCGACGGCCTGGCCTACGGTTTCCGCGCCATCTCCCGCCACTTGCCGGACGACCGTGCCGTGGTGGCCGTGATCGATGGCGACACCGTGCTCGGCGAAGGCGTGGTGCGCAAGACCGTGCCGTGGTTCCAGTTGTTCGGCAATGTCGGCGGCCTGACCACCAACGAGTTCTGCGAAGTACGCGGTGGCTACATCATGAGCGAATGGCACAAGCTGCGTTTCGCCCAGCGTCACATCAACATGTGCTCGATGGCCCTGTCCAAGCGCGTGCTGACCATGACCGGGCGCATGTCGGTGTTCCGTGCCACTGTGGTCACCAACCCGGAATTCATTGCCGACGTGGAAAGCGACTCGCTGCAACACTGGCGCCTGGGTCGTTTCAAGTTCCTTACCGGCGACGACAAGTCGAGCTGGTTCAGCCTGATGCGTCTGGGCTACGACACCTTCTACGTGCCCGACGCCGCGATCAACACCGTCGAGCATCCGCCGGAAAAGAGCTTCATCAAGGCCAGTCGCAAGCTGATGTTCCGCTGGTACGGCAACAACCTGCGGCAGAACTCCCGCGCCCTGGGTCTGGGGATAAAGCGCCTCGGCCTGTTCACTTCGGTGGTGCTGTTCGATCAGCGCGTCTCGATGTGGACATCGTTGCTGGGCCTGACGGTCGCGCTGATTGCCAGCTTCAAATACGGCACCGCGTTCATCCTGGTTTACCTGCTGTGGATCGGCATTACCCGCCTGATCCTGGCCGTGCTGCTGTCCCTCTCCGGTCACCGGATCGGCCCGGCTTACCCGGCGATTCTCTATTACAACCAGATCGTCGGCGCGCTGGTGAAGATCTACGTGTTCTTCCGCCTCGATCAACAGTCCTGGACTCGCCAGCCCACTTCTCTGACCCGTGATCTCGCCAGCTTTCAACGTTGGTTCAACACCTGGTCGTCTCGGACCATGACCTTCTCCGCCGGCAGCATTTTTGTCGCCGTGCTGCTGATGATGGTCTGACCGCCCCCTTATTGAATTAACCAGGAAATCGCCCCTATGAATACCGCCGTCAACGCCAACGTAGTGCATGAATCCGAAGCCCAGCGCCAACACGCCCGAGTGAAAATCCCGGCCAAGCTGCGTTTCTTCGGCCCCGACCGGACACCGGTCGAAGCGCGAGTGATCGACCTGTCCGCCGGTGGCCTGGCCTTCAATGCCGAGCATCTGCCACTGAAGATCGGCGACAAGTACAAGGCCCGTCTGCAATTCGTCATCGACAACCTCGGCCTGGCCATGGACGTGGAGTTGCAGGTGCGCTCCTACGACCGCGAGACCGGTCGTACCGGTTGCCAGTTCCAGAACCTGGAACCGCGAGACATCTCGACCCTGCGTCACCTGATCACCTCTCACCTGGCCGGCGACATCGTCAGCATGGGTGAAGTGCTGGCGACCCTGCAGCGCGACAACTTCACCAAGGCGCGCAAGGTCAAGGATGGCGGCCACGGCATGACCGCATTCGGTCGTCTGCGTGCAGTGACCTTCAGCCTGGGGATTTTCATCGTCGGTGTGGCGGCATTCGGCTTCATTTTCAAATCGGTGTACGGCATGTACTTCGTCAGCCACGCCCAGGCCGGTCTGGTCAGCGTGCCGGGTATGAACATCACCATGCCACGCGACGGCACCGTGCAGAGCCTGATCAAGGCCGATGGCGTTGCAGCCAAAGGCGCCCCGCTCGCCACTTTCAGCACCAGCATGCTTGATGTTCTCAAAGGGCATCTGGACGAAAACCAACTGCAACCGGCCAAAGTTGAAGAACTGTTCGGCAAGCAAATGACCGGCACCCTGACCTCGCCGTGTGATTGCACCGTGGCGCAACAACTGGTTGCCAACGGTCAATACGCCAACAAGGGCGACGTGATCTTCCAGCTGGTGCCGCGTAACAGCGAAGCCAATGTTGAAGCGCGCTTCTCCTATCGCCAGTTCCGCGATGTGCGTCCAGGTACTCCGGTCAGCTTCCAGATCGCCGGCGAAGACAAGAGCCGCACCGGCAAGATCGTCAGCAGCACCAGCCTGAAAAGCGCTGACCTGTCGTCCGACATCCGCGTGCTGATTCAGCCTGATGAAGCCCTGGACAGCAGCCTCGCCGGTCGCCCGGTAGAAGTGAACAGCGATCGTGGCCCAAACCTGAACTGGCTGATCGAAAAAGCCATGGCTGCTGGTCTTTAAGTCGAGGACATGCCTGTGACTATCACAAAAATCTCGAACACACCTCAGTCCCTGTGGGAGCGAGCCTGTGTGGGAGCGAGCCTGCTCGCGAAAGCATCGGCTCGATCTACCTGTGATACCGAGTCGTCTGCATCGCGAGCAAGCTCGGCTCCCACAAAAGCTCACTCCCACAGGGGATATGCAGTGTGTGCACTGGCTTTGGCAGTCAGCCTCAGCGGTTGCGCCGGCCTGCCCGATCAGCGTCTGGCCAATGAAGCCCTCAAGCGCGGTGACACGGCGCTGGCTCAGCAGAACTACAAGCAACTGGCCGACCTCGGCTACAGCGAAGCGCAAGTGGGCCTGGCGGATATCCAGGTCGACAGCCGTGACCCGGCGCAGATCAAACAAGCCGAGGCGACTTACCGCGCCGCGGCTGACGTCTCGCCGCGTGCTCAGGCTCGCCTGGGTCGTCTGTTGGTGGCCAAGCCCGGTTCCACCGAAGCCGAGCAGCACGAAGCCGAAGGCCTGCTGAAAAAAGCCTCGGCCAATGGCGAAGGCAACACCCTGATTCCGCTGGCCATGCTGTACCTGCAATACCCGCACAGTTTCCCCAACGTCGATGCACAGAAGCAAATCAGCCAATGGCGCGCCGAAGGCAAACCGGAAGCCGGTCTGGCCCAAGTGCTGCTCTATCGCACCCAGGGCACTTACGACCAGCATCTGGACGAAGTCGCCAGCATCTGCAAAGCCGCGCTGAACACCACCGACATCTGCTACGTCGAACTGGCCACGGTTTATCAGAAACAGGCCAAGCCCGAGCAACAGGCCGAGCTGATCAAGCAGATGCAAGCCGCCCATGCTCGCGGCACCGTCTCTGCACAGCGGGTGGACAGCGTCGCCCGTGTGCTTACGGATCCGAGCCTGGGTAAGACCGACGAGAAAACCGCGCAGTCCCTGCTCGAACCCATCGCTCCGAGTTACCCGGCGTCGTGGGTCACCCTCGCACAATTGATCTACGACTTCCCTGAACTGGGTGATGTCGACCAGATGATGAAGTACCTGGACAACGGCCGCGCCGCTGACCAGCCACGCGCCGAACTGCTGCTGGGCAAGCTCTACTACGAAGGCAAAATGGTCCCGGCCGACGCCAAGGTCGCCGAAGAACATTTCAAGAAAGCCGTCGGCCGCGAAGTCGCCGCCGATTACTACCTCGGCCAGATCTACCGCCGTGGTTACCTGGGCAAAGTCTATTCGCAGAAAGCTCTGGATCACCTGCTGACCGCTGCGCGCAACGGCCAGAACAGCGCTGACTTCGCCATCGCCCAACTGTTTTCCCAAGGCAAGGGCACCAAGCCCGACCCGCTTAACGCTTATGTCTTCAGCCAATTGGCCAAGGCACAGAACACCCCGCAAGCCACCGAGCTTGCGCAAACACTCGAAGCACAACTGCCGCCTGCCCAGCTCGCCGAGGCCCAACGCCTGTTGAAACAAGAACAGGCCGTTCGTGGTGCCTTGAGCCAGAACACGCTGGAACTGCATGCCCTGCAAGAAGAAGACGGCGAGGAATCCCTATGAAGTTGAATCCATTCGTTCAGGCCGGTATTGGCCTGACATTCGCCTTGTTGTGGTCGTGTCCGACCCTGGCGGCATTGACCGAAACCAAGAACTACGGCCTTGACGTGAAAATCACCGGTCAGTCCGAAGGTGACACTGACCTGGGCACGCAAAGTGGCGGCACCGTCAATGGCGTCGGCCTCGACCTGCGTCCATGGATCTACGGCGAGAGCGGCGCATGGAGCGCCTATGCCATGGGGCAAGCGGTAACCTCCACCGACATCATCGAAACCGACACCCTGCAACAGGGCAACGGTACCGAGTCCACCGATGTCGGCGGTCGCAAAGCGGAGAAAAACTACCTGTCGATGCGCGAGTTCTGGGTCGGCTATAGCGGCTTCACGCCCTACCCCGGCGAGAACCTCAAGCTCGGTCGCCAGCGCCTGCACAATGATGACGGCCAGTGGCGCGACACCAACATCGAAGCGCTGAACTGGACCTTCGACACCACCCTGCTGCGCGCCAACGCCGGTGTTGCCGAACGCTTCAGCGAGTACCGTACCGACCTGACAGAGCTGGCGCCGGACGACAAGGATCGCCAGCACGCTTTCGCCGATGCGGCGTATCAGTGGACACCGGGTCACTGGGTCGGCATCCGCGGTCATCACGTCCACGATAACGGCAAGCTCGATTTCCCGACACCGGGTGAGCCCAGCGACTCTCTGGACAAGAAACAGAACGGTAACATCAGCTGGCTCGGCCTCAACGCCGATAGCGACGCCTATAACTGGCGCAATACCAACACAGTCAATTACTGGGCCAGCGTCACCGGCATGAGCGGCGAGCGCGACACGGTCAACCCGTTGAACGCCGATGGCACCGCACCGGCACAACCCAAGAGCAGCGGTGACGTCGATGGCTGGGCCACCGACCTGGGTGTGCGCCTGCGCCTGGATCCGCAATGGCAAGTCGGTGCGGCTTATGCCCGCGCCAGCGGCGATTACGAACAGAACGGCCTCGAAAGCAACCGCTCCAACTACACCGGCACGCGCTCGCGGGTTCACCGTTTCGGCGAGGCCTTCCGTGGCGAGTTGAGCAACCTGCAGAGCGGCACATTGTTCGGTTCGTGGATGCTCAACGACGAGTACGACGCCACCCTGATTTACCACAAATTCTGGCGTGTCGACGGCAACAAGCCGATCGGCAGCAACGGCATCAACGCCGTCGAGAACAACATCGACGACGCCACCGGCGCAATTCTCTCCACCAGTTCCCTGCCGCTGAACGATGGCGAAAAAGACCTCGGTCAGGAAATGGACCTGGTCGTCACCAAGTACTTCAAGCAAGGCCTGTTGCCGGCATCGTTGAGTCAGTCGATCGATGAGCCTTCGGCGCTGGTGCGTTTCCGTGGTGGCGTGTTCAAGCCGGGTGATGCCTACGGCAACAATGTCGATTCGTACATGCACCGCGCGTTCATCGACGTGATCTGGCGCTTCTGATGCGAACCGCGAAGGGAGTGCCCGATATGAACAATTCGAAGCGAGGTTCGATCTCCTTGCTGGCCGGCGCGATGCTGCTGGCCAGCGCGGCTGCCTTCGCCAATGTGGAGCCGGTCGTGCCCGTCCAGAAAGGGCAACCGGCGACTCTTGCCAAAGGTTTGCAACAGGCCAAGACCTACACCGTCAGCAGCGCGCCAACCGCGCCGCTGGAGCTGGCCAAGCCAAAGCTTCCAGACTTGTCCGGCTACACCGCCGAGGCCATCGCCGCGAAAATCGTGCGCACCAAGGCCGGCAAAATCAGCGTGCGCCGGATGATGCAGGAAGACGCCCTGAAGGACTTCATCGGCGGCGACAACAAGATGGCCGAGTGGGTGGTGCGTCAGCACGGCATCCCGCAGGCGATCTTCGTTGACGACGGCTACATGAACCTCAAGGACCTGGCGAAGAAGCTGCCCAAACAGTACTTCAGCGAAACCTCGCCGGGGGTGTTCCTGGCGAAGTTGCCGATTGTGGTCGGCCGCCACGGCATCCTTGAAATCGACAAGCAGACCCAGGAATTGCGCCTTTCGCAAGAAGCCGGCTCGTTCCTGGTCAACGACGGCCAGCTGTTTGTGCGTGACACCAAAATCACCGGCTGGCGCGAAAAGGACAATGGCCCGGCGACGTTCACTTCGCCGAAGGAATTCCGTCCGTTCCTGCTGGCCTGGGGTGGCACCGAAACCTACATCGCCAACAGCAAGATCGCCAGTTTCGGCTACGCCAACAGTAAGTCCTACGGCGTGAGTATTTCCCAGTACACGCCGAACATGGCCAAGGTCTTGAAGCGCCCTGAACCGACTGGCTGGATCGTCGGCTCCGAGTTCTCGGACATGTGGTACGGCTTCTACTGCTACGAAACCCGCGACTTCGTGGTCAAGGGCAACACTTACAAAGACAACATCGTCTACGGCATCGACCCGCATGACCGTTCGCATCGCCTGATCATTGCCGACAACACCGTCTACGGGACGAAGAAGAAGCACGGGATCATTATTTCCCGTGAGGTCAACGACAGCTTCATCTTCAACAACCGCAGTTACGACAACAAGCTCTCGGGGCTGGTGATCGACCGTAACAGCGTGAACAACCTGATCGCTTACAACGAGATCTACAAGAACCACACCGACGGCATCACCCTCTACGAGAGTGCCGACAACCTGATCTACGGCAACAAGGTGATCAGCAACAAACGCCACGGCATCCGTATTCGTAACAGCGTGAATATTCGCCTCTACGAAAACCTGTCCCTGGCCAACGGCCTGACCGGTGTCTACGGCCACATCAAAGACCTGAGCGACACCGACCGCGACATCAAGCTCGACCCGTTCGACGCCCAGGTGTCGCTGATCGTGGTCGGCGGCGAACTGGCCGGCAACGGCAGTGGCCCGCTGTCCATCGACTCGCCGCTGAGCGTCGAGTTGTATCGCGTGTCCATGCTCGCCCCGACCAAATCCAGCGGCATCAGCTTCAGCGGGATTCTCGGCGAGCGTCAGGATGAAATTCTCGACCTGCTGGTGCGCCAGCAGAAAGCCGTGCTGATCGACCCTGTCGAACGCCAGACCGAAATGCGGGACTGAGGATAATTTTATGCACCCACACTTGATCAAATTACTCAGCCTGTCGGCCCTGACCGCCGGCATTCTCGCGGCCAGCAGCGGTGCTCGCGCTGAAGACGCCCAGGCGCCAAAATTCTCTGCCGAACCGTGCTGCAACCTGTGCCCCGAAGCCCATGACGCGAAGAATTACACCACGCGTTATCAGCAGAACTTCACCACGCTGGTGCAGGCTCAGGGCGATTGGTTGTTCCGTACCCAGGAAGACTTGCGTACCGAATTCGACACCACCCCCGCCGGCTACAAACGCATGAAAGAACTGCACGATGCGTTCAAGAGCAAAGGCGTGGAACTGGTCGTCGTCTACCAGCCAACCCGTGGCCTGGTGAACCGTAACAAGCTCAACCCGGAAGAAAAAGCCAAGTACGATTTCGACAAGGCGCTGAAGAACTACAAGTCCATGCTCGGGCGTTTCGCCGCCATGGGTTACGTGGTTCCGGACCTGTCGCCGCTGACCAACGAATCGCTGCCGGACACCCTGCCCGCCCACGACTTCTACTTCCGTGGCGACCAGCACTGGACGCCGTATGGCGCCCAGCGCACGGCGAAAATCGTCGCGGAAAAGGTCAAGCAGATCCCGGCGTTTGCTGGCATTGCGAAACGCGAATTCGAGACCCACAAGTCGGGTCGCATGGGCAAGACCGGAACGTTACACAACATGGCCGGTCAACTCTGTGGCACCAGCTACGCGATCCAGTACATGGATCAATTCACCACCGAGCCCAAGGGCGAAGCCGCCGACGGCGATCTGTTCAGCGACGCCGGCAATCCGGAAATCACCCTGGTCGGCACCAGCCACAGTGGCAAGAACTACAACTTCTCCGGTTTCCTCGAAGAGGCCATCGGCGCCGACATCCTCAACGTGGCGTTCCCCGGCGGTGGCCTGGAAGGTTCGATGCTGCAGTACCTGGGCAGCGAAGAGTTCCAGACCAAGCCGCCAAAGATTCTGATCTGGGAATTCTCGCCGCTCTATCGCCTCGACCAGGAAACCATCTACCGCCAGATGATGGCGCTGCTGGACAACGGTTGCGAAGGCAAGGATGCACAGATGTCCGGCAGCACCACGCTGAAACCGGGCAAGAACGAATTGATGGTCAACAGCAAGAACCTGAACCTGCAAAACAGCAGCCATCAGGTTGACATCCGCTTCGCCGATCCGTCGGTGAAAACCCTGCAAGCCACCCTCTGGTACATGAACGGTCGCCACGAGGACATCAAGATCGATAAACCGGAAACCTCCGACACCGACGGGCGTTTCGCCTTTGAGTTGCGCACGGACGAAGACTGGGCCTCGCAGAATCTGCTGGCCGTCGAAGTCCAGGGCCCTGAAGCAGGTGCCGCGCCGCAGAAAGTCGAAGCGAAAATCTGCAAACGCAACGTGTTCCCGAGTGCCGAGCAGCGTACTGCTTCGGTCGGGCAATGAGGTCTGCCATGCAAAACCGAACGTTGAAAAATCTACTCGCGCCCTCGCTGCTGACACTGGCGATGTTCGCCGGTGCCAGCCAGGCCGCCGCCCCCCTGCGTCCGCCACAGGGTTATTTCGCACCGATCGAAAAAGTCAAAACCGGCGACAACAGCAAAGGCTGTGATGCTATGCCGACACCGTACACCGGCTCGCTGCAATTTCGCAGCAAATACGAAGGCTCCGACAAGGCCCGTTCGACCCTGAACGAGCAATCGGAAAAAGCCTTTCGCGAAAGCACTGCCGATATCACCAAAATCGAGCGCGGCACCAGTAAGCGCGTGATGCAGTTCATGCGTGACGGTCGTCCGGAACAACTCGAATGCACGTTGAATTGGCTGACCGCCTGGGCCAAGGCCGATGCGTTGATGTCCAAGGACTTCAACCACACCGGCAAGTCCATGCGCAAATGGGCGCTGGGCAGCATGGCTTCGTCGTATATCCGCCTGAAGTTCTCCGACTCGCACCCATTGGCCAACCATCAGCAAGAGTCGCAGTTGATCGAAGCCTGGTTCAGCAAAATGGCTGATCAAGTGGTCAGCGACTGGGACAACCTGCCGCTCGAACAAACCAACAACCACTCGTACTGGGCCGCCTGGTCGGTGATGGCAACGTCAGTCGCGACCAACCGCCGCGACCTGTTTGACTGGGCCGTGAAGGAATACAAGGTCGGCGCCAATCAGGTCGACGCGCAAGGTTTCCTGCCGAACGAACTCAAGCGCCAGCAACGCGCCCTCGCCTACCACAACTACGCCCTGCCGCCACTGGCGATGATCGCCAGTTTCGCTCAGGTCAACGGTGTGGACGTGCGCCAGGAAAACAACGGCGCGTTGAAACGCCTGGGCGATCAAGTGTTGGCTGGGGTTAAAGACCCGGACATCTTCGAGAAGAAGAACGGCAAGGAACAGGACATGACCGACCTCAAGATCGACTCGAAATTCGCCTGGCTTGAACCGTTCTGCACGCTCTACACCTGTTCGCCGGATGCGCTGCAGAAGAAGCACGGGATGCAACCGTTCAAGTCCTTCCGCCTCGGCGGGGACCTGACCAAGGTCTACGACCCGGCCAATGAAAAAGGCAAAGGTTCCTAAGACCTGAAATGGCACGACACGGTGTACCTGACACACCGCTAACCCTGTAGGAGCCAGCTTGCTGGCGAATGGCATGACACGGTGTATCTGACGCACCGCTAACCCTGTAGGAGCCAGCTTGCTGGCGAATGACTCGGTGTGACTGACACACCGCTTTCGCTGGCAAGCCAGCTCCTACACATTAAACATGGAGAGATCGGGATGGTATTTTCATCCAACGTGTTCCTGTTTCTGTTCTTGCCGATCTTTCTCGGCTTGTACTACTTGAGCGGAATACGCTATCGCAACCTGCTGCTGCTGATCGCCAGTTACGTGTTCTACGCCTGGTGGCGTGTGGACTTCCTGGCGCTGTTCGCCGCCGTCACGCTGTGGAACTACTGGATCGGCCTCAAAGTCGGTGCAGCAGGCGTGCGCACCAAACCGGCCCAGCGCTGGCTGCTGCTCGGCGTCGCCGTCGACCTGTGCATCCTGGGCTACTTCAAGTACGCCAACTTCGGCGTCGACAGCATCAACGCCATGATGACGTCGGTCGGTCTGTCGCCGTTCATTCTGACCCACGTGCTGTTGCCGATCGGGATCTCGTTCTACATCTTCGAGTCCATCAGCTACATCATCGACGTCTACCGTGGTGATACTCCGGCGACCCGCAACCTGATCGACTTTGCGGCGTTCGTGGCGATCTTCCCGCACCTGATTGCCGGCCCGGTTCTGCGTTTCCGCGACCTCGCCGACCAGTTCAACAATCGCACCCACACCCTGGATAAATTCTCCGAGGGCTGCACGCGGTTCATGCAGGGTTTCATCAAGAAAGTCTTCATCGCCGACACCCTCGCGGTGGTGGCCGACCATTGCTTCGCCCTGCAAAACCCGACCACGGGCGATGCCTGGCTTGGCGCACTGGCCTACACCGCGCAACTGTATTTCGACTTCTCCGGCTACAGCGACATGGCCATCGGCCTGGGCTTGATGATGGGTTTCCGCTTCATGGAAAACTTCAAACAGCCGTACATCAGCCAGTCGATTACCGAGTTCTGGCGGCGCTGGCACATCAGTCTCTCCACCTGGCTGCGTGACTACCTGTACATCACGCTGGGCGGTAACCGCAAAGGCACGCTGATGACCTATCGCAACCTGTTCCTGACCATGCTGCTCGGTGGTCTGTGGCACGGCGCGAACATCACCTACATCGTCTGGGGTGCGTGGCACGGCATGTGGCTGGCGATTGAAAAAGCGCTGGGTCTGAACACCTCGCCGCGCAGCATCAACCCGATCCGCTGGGCGCTGACGTTCCTGCTGGTGGTGATGGGCTGGGTGATCTTCCGTGCAGAAAACCTGCACGTCGCCGGCCGTATGTATGGCGCGATGTTCAGCTTCAGCGAATGGTCGCTGTCGGAACTGAATCAGGCCAGCCTCACCGGCCTGCAAGTGGCAACCCTGGTGGTGGCTTACGTGACGCTGGCGTTCTTCGGCATCCGTGATTTCTACACCAACCGTCCGCCTGAGAAGACCAAGCCTGCCGTCAACGTCGAGGCCGATGGCCCCGCCACTGCGACCCCTGGAATGATCAAAGCGGTACCGGGCGACAACCCGGCCAGCATCCACCAACCGGGTTACACCGTCGGCGTTGAAGCGACCGTGCAACCGGCTTACTGGACCTCTGATTGGTCGCGTTACGTGATGCGCACGCTGGTGCTGGTGCTGTTCATCGCTTCGATTTTCAAACTCTCGGCGCAAAGCTTTTCGCCGTTCCTTTACTTCCAGTTCTGAGGGATCTGACCATGACCCGCTCATTACGCATCTTCTACATCGCCCTGTTCCTGCTGACCTTGTTGGCACTGGGCCTGTGGTCCACGCGCAGCTTCTTCGGCTTCAGCACCAACGCCGATGCGACGGTGCTTAACGGCCGCTGGACCAAAGCCGTGGAGACGCACTACGACGACGAGTTTCCGATCAAACGCCTGGGCACCAACCTTTGGGCTGCGCTGGATTTCAAACTGTTCAACGAAGGTCGACCGGGCGTTGTGCTCGGTCGTGATCAGTGGCTCTACAGCGATGAAGAGTTCAACCCGATCGTCAACGAAGAGCTGAACCTGCAAGGCAACTACGCGCTGGTCGAAGGCGTGCGCCAGACCCTGAAGGAGCAAGGCGTACAACTGGTGATGGCCATCGTGCCAGCCAAGACGCGCCTGTACCCGGAACACTTGGGTGAGGTGAAGCCTTCGAGCATTCACGCCAACCTCTATCAGGACTTCCACGCCCGTGTGGCGGCCAACAAGATCCTCGCCCCCGACCTGCTCGGCCCGTTGCAAAAGGCCAAACAGAACGGTCAGCAAGTATTCCTGCGCACCGACACTCACTGGACCCCGGAAGGTGCGCAAATCGCCGCCGAGGCCCTGGCCAGCACCATCGCCGACAAACTCCCGCTGAGCGGCGAGCCGCAAAACTTCGTCACCGAACCTGCGGAAAAAATCACGCACAAGGGCGACCTGCGCTTGTTCCTGCCGCTGGACCCGCTGTTCGAAAACCTGATGCCGGCGCCAGAACCCCTGCAAAAGCGCAACACCGTGGCAGCTGAAGATCAGCCGGCCGGTGACGACGCGCTGTTCGCCAACACCGAAGTGCCGGTGGCCCTGATCGGCACCAGCTACAGCGCCAACCCGAACTGGAACTTCGTCGGCGCGCTGAAACAAGCGTTGCACAGCGACGTGGTCAATTACGCCGAAGACGGCCACGGCCCGATTCTGCCGATGCTCAGCTACCTGAAAAGCGATGCCTTCAAGAACAGCCCGCCACAGGTGCTGATCTGGGAGTTTCCTGAACGTTATCTGCCTGTGAACAACGAAATCGGCGACGCCGACCCGCAGTGGGTCGCAGAGCTCAAAGAAGCCGGCGCCCGCCAACAAAACGTAGCCGCAAACACTAAATCCGAGACGCCCGACCGGGCGCAAAACTGAAAGAGAGAGGTACTTCCATGACTTTCACTACAACTCCTCGCCGTCTCGCCAAAACCTTCGCTTTGGCCGCGACCTTCAGCGTGCTGTCGATGAACGCCTTCGCCGCTGGCGATGCCGCACTCTACGGCCCGACTGCACCGAAAGGTTCGAGCTTCGTACGGGTCTACAACGCTGGTAACGCTGAAGTCAGCGCCACCGTCGGCAGCACCAACCTGAGCGACGTTGCGCCACTGTCCAGCACCGACTTCAGCTTCATGCCGGGCGGCGATTACAGCGCCAAGGTCGGCAGCCAGACCCTGCCGGTGAAACTGGCCGGTGATCACTATTACACCCTGGTCAACAACGCCAGCGGCGCGCCGCAACTGATCGAAGAACCGCCGTTCAAGAACAAGCAGAAGTCCTTGGTGCGTCTGCAGAACCTGAGCGACAAGTCCTTGACCCTGAAAACCGCTGACGGCAAGACCGACGTGGTACCGAGCGTGGCCGCCAAGGGCCGTGGCGAGCGCGAAATCAACCCGGTGAAAGTCAGCCTGGCGCTGTTTGAAGGCGACAAGAAAGTCGGCGACGTCAAACCGGTTGCCCTGGAACGCGGTGAAGCGGCCGTGCTGTACGTCACCGGCAACGGCAGCAGCCTGTCGCCAGTGTGGGTAAAACGCCCGGTGTCGACGCGCTAACACATTTGCCTGACTGACACGTGCCCTGTAGGAGCACGGCTTGCCGGCGATGAGGCCCTTGAGACCGCCATCGCTGGCAAGCCAGGCTCCTACAAGGGATCCAGGTGTCAGTCGGGATACGGAATAAGAACAAGAGTGAAACGACAGAACGTTCGTAGCTCTAACCAATCGATTTTAAAGGAGTAACAACATGATTCCGGTGATCTTGTCAGGTGGTAGCGGCTCACGTCTTTGGCCGCTTTCGCGTAAGCAGTTCCCTAAGCAATTCCTTGCCCTGACCGGCGAACACACGCTGTTCCAGCAAACCCTGGAACGCCTGGTGTTCGAAGGCATGGACACGCCGATTGTGGTGTGCAACAAGGACCACCGCTTTATCGTCAACGAGCAGCTGAGCAACCGCAAACTGGAAGCCCAGCGCATCCTGATGGAACCCTTCGGGCGCAACACCGCGCCGGCCGTGGCGTTGACCGCGATGATGCTGGTCAATGAAGGTCGCGACGAGCTGATGCTGGTGCTGCCGGCCGACCACGTGCTGGAAGACCAGAAAGCCCTGCAACGCGCCCTGGCCCTGGCCACCGTCGCTGCCGAAAACGGCGAAATGGTGCTGTTCGGCGTCCCGGCCACCAAACCGGAAACCGGCTACGGCTACATTAAGTCGACCAACGATTCGCTGCTGCCGGAAGGCGTCAGCCGCGTCTCGCACTTCGTCGAAAAACCGGATGTCAAACGCGCCACCGAGTTCGTCGCGTCCGGCGGTTATTTCTGGAACAGCGGCATGTTCCTGTTCCGCGCCAGCCGCTTCCTCGAAGAACTGAAAAAGCACGACCCGGACATCTACGACACCTGCCTGCTGACCCTTGAGCGCAGCGTTCACGACAACGACACCATCACCCTCGACGAAGCCACCTTCGCCTGCTGCCCGGACAATTCCATTGACTACTCGGTGATGGAAAAAACCCAGCGCGCCTGCGTCGTACCGCTGACCGCCGGCTGGAGCGATGTTGGTTGCTGGTCGTCGCTGTGGGAAGTGAATGAAAAAGACGCCAACGGTAACGTCACCAAAGGCGACGTGGTCATTCAGGACAGCAAAAACTGCATGATCCACGGCAACGGCAAACTGGTGTCGGTGATCGGCCTGGAAAACATCGTGGTCGTCGAAACCAAGGACGCCATGATGATTGCGCACAAGGACAAGGTCCAAGGCGTGAAACAGATGGTCAACACCCTCAACGAACTGGGCCGCAGCGAAACCCAGAACCACTGCGAAGTCTATCGTCCGTGGGGTTCCTACGACTCGGTGGACATGGGCGGCCGCTTCCAGGTCAAGCACATCTCGGTAAAACCGGGCGCGTGCCTGTCGCTGCAAATGCACCACCACCGCGCCGAACACTGGATCGTGGTCAGCGGCACTGCCGAAGTGACCTGCGACGACAACGTGTTCCTGCTCTGCGAAAACCAGTCGACCTACATCCCGATTGCGTCGGTCCACCGTTTGCGCAACCCGGGCAAGATTCCACTCGAGATCATCGAAGTGCAATCGGGCAGCTACCTGGGTGAAGACGATATCGAGCGGTTTGAAGATATCTACGGTCGCTCAACCCCGATCGAGCGCGGCGTGTCGGTGAAAACCATCGCGCAGTGATTGATCGGTAACACAAGAAGCCCCCGTCCAGCCCGCTGCGTTCCCTATCCGCAGTGGGTTGGGCGGGGGCTTTTTTCTTGCTTCAACCGTGCAAAATCTACCGAACCTGCGCCTGGCCGGACCTTCCACTCAGCGACTGCCGTCTACCGGCATAAGGCTTGGGTGCAACAAGCCCGATCAAATCCAGGTTTCTCTTTAATGTCTGAACCACCTCCTCCGTCCGCGTCGAGAGCTCAGCAATTGTTTCGAAGGTTTTTGGGGGGGAGTCACTGGAGACGGCAAATTCATCTTTGAGGGCTTGCATCCTGAATTCCAGCATATCGATCACTGCCTGTGTGTCGTCGTAGACCTCACTGAGCGATGCGGCATCCAGGCCCTGTGAGGCCTTGTAAAACTCCCGGCCTGTATTGATCAGGCCTGGGGCTTGCGATCCCAGCTGACTGGCGACCTTGTCGATAACTTTCTCGGCCGCGGCGCTGGTGATCTTTCTCCCCAGTTTTGTTCGCCCTTCACGGGTCCGGGGATCAATGGCCAACAACTCGAATTTGATCGTGTTCAGGCTGGTTTTCTTTTTGGGTTCAACGGCCTCAATGAATGATTTAGTGTTCATTTCGTTGCCCTTGAAACTGATCGGGCGGTTCAGTTGAAAAGTGTCCACCACGTTGGAAATCAGAGCACCAGCCGCCCTGGCGCCGATTGCCGCGCCCGCTTTACTTCCCAACCCAGAGGTCACAGGGCCTGCCAGCCCTCCCAGTGCGCCACCCACCGCTGCCCCCGCCGCCGTACCGGCGGCACTGGTGGCACTACTGGCAAGTTGAGTCACCACCCGTCGACCCAACGCTTTGAACCGATGCTGCGCATACAGGTGATTGAGCAGCGAATTCTTGAAATCCGAAGCGCTGCTTCCTACCGATGACAGCAACGCTCGTTGCTTTTTCAGACTCTCATTCAGTTCCGACGGTTCGGTCAGTTTGCCGCCGTCGCTATCGACATATCTCATGGGCGAATTACCGACCATTTGATACAGGTTCGGCCCGTCAACCATCCCCTTGGGGTCAGGATTGAGCCAGCGCTGCAACCACGGCACGTAATAACGCAGGCCATAGTAATAAAGCCCTGTGGCATCCCGTTCCTTGCCTGAGTAACGGATGAATTTATAACTGACCTCAATCCCATCATCCCCGGCAAACCAGGCCGTTGCGCCAAACGGGTAATAGGTTTCGCGGCTGATGATTCGTGCATCGTCGGCCAGCTCTATGGTGCAGGAATTCAGATGATCGACCAGAGTGTAACGGTACTGATCGTTGATGCCGGACGGCGGATTACTGTCCCAATGCAACACCCGAACCGTATTAAGACCGGTCTGAGCCGTAATGACCTGTAGCACCTCCCCGGTGCCACTGTCGGTACGAAGTTCCAGCTGCGGCAAGTAGCGCACGTCGGCCATCACGGTTCGGGCATGGGTCTGCAACGAGCGGATTTTGCGCACCCTTTGGCCACCTCCATCGTAGACATAGGACTCGTAGTCATTGCGCCCGGTATCGCGCTCCACCGGGCTGATCGACTGCACTTGGTTACGCAGATCCCACGTCAAAAACCGCCCCTGATCCAGCTCCAGCAAATTGCCCCTGGCGTCGAATGCCGAGGCGATCTCTTCTTCGGTCGGAGGCACGCCGTTGCGCCAGGGCAAACAGCGATTGCTGTGCCGGGCGGGTTTTAGCTCACGTCCCGGGCTTTGTGCGCCGACGTGCGTCAGCTTCAGCAGGTTACCGCCCTCGTCGTAGGAGTAGACCTGGTGGTAGTTGCTGAGTGCCGCCGAATCGTTGCGCCCGACGGATGCCGGCCCTTGATTGGAAGCCCCCGCCTCCCAGCCAGATGCCGCGATCAATTGATAAAGACTGTCGTAGATAAATCGACTGACGGGTTCGATGCGTTGATTGTTGAAGTACCGCACCGGCAACGCCTTGTCTTCGATGCTCAGCACATTGCCCATTCGGTCATAAACGTAGAACAGGTGTTGCAGCAAGCCGCTGTGATCGCCGTGCGACCGCAGCTCAATCAATCGCCCCTCTTCAGGGGAATACTTGAGGGTCGTTTCTACGTTGTTACCCGCCACTTCGCGAATGATCTGTCCTTGGGCGCTGTACTCGATTTCACTCACCAGTGTTTGCCAAGCGGGCTTGCCTGCGAGCTTCAAGGCACTGTGGTGTGGTAGGCCATCAAGGGTGAAGCCAAAGGTCAGGCAGTTCTGCCTGGCATCGACCGACTCCAGCACATCCCCCTGCGGACCGAACCGCCACGTCGAGACGGCACCATCGCCGGGCTCCAACAGGCTATTGCGATCAGCAATCGGCTCTGGCCAATCAGGTGCGACGGCATCCTTGGTAAAGTGTTGCACCTGCCTTGTGCATTGGCCGGTGATCGCAAACACCTCAAACAATACGGTTCCACCGGGGCCATCTCGCCGAATGAGCTGACCGAGAAGGTTTTGGTCCCGAAGCCCCTGACCGTGACGACCATATTCCATCCGTTCGGCACACCGTGGTAGCTGCGTGACGAGGTGCTCAAACACCGCCACGGGGCGCAACAAGTCGTCGTATTCAACCTCGCTGTGAGTGCCCCGACTGTCCCAACCATGCAGAATTTCATGAGTCAGGCCGAAAAGAGTGATCTGCGAGCCGGCATCAACGCTGAGCATCGACACCGCGCTACCGGACAGCGAATGCACCGTCACGAGATTGGCGGGCACCAGCGGATGTTGGTCCTGTTGCAACCAAAGCCGTGGGTCCCACTGTTTGACGGCGTGCCCGGCGGCATTGTGGAGAGTGCGGTTGATGCGGGCCTGAGTCAGTTCGCCTTCAATCTCGCGCCAATAATCAATTGAACGGATTGGCAGCTCCCGCGGATCGACGACGGACAGTGTGGGGGTTTTGTAATGCATCCTGGCGTGTCCCTGTAATCCAACGGTTATCTAACCGTTCGTGGCAATGACGGGCTACTGTCAGAAATTACAGTACCGACCAACGGCAACAGACCTGATGCAAGAATGTCCATTCCCCCAGCCGTTCGGTAGGATGGAGGTCATGAGTTCAAGGAGCGTTCAAGCATGTTCATCGGCGTCCTGCTGGTCATTACCTGGCTGATTTTGCTGCTGCGCTACCCGGCAAAGGCGTTTCCCGTTTCTGTGGCGGCCGCAGTCGGTTTGGGGCTTGTGGCCACGTGGGTGATCTGGCTGGACAACCGCGAGATCAAGCAACTCGCACGCCTGGAGCTGCGCATTACCTATGCGCCGGAGCAGTGCCCGGCGGACCGCCCTTTGCAACTGAAAATGAACAATGGCAATAACGTGCCGCTAACCGATTTGCGCTGGCGCATCGCGGCGTATGCACCGGGTGATACGGTCAATCTGGCCGACAATCAATACGACGCCCCGCGTTATCGTGGCCCCGGCGAATTGCAGGCCGGCGGCAACTGGGAAGACTGTTTGCCACTGCCGCCGCTGCGCCCTGGCTACCGCCCACAAACCCTGGAGTTTCGCGCCGAGCGATTGCAGGGTAGTTTTTCCGACTGATCCCCTTCTTCTTGTTGCACAAGGACCGCGCCATGCCCGTTGCGTTGATTACCGGTTGCTCCAGCGGCATTGGCCGCGCCCTCGCAGATGTGTTCAAAAATGCCGGATACGAGGTCTGGGCCAGCGCCCGCAAAGCTGAAGACGTGGCCGCATTAGCCGCCGCCGGTTTTACCGCCGTGCAACTGGACGTCAATGACAGCGCGGCCCTCGAACAGTTGAGTGAACAGATCAACTTGCAACATGGCGGCCTCGACGTGCTGATCAACAACGCCGGTTATGGCGCCATGGGCCCGCTGCTCGACGGCGGTGTTCCGGCCATGCAGCGGCAGTTCGAAACCAATGTGTTTGCGATCGTCGGCGTCACCCGCGCGCTGTTTCCGGTGCTGCGTCGCGCCAAAGGGTTGGTGGTGAACATCGGCAGCGTTTCAGGGATTTTGGTCACACCGTTCGCCGGCGCCTACTGCGCTTCAAAAGCCGCCGTTCATGCCTTGAGCGATGCGTTACGCATGGAGCTGGCGCCGTTCGGGATCCGCGTGATGGAAGTCCAGCCGGGCGCCATCGAATCCAGCTTCGCTAAAAATGCCGGGCATGAGGCAGAACAATTGATCACCGAACAATCGCCGTGGTTTCCACTGCGTGAAGGCATTCGTGCACGGGCCAAGGCTTCGCAGGACAAACCGACACCGGCCAGGGAGTTTGCAGAGGGTTTGCTCAAGGCTGTGCAGCAGGGCAAAACACCGCGCCTGATTCGTCTAGGCAATGGCAGCCGCGCGTTGCCGTTGTTGGCGGGGTTGTTGCCCAAGGGGTTGTTGGAGGCGGGGTTGATGAGGCGGTTCGGGTTGCGCGGGCAGCTCTGAGACCGAGTCGACGCCATCGCGAGCAGGCTCGCTCCCACAAGGTTCTGCGGGGTGGCCTAGATCGCATTCACACCGATGATCACTGTGGGAGCGAGCCTGCTCGCGATGGCGTCAGAACAGACACCGAAATATTTCAGGACATACTTCCATGACCGACTACACCGTCTACTTCGACGAAGTCATCCAGGCCCACATCGCCATCGAACAATGGCTGGCCGAAGAGCAAGACGCGTCCGCGCTTGAACAACTGCTGACCCGATTTTCACCACAGTTTTCCATGGTCTCTCCGTTGGGCCGGGTGCTGGATTTCGAGGCGTTGAGCGAGTTGTTTCAGATGGCGGGCGGGAAGAAGCTCGGGTTCAGGATCGAGCTTAGTGAGCTGCGCGGTGTCGCGTTGTATGAAGAAGGCGCGGTAGTGAGTTATCGCGAACAGCAGACTGATGCCACCGGGCTGCATTCGGATCGGCGTTCGACGGTGGTGTTTGAGACGCAGGCCGATGGCAGGCTGATCTGGCGGCATTTGCATGAGACGTTTTGCAAGGCATGAAACCGAGTCGCTCCATTCGCGAGCAAGCTTGCTCCTACACTTGATCTGCGTCGATCACATCTTCGGTGTTCACAGCAGATCTAATGTAGGAGCAAGCTTGCTCGCGAAGGCCGCGACTCGGTCTATCGGCTAGTTAACCACCACCGTGCAAGTAATCCCCGCCGCCAATAGCACCCCTTCCGGCACTTCATCAATGTGAATCCGCACCGGCACCCGCTGCGCCAGCCTCACCCAGTTAAACGTCGGGTTCACATCGGCAATCAGCTCGCGACTCTCCGGGTTATCCCGGTCGTAGATGCCGCGAGAAATGCTCTCCACATGCCCCTTGAGCACTTCGCCGCTCATCAATTGCATGTCGGCCTTGTCGCCCACCCGCACGTGCGGCAGTTTGGTTTCTTCGAAGAAGCCGTATACCCAGAACGAGTTCATATCGACCACGGCCATTTTCGCTTCGCCGATGCGTGCGTAGTCGCCGCGATGGACGTTGAGGTTGGTCACGTAACCGTCCACCGCCGCGCGGACTTCGGTGCGTTTGAGGTTGAGTTCGGCGGCTTCGAGTTGAGCTTGCGCGTGTTGATAGTCAGCCAATGCCGAGTCGGCGATGTTGCTGGCGTCGTCGCGGTTTTCCCTGGAGATCACCAGGTTGTCCATGTCGGCGCGGCGACGGGCGTTGACCTTGCGCATCTCCCACGTGGCCTTGCGTGAGGCCACCAATGACTGCGCCTGTTTGACCGCAATGCGGTAATGCTCGGGGTCGATCTGCATCAGCAAGTCGCCCTTCTTCACCTGTTGGTTGTCGCGCACCGGCACGTCCACCACTTCCCCGGTGACGTCGGCGGCGACGTTGATGATGTCAGCGCGCACCCGGCCGTCGCGGGTCCAGGGGGTGTCCATGTAATGCACCCACAGTGTCCGGCCGATCCACATGGCGAGGGCCAGCACCAACAGGGTGGCGAGCAGGCTGAAAAGCTTTTTCATCAGGGCCTTCTTCAGTAATGAGCGTCAGTGATAGACAGTCAGCGCCAGGGCGCCGAACAGACAGGTAAACAGACTCAGGCGCAGCAGCGCCGGGTGCCAGAAGAAGCGGTACAGATCGAACCCGGACAAGAACCGGTCCAGCGCCCAGGCCAGTGCGGCGGCGATGAAAAACATCAGGGTCATGGTCGGCATGTACACGCCGTGGAAGGCGATTTCACGAGGCATGTTCAAGTCCTTGAGGCTCGGTTTTGGTGTAGGCGGCGAGCGGCGATTGCGGGTCCAGCAACGAGGTGCGAATGAAGTGCAGGTAGCTCTTCACCCGGCGCAATGCCGAGGTGTCGAAGTGCGGCGCGAAAGGTTCGTCGGTGGCTTGCACGCGGCTGATCGCATGGTCGACCGCGATCAGACTGCGCTCCAGATTGCTCTGGCTCGGTTGCAGAAACAGCCGCACCAGCGAACGGCCCATCACACGGATTGCCTGGCGCCACCGCTGCGATTCGGCATAGGCCGGATGCACCGGCAGAATCGCCTGCTCCTTGCGCAACTCGATGATCGCGTGGCCGACTTCCAGCACCACAAACATCCAGCGCAGCAAGTCTCGTTGCACCTGCGGCTGACCGGCGGCCAAGCCATATGCCTGATGCAGCAAGTCCCGCGTGCGGCTTTCAAAACTCGACGCCAACCCCTTGAGTTTGCCGCTGATCGCATACACCACTTGCCCGCGCAGATCCTGCTCCAGCCGTCGCCACAACCAGCGGCTGTTCGGCGGCAAAATAATTGCCCCGGCCGCCGCGCACACCAGCATGCCAAGCACCATGGCGATGTAGTCGTTAATGAAAGCGTAAGGGTTGTAGACCGTGAGGTTGTCCGGCACCGAACCGGTGCTGAAGAAGATCAGCAAGCCGAGACCGACACCGGCGTATTGCGGTCGCGACGTGAGGAACGAACCGAGCAGGATCACCGGTGCGAGCATCACGCACAGCAACGGGAAACCGTCGATCCACGGGAAGATGAAAAACATCTCGACGAAACCGATCAGTGCGCCAAGGAACGTCCCGCAGGCCATCTGAAACGCCATGCGTTTCGGATTCGGCGTTGCGGCTGAAAGGCCGACGGTGGCGGCGGCAATCAGGGTCATCGTCGCCCCGCTCGGCCACGCCGTCGCCACCCAATAGCTGCCGAGCACCACCAGAATGAACGCCGCGCGAATCCCCGACGCCGCCGAGGCCATCCAGTTGGTTTGCGGGGTAAACGGCTCGTCCCATTGCTCGCGCGCGTGGCTGTGATCGGCCAAGGACGCGTGAGTCTGTGCATAACTGTGCAAGTCGTCGACGAAGCGATAGAGCAGCTCGTAGGCGGTGTGGAAATCGAGTTGCTCGGCGTCGCTGGGATGGCTCTCTTGAAAGATCGTGCGCAGGCTTCGAACCCGCGCTGGCAAACCTTCTTTGTAAGCGCTCAACTCGATAACCAATCGTGCCGCATCCGCGTGGGTCAGGGCCCGACCGCTGAAACCGTCGAGCACTTCTGCCAGGTCTTGCAAACCCGGTTTGATTGCCGCGACCACGTGATCCGCCCCGCTGCTGTCCAAGCGTTCGAGCAACTGATGCAAGGCGTTGAATCGCGTGGTGATGCCCATGAACTCGCTGTTCAAACGATTGAGCCGACCGTTGCGCCGACGCATGTGCGGGTCTTCAAAAACGGTGACGCTGCGTAGCCCTTCCAGCCCCACCGCTTCGGCGATGAAGCGCACGTTGCTGGCTTCAAACGCGTCCCGCTTGCTGCGACCGCGCAAACCATCGGTCACGAACAACGCGAACACGCCGAAACGCTGATACAAGGCGTTGCGCATCGCGGCGCTGGCGGTTTGCGGCAGGATCGCTGCGCTGACCAGCGTCGAGCAGAGAATCCCGAGGGAGATTTCCAGAACACGCCAAACGGCCGCCATGAACGCCCCGTCCGGGTGCGCCAACGCAGGCAATCCGACCATCGCGGCGGTGTACCCGGCCAGTACAAAACCGTAGGCGCGAAAGTTGCGATACCGCGCCGCGCCGGCCGAACAGATACCCACCCAGATCGCCAGCGAGCCGAGGAACAGTTCGGTATTTTGTGCGAACAAGGCAATCAGAGCGACCATCACCGTCGAGCCGGTCAAGGTGCCGAGAAAGCGGTAAAAACTCTTGGCAAACACCTGACCGCTTTGCGGCTGCATGACGATGAACACGGTGATCATCGCCGTGCGCGGTTGCGGCAATTCCAGACGCATCGCCAGCCACAACGTCAGAAACGCCGCGAACAACACCTTGAAGATGTAAACCCAGGTCACGCCGTCGCTGCGTGCCCAATCGAAGAAACCCCGGCGCCATTCAAGGGAATACAGCCAGCGCAAAGGTGCGGGCAAGGGAGTCATGAAATCCTGCTTGAAAAATGTCCGTGGAGACTTGAACCCGTGGGAGACCTAGACCCTGTAGGAGCCGAGCTTGCTCGCGATAGCGGCGTGTCAGGNNNCTGACACTCCGCTATCGCGAGCAAGCTCGGCTCCTACAGGGTTCGTGTTCAATTTGCGATGGTCTGAAGAAGCGCCGGGGTTTCCGGTGCAGCGGTCTGGCTGTCTTTCGGCACATCGTTGCCCGATTCGAGCCCACCACCGAGCGCCGTCACCAGTTCAGCATGAGCACTGAGCCTCGCCGCCTGCACCTGCTGCTGAACCTGCTGCTGCTTAAACAACAACGTCTGCGCGTTAAGCACGTTGAGGTAGTCGGTGAGCCCACGCTGATACGCGATCATCGCAATGTCATAAGTCTTCTGCGCGGTGGCCACCGACTCGGCGGCGAAAGCTTGCTGCTTGTCCATGGACTCGCGGCGGATCAACTGGTCGGAGATGCTTTTCAGCGCATTGACCAGCGTCTGGTTGTACTTGGCCACGGCGATGTCATACCCCGCCGACGCTTCACCCAACTCCGAGCGCAAACGCCCGCCGTCGAAAATCGGCAACGAGATCGCCGGGCCGACGCTGTAGTTGAGTTTCTTGCCGGTCAAAAACTCCAGCGCCCCGCCGCCCGTGGCCATGTAGCCGAGGCTGCCGACCAGATCGACGTTGGGATAAAAACCGGCGTGGGCGACATCAATGCCCCGCGCCTGAGCCGCCACTTGCCAGCGACTGGCAACCACGTCCGGGCGTTGACCGAGCAATTGTGCAGGCAGCGACGATGGCAATTTCAGCGCCGCCCCCAGCGACAGCGTTGGCCGCTGCAACTGCGCGCCCTCGCCCGGACCTTTGCCTGCCAGCGCCGCGAGCTGGTTGCGGCTCAGAGCGATTTCTTCGTCCAGCGCATCGATCTGGCGATGGGTTTCCGGCAACGGTGTTTGTGCCTGACTGACTTCCAAGTGCGTACCAATGCCACCGTCCAGACGCTTCTGTGCGAGGTCGAGAATCTGCTGTTGCTGCTTCAGCGTCGCTTCGACGATGTCGCGTTGCGCGTAATGCAGCGACAGTTCGATGTAGGCGCGCACGATGTTGTTCTGCAATTCGAGTTGCGCCAGGCGCGCTTCGGCGACGCTCATGTGTGCCATGTCCACGGCGCGCTCGGTCGCATTGCTTTCACGGTCCCAGAGGTCGAGCGCATAGCTGAAGCCCAGTGCGGCGTTGTTGTCCCACGTGGTCGTGTTGGCCAGCTCACCCGGCCCGTAGAACTGATCGGTGGGCCAGTTGTGGCGTTTGAGGGTTGCTTCGCCATTCACCTGCAGCGACTCGGCGGACTCGGCAATACCGGCCATGGATTTGGCCTGACGCACCCGCGCCGCCGCCATGGCCATGGTCGGGCTGCCTTGCACGGCGAGGTCGATCCAGCGGCTCAGTTGCGGGTCGCCATAGGCCTGCCACCAGTGCGCGGTGGGCCAGTGCGCGTCCTGCGCGGCGCGTTGAATGGCTTCGTCGGTGGCCAGTGAATTGACCTCCAGTGCCTTGCCCTGCGGGGCAATACCTCCGGTACCGATGCAGCCGCTGATTGCCAGGGTTAAAGCCAAAACACTGAGCGTCTGAAGCGCTCTGCTGATGCGACGCGGCACTGCTGCGATTTCCTGATATAGGGGAGGTACGAAATCCTGTAGGAGCCGGGCTTGCCCGCGATGGCATCTCCACGGTCATCCAGACCCACCGCGGTGA